>CAMCCS010000091.1 GCA_945873295.1 uncultured Clostridia bacterium
GTTAAAAGAGAATATGCATATCTGCTTTCCGGAACAAACAGAAAAATTGGAATTTGTCAGGCTGGCGGCGCAGCCGCCCATGCCTCTCCCTTTGGGAGAGGTGCCCCCGTAGGGGGCGGAGAGGGCCCTCTCAGTCACGGCTAAGGCCGTGACAGCTCCCCCATAGGGGGAGCCAAAGCATTTCTGGGAATTCGCCAAATTCCAATTTGCCCCACTGCTGAGTTCAGCCGATAAGCGCGAAAGAGAATGTCATGAATTGAAAAACCGCCCTGGATATGATATGATTCTACAAAATGACCCAATCGGAAGGAGGGGCAGTATGAAGATTCTGTTGGTGGAAGACGATGGGGCGTTACGCTTCGCGCTGAATGAGCTGCTGCTTCGGGAAGGGTACGAGGTCGCCCAGGCTGATTCCGTCTGTGCGGCAAGGGGGAAGCTTTCTGACAATGTGCAGCTGGTGCTGCTGGATGTCTCCCTTCCCGACGGGGACGGCGTCAGCCTGTGCAGGCTCTGGCGCAGCCAGGGGGTCACCACGCCCATCCTGTTCCTCACGGCAAAGGATGAAGAATACGATGTGGTGAGAGGCCTGGACGCCGGGGGAAACGACTATGTAACCAAGCCCTTCCGGCTTCAGGAGCTGCTCAGCCGGATCCGAGTGCTGCTGCGAAACCAGCCAAAGCCGGATTCCGTAAAGCTTCGGGGTGGGATCTGCCTGGACACGGAGAAGATGCAGGCAAGCCTGTCGGGCGTTCCGCTGAACCTGACGCTGACGGAATATAAGATTTTGCAGTGCCTGATTTCCCACCCGGGGATCGTCACCCGGGAGCACCTGCTGGATGCCCTGTGGGACGCGGACGCCAGATTTGTAGATGACAATACCCTTTCCGTCCATGTGAGCCGCCTTCGGGAGAAGATCGGCAGTGAGCGGATCAAAACCGTCAGGGGAGTGGGCTATCAATGGGTGGACTGATTTGCCTGACTGCCCTTTTGGGGGCAGCCTGCGCATGGCTGCTTTTCCTGCGGCTTCGGGATCACAAACGAATCCGAAAGCTCCGGGAGGAAGCGGAAGCCTTTTTAAACCACGGGGGAAAACTTATGGATGTGGCCCTGGGGGAAGACGGTATTGATATGCTGCAAAATGCAATCTGCGAATTGCAGGACCGGCTGATCCGGGCAAGGGAGCTGGAAAAAGAGGAATGCAGCCGCACCAGCGCGCTGACTGCGGACATTTCCCACCAGCTGAAAACGCCCCTGACCACCATACGGCTCTATACCGAAATGGATGCCGCGCCCCACATGGAGGAAAGCTTGGAGCAGATTTCCCGGATGGAAAACCTCATTCAGGGGCTTCTCCGCCTGGAGCGGCTCTGCGCCGACGGGTACAGCTTTGCGTTTCAGGAACAGGATATGAACGCCCTGGTACGGCAGCAGTGGGATTTGCTGACCACGGCCTTTCCTGGCAGAAAGCTGTGCGTCACGGGAAACGCGGTTATGCGCTGCGACGGAAAATGGATGGGAGAGGCGTTCCTGAATCTTCTGAAAAACGCCTGTGAGCACACCTGCGAGGGAGGAACCATCTGGGTCTGCCTGGAGAAAACCGATGCTGCCTTTTTCTGCACTCTGGAAGATGACGGCGGGGGCGTCCGGGATAAGGACCTGCCCCATCTGTTTGAACGGTTTTACCGGGCTGAGCATCAGAGCAGCCAGGGGGCGGGGATCGGCCTTTCCATTGTCCGGGAGATCATCCGCCGGCATCACGGCACCATTACCGCGTCCAATACGGAGAAAGGACTGAAAATGGAGATCACACTTCCGGTCATAGACGGGAATCTTACGAATTCTTAAGCTTCCCGCAAGATACATGTAAGCTTCGCTTGTTAGGATATTCTCAAAGGAGGAATGCACATGGAAATTATGCATTGCGAAAATTTGAGTAAGATCTACCAGACAGGCGAAGCTTCTGTTTTTGCCCTGGACGATGTAAGCCTTTCCCTGGCTTCCGGGAGCTTCACCGCCATCACAGGCCCCAGCGGCAGCGGAAAATCCACACTGCTGCACCTGCTGGGCGGGCTGGACAAGCCCACCAAGGGGACGGTCTATTACCGGGAAAACGACCTTTACAAGTACAACGACAATCAGCTCTCCGTCCTGCGCCGCCGGCGGTTCGGCTTTGTGTTCCAAAGCTACAATCTTGTGAAGGAGCTGACGGGCTACGAAAACATCCTGCTTCCCGTTATGCTGGACTCCCGGCAGCCGGATGAAGCATACTTAAACCGGATTATTGACCTTTTGGGGATCCGGGACCGGATGAGCCATCTGCCCAGCGCCATGAGCGGCGGCCAGCAGCAGCGGTTCTGCATCGCCCGGGCCCTTGCCAACAAACCTGCCATTCTCTTTGCGGACGAACCCACCGGAAACCTGGACGGCAAGGCAGGCCGGGAGGTGCTGACCCTCCTGCGCACCGTCAGCCACGAGCTGGGGATCACCCTGGTGCTGGTGACCCATGACCTGCATGTGGCGGAGCAGGCCGACCGGGTTATCAAGCTGGAAGACGGGAAGATCGCCGGGGACAGCGGGGTGACGGTATGAAAGCCCTTACCGTAAGCCGCATGGCAGCGGCCCGGCTGCGGGCCAATAAAAAGGCTTACCTGAGCCTGCTGATCGGGATTTTCCTGTCCGTCTTTCTGGTCACCACCCTGGTGCTGTGCATCCAGGGGGTGATCCTCGGCCAGATGGAGAGAAACAACAAGCGCCTTGGCTATGAGGACGCCTTTCTTCTGGATACCCCGGAGCTTACGGACGGCGATCTTGCCGAGATGGGGTATTTTGACACCATCGGCCATGTGTATGTATCTGCCGGGATCCAGGATACGAACATCTACCTCGGCTGGTATGATGAAACCGGCGCCGATCTTCTGGGCCGCCAGGTGCTGGAAGGCAGGCTGCCGGAAAAGGCCGGGGAGATTGCCATGGAGCGCAGCGCCATGCTGGCCATCCGGGAGGACGGGCAGTGGCAGCTGGGCGAGGAAGTGACGCTGAAAGTCATTCCGGTGGACGGCGTGGAGGAAGAAAGAACCTTTACATTGGTTGGGTATCTTGCGGAGCAGTCGAACGCCCTGACAAACCCAAATAACACATATGCAGTTTATGTTACCGGATTTCCGGCGCTTCTGGTTTCCCCCTCGGAGCCTGCCTTTGCAAGCGGACGGGTGGCCTTCCACCGGCTCATGACGTTAACGGTGCCCATTTCGGAGGAACTGTTTCGGACCTTTTATAACCGCATTGAAGACCACGTCCTCGGACGGTTCCAGGTGAAAACCATCTCGGGAAACCTCATCGACAGCTATTACTCCGAGTATGTGTTCGGGCTGAACTCGGACGCGTTCGTGATTGCCATCATGGCGGGGATCTTGATTTTGGCCCTGCTTCTCAGTTGCTGCGTGGGAATCGCCGGGAGCATGGAGGGGATCCTGTCGGGCCGCAGTGAGGAAATCGGCATTCTCCGTGCTCTGGGGGCGACCAAGCGGCAGATCCGCCGGATGTTCGGCAGGGAAAGCTGGCTGCTGGCTCTCACAGCCGCACCGTTCTCCATTGCCCTTTCCTGCCTCTTTGTTTGGGGATTGGCGCTTTGGATGCCGGAGAACATGATTTTCAAATTCAATCCTCTTTTGGTTATTCCGGTCATCGTCCTCAGCGCTGCCGTGATTTTAATTTCCGGCAGCATTCCTCTGCGCAGGGCCTCCCGTCAGATGCCCATGAGCGTGATCCGGGACACGGGGCTGCTTCGTAAATCCAAGCATATCCGCAGCCGGAAGCAGTTCCGGGTGCCGGCGCTCATCTCAAAGCGGCTCGTCCGGCTGTACCCTACCCGGCTTCTGGGAGCGGTGATTTTGTCCGCCCTGATGTGCTTCTGCGCGGCGATGCTTTCAATTGTATTGTTTCAGGGGATTTCCGGCTTTGTGCCCTCCCAGGAGGCATATTCCATTATGATGCAGGGGAACGGTTCCGCCCGGGGCTATGTGAGCTACCTGCCCGGGCAGCCCCTGTCGGACCAGAGCCTGAACCAGCTGCGAAGTCTGCCCCATGTCCGGAAGGTGAACGTGAACCGGCAGCTGCGGGTCTGTGTGCTGCTGGACCATAAGACATCCTATTTTAACGCGGGCCACTATCATAATGACGCGCTCATGACGCTGGAAGAATACACGGAGTATGCCCGCTCCCTTGGAGATACCGCGGATTTGGAAACCATACGGCAGCGGTATGCCGGGGAGCAGGCTTCCTATGACGCGGCGCGAAACGCCCTGGGCATCTCTCAGGAGCTGGTGATGACCGAGCTGCAGACGGTGACCCCGGAAAAGCTGGAGCTGCTGGAACAGTCCCTGGGCTCCGGGAAAATTGACCTGGACGCCATCAACGCAGGGCAGGAAGTGCTGGTGGTCGCGCCCCAAATCTGGTGGGTTTCCGAATCCGGTACGCAAGGGTTCCGACTGATCGATGATCCCTCGGAGGCGGAACGGGAAAAAGCCGCTATGACCGTGGTAAACGACTGGGCGTTTGCCGGGCAGGAGCTTCCCATTGTGCAGCTGTATACCGACGACCCCCAGGCGGGTACGGATGAGGACGGGAAGAGCCTTTACGAAAGCTGCACCAGACGGGATGCCCTGGTCACCATCGGCGCTGTGTTGGATTCCAGACCGTATTCCCTCAGTGGAATGTGGGGCGCGGTGCTGACCACGGAGGAAGGGCTTCGCAATATGGGGCTGTTCCGAAACGGCTGGGATACGATCACAATTTACCTGGATGGGATTGTTGACGAGGAGACGGAAAAGACGCTTACCCAGAGCGTCACCGCCATCGCAAGGCGGGCGGAGCGTTTCCAGGTCTATAACTACATGGAATCCGCCCGGGAAAATGCCCGGACCCAGCTCCAGCTGATGCTGCTGATGGGGGCCATCACCATTGTGTTCTTTGCTGTGGCGGCGGGCATGATCGTGTCCGCCGTTACCAGGCAGCTGCAATCCGACGGGAAGCGGATCGGCATGCTTCGGGCGGTGGGCGCGGAGGAAAAAACCATTCTGCGCTGCTACAGCGGCCAGGTGTTCATTTGCCTGACCCTGGGCATGGTGTTGTCGGTTCTTGTCATGGCCGCCCTTTTCACCTCGTCAATCTTGAATGTTCCGGCCCGGTATTATCCCGGGGGAATTGCCGCGATTCTGTTTTTCACGGTTTGCTGTATGGCCCTGTGTGCTTTCCTGCTGCGCCGCCGGGTCCGGCAGGTGACAAGGGGAAGTATCATTGATAATATCAGGGAGCTTTGAATATGAAAAAATGGACTGTATTTCTGATTTTGGCAGCTCTCCTGTTCGCTCTGAGCTGCCCGGTATATGCTGCGGATTTTGAACTGGACGATAAAGCCGTCATAAACGGCATGGACGGCATCTCCTGGTATCAGGGCTACACCCCAACAGTCAAGCGGGATACGATGACCATTTGCCTGCCGGTCCGCTCCGAAACGGCGGCGGGGAAAATTACGGCATCCCTTACCCTGGACAATCCCGACCTGCTGCTGTTTCGCGGGCAGCCGGGAATGGTGACCGTATCCGCCCGGAATGGGATTTATCCCGTTAAAATTACCGTGCCCCTCTCCCAAAGCCGGCGGAACGGGGACTATCCGGCAAAGATCCTGATTACAGGCAAGAACGAAAGCGGCGAGGAAATTTCCAAAACCATCCCTTATGTGCTCAGGATCCGGGACGCTCGGGAGAATCCGGAAACCGTCTGCCCGGAAATCACAGCCGCCGGGGAGTTGACAGTTGGGCAGGAATGCATATTGCGCCTGACAGTCAGCAATCCCACAGCCACCCTTTCCATGACGGACTGCGAACTGACTTTGACAGATTCAGCAGGGGAGGTGCTCATGTCCGGCTCCAACCGGATGGCGTTCGGCGAAGTGCTTCCCGGGGAAAATGCCGATGTGGAGGTTCCGGTGACGGTGAAAGGCAAAGCGGCGGTGGAGCTTCACAGTCTGTCTTTGAAGCTGACCTACCGGGTCCTTGGGGAAGAAAAGACCTGGGAGGAAACCATTGCCTACCCGGTGAACCAGGAAATCCGGCTGGAGCAGGGGGAGATCACCATGCCCTCCTCCGCCATTCAGGGAGAACTGACCACCCTTTCCGTGCCCCTGATGAACATGGGCAAGGGGGATATCTGCAACGCCATGGTGTCCCTGGAAATCCCGGAGTTAATTCAGCGCCAGAGCGTTCTGGTGGGCACCATCGAGCCGGGGGCCACCGGGCAGGCAAAGCTGAGCTTCACGCCCCCAAAGGATGCCCTGGGGGACTATTCCGGCAGGGTCACCTTTTCCTGTGAGGATGCCTACGGCAACGGGGAGCAGTGGGAGGTTCCCGTAGACATTACCGTGGAAGCGGCAAAACCC
>CAMCCS010000092.1 GCA_945873295.1 uncultured Clostridia bacterium
TTACAATTTCACGATCAGCTTATTAAAGCCGATAACCTGAATTGGAATTTGGCGAATTCCCGGTCATTGCGAGCCAGTCCGCTTAAGTGGCGTGGCAATCTCCATCGAATTCCAGGCAGCTCATCGTCATCCATTCGTAGGGGCGGTCATTGACCGCCCGCAAAAATGCGTCGATTTCCAGTCAAATTCACGTTATATGGCACCTTTTTGCCGAAAAATTGCGAATATTGATACCTTTCCCTGCCGGGCGCTCAATGAGCGCCCCTACAGAGGATGACGCCCGTGATTCGTAAATCGATGGAGATTGCCACACCAGTGACGTCGGTCACTGGTTCGCAATGACACTATTTTAGAACATTTTACGCATATTCTCACCCCGTTTTTATCTATTTTAACTATTGATTGGCATTGTTAATTTACATCCATATGGACATAGCTGTCATCGATTGCGTAGGCGTAGCGCACCTCCGGCTGCTGCCGGACCAGGGCCAGGGTCCGGGCAGCTCCCCAGCCACGAATGCAGAAGTCCATGGCCTTGCCGCTTAAGTGCCGGGAATTTTTGACACTGCCGGACAGCTCGTCGTTGTGGGCCTGGCACCGGACCGTGCTGGAGGGGCACATCGGCGCTCCGGCGGCCTCCCGCACCCGATCCGCCAGGCGCATCAGCGTTTCCGCCGGCTCCACCGGGAATCCGCCGCACCGCCCGCAGGGACAGGCAATGCCCTTTTCGTCCTGCTTAAAATATTGGATCTCGTCCCACCAGTCCGGTCCATCCGCTGCCTGGGCGGTGTTCTCCGGCGTCTCCCCGGAGGCGATGACCTCCAGAATCCGCGCTTGCGTCAGCGGGCCGAAGACGCCGTCGGGGGTGAGGCCGTAGTCCCGCTGAAACGCTTCCGTGGCTGCCCGGGACTTAGGACCGAAGGCACCGTCCATGGTTCCGGTGTAGTAGCCCAGGTAGGCAAGAAGATGCTGCTTCTGCATGACTGTCATGGCTTATTCCCCATAAGTGGACTCCACCATGGCTGTCAGCTCGATATACGCTTCATCCGTCAGCCGGTTTGCTGCAAAAAACACATCCAGCTTGTTCTGAGCGATCTCCGCCGTTTTATAGAATTTTTTGCCGATCAGGGTTTTCAAGCTCTTATACATACTGTAATACCTCCAGTCAAAGAAATGCCCCCGGAAAAAGCCTGCCTTTATTG
Source organism: uncultured Clostridia bacterium (assembly GCA_945873295.1). GTDB lineage: Bacteria > Bacillota > Clostridia > Oscillospirales > Oscillospiraceae > Faecousia. The sequence goes on from CAMCCS010000092.1 coordinate 1,203, forward strand.
ACAAATTCCGGATATCCTGTATGATAGACTCAATAACGGTTGAAAGGGAAGGTTGTTTCCTATGTTGGATCGGATCAGAAAACACGCCGGGTTGTACGGCTTTCTCCAGGGCCTGTTTATCTATGTATGGGTGACAGGCCTGTCAGGCACAGATTCTTATATCAGCGTATACATTCTGTGCGCAGCTGCCGGAATTTTCTGCGTATGCGATAATCTCCGAACCCCCCTTCGGTATGCAGGGAAAACTGCCCGATGGGCATTGGTTTTCTCCGCACTGTTTTCCGCAGCTACGCTTCTTGCAAACTACCGGCTGTTCGAGCCGTTCACGGCGAGGCTGTCGCTGTTTCAGATGGCCTGTGGATTCCTGGGAGGACTGATTGTCTGCCTGAATGTGCTGATTTGTCTTGCGGACAGGCTTCCTCTGCCCGGAGCTGCCGAAAGAACACACCCGGTGCGTGTTTTTCTCTTTGCCTTTGGATCCATTGCCGCAGTGGATCTTCTCTATCTTCTGTTTGAAGCGTATCCCGGCGTACTGACCCGGGACTCCATCACCACCATGCAGCAGATTCTGGAGGGCACCTACGATAATACCATGCCTTTCTGGCATACCATGACCGTTCAGGTGTTTGTCCGGTTGGGCCTTGCTCTGTTCGGGGACATCAGCGCCGCTGTCGCTTTCTTCCACACCGCGCAGATTCTGTTTCTGGCGGCCTGTATGGCCTATGGTGTTGTGACACTGTACCAGTCCGGTGTAAGCAGGCTTTTCCTGGCGGCAGTTTTTGGCCTTTACATACTGATGCCCTATCACATTGTTTACAGTGTGACACTGTGGAAGGATGTCCTCTTCGGCGGGGCGGTGCTGCTGTTTATAACGGCAATGTACCGGCTTTTGAAGAAGCTGGGAAAATCCCAATGGACCAATTATGGGATGCTGCTGCTGGGGGGAATGGGCACCTGCCTGTGGCGCACCAACGGGTGGTACGCTTTCCTGGCTTCCACCCTGGTTATGCTGTTCCTGCTGAAGAAAGAGAAGCGCAAGATTCTGGCAGTCATGGGCGGAATCCTGATTGTCTGCTGGGTTCTGATTAACCCATTGCTGTCCGCGCTCCAGGTCAGTAAAACAGATATGGTGGAGGCCTTTGCCGTTCCGTTTCAGCAGATCGCCCGGGTGGTTGCCCAGGAGCGGGAACTGACCCCGGAAGAAACGGAGCTTCTGGAGATGGCTTTCCAGCTGGACAAAGTCCCGGAGCTCTACGATCCGAAGACCGTAGACCCGATAAAGTTTGAGACTTTCCGTTATGGAAACCGGGAATATATCGGGCAGCATCTGACGGAATACCTGAAGCTGTATCTTCGCCTGGGTCTTAAGTATCCTGGAGACTATCTGAAGGCCTGGGTGGATGAGACGAAAGGCTACTGGAATGGAGGATATTCCTTCTGGATCTACACTTGGGGTGTTTCGGACAACGAAATGGGCATCACCGCTTCCGGCGGCGGGAACGCGGTGGGGAGTCTGTTCCGAGCCATATTCCGGTTCCTGGAACAGCAGGCTTTTTTCCAGCCTCTAAGCAGCATTGGCTTGTGGGCGTGGGCTGTTATGGGCTGCTGCCTGCTCAACCTGTGGAAGAAGCGGGAGGAATTTCTGCTGACGGTTCCGCTGCTTGTGCTGCTGGCGGGCCTTTGGCTGGGAAGCCCGGTTTATGCGGAGTTCCGCTATGCCTATCCTGTGTTCCTTTCCACGCCGGTAATTGTTGGTGTAACCGTATTCCGCCGGGAGCAGGAGATGGGCTGCGGCTTATGAGTATGCATCCTCGCTGACCCCGGGTGTCATCATCTCCAAATCCGACTGATAGACCTCCTCGATCATCTGCGCCATGTCAGCAATTAACGCATCGTTTTCCGCAGACAATGCTTGCGCCAGCTCCCGCTCGTACTCCCGCTGGGCATCGTCCAGCTCCTGCCACGGCTTCCATGGAGCGATCATCTCCCCGGTAAACCTTTCCCCGTCAGAGCGTGTCCAGCTTTCCCCGGCGGGAATAATCCGGTAGCCCTCAATGTAAGCATCACATTTACCGTCAAAGAAATCCGTTTCCACAGAAGTCATGGTGCCATCGTCAAAGCTGTGGCACTTGAAATCAGAATCAAGATAGATCGTTTTCATTTATGCCACCTCATTCCAGCCAGATTTTATAAACCTTTGCTTTGCCTACATTTAACCACGCTACATAGAAATCGCCCTTTGCGGCGCTGATGTCCAAAGAATACTGTTTTCCGGTGCCGATCTCCTTACACGTTGCCTGCAATGCAAATCCTTGGGATGTGCCATCGTTGATTCCACTTAACGTATACAGACCAAAGCGATTGGGATACGCAGATGCATTAATTTGGTTTGTAACATCTGTAACGATTTTTAGGGTATTGAAATTGCCATACGGAAACGTGATTTTATTTTTTGTTTTCACGATGGCATGCGCCCCATTAATGTTGTTATAATCACCGATAATGCAATTTGCAGAAAGTTTTGTTGTCGCTGAAGAGGAATAGTTCAATACATTCCAACCGCCGCTTATGGCTTCGCAAGCATCCCCAAGATTGTAGAGGTAGGTGATCCAATCCACCCACTGCCCCGCAAGGAAGCTTTTTGCGGGGACCTCTGTCCAGGCTCCGCCTGCGTACAGTTTCGCCCCAATGGGACAAAGCGTCACCGTGTTTTTCTTCACGGCGTTGAACCCCGCGGAGCTTGTGCTTCCGGTGCAGAACCATACCATTCCCTCCACCGGACTATCCGGCGCCGTCGCCGAGAATACCCATGCGGTAATCGCCGTATCGGTATTGACCCAGATGGTATTCTCTTTCGGATTCTCCGGCTGGGTGGTTCCCCCCACCACCTTGAAATTCAGACCGTTTCCGCTGCCATTTCCGTATAAAAAGCAAGCTCCCATTACCGCGTCACCTCAATCTGTATCGGAATTGCCGTTGCAGGCTTCTCTTCAAAGCAGGTAAACGTGATTTTACCAGAATTAGATACAGCCTTGCTCACCATAGACCATGCCTCTTTCTGGGCCAATGCCGTTGCAAGCGTGCTGGAATACACCGGCGTAATATGGGGGAAGTCCGTTGCCAGAATCCCGGCCACCGTAACGCTCTGTGTGTATGGAGCCGCGCTTCCCGACCAGCTTGCAGAGATGGTCGCTGTTTTTGTAAACCGTTTTCCGTCCACATAGGCTTTGGTGGCGGCGTCGGCAGCGTCCGTGGGAGCGCCCATATCCGTGATCCGGTTTGTCCCCATTTTGATTGGCAGCCCTACAGAAAGGGTCCCGGCGGTGCCCGCCCGCTGGCCGATGCCCACCGCTTTGTTTGTCCTGTCAAAGTCCAGCAGGGCAAAGGCGGCGGGAAGCAGGGAAATACCGCCGGATACGGTGTTGAAGCTGTCCGACACGGTAAGCTGCACCTGGTAGTCGCTGTCGGTACTGGCGGCGAACACCGTGCTGCCCGGTGCCGTGACAGCTTTTTCCGTCCAGTTTGACGTACCCCGGACCCGGTACTTCAGGACGCAGGCAGCGGTATTCTTCCCGCCCAGGGAGGAAAAAGCGCAGTCAAACTCCGCTTTTGCCCAGGCCCCGTCGGCTGCGGCGGCCCCGTCGGCGTTGCAGCGGTACAGGGCCGTAATCTCGGGCGCCGGAGGGCTGTAATCCGCGACGTATATTTGTACTTCCGCGGCGGCGGTTCTCCCCCGGCTGTCCGTCACCGTTACGCTGACGGTAACCGTACCGGCATTGGCAAGCGCAAACAGCAGGTTTTCCCCGGAGCCTGTGAGGGTGCCGCAGGTGACGGAAATGCCGGTGATGGCAGAGCCGTACACACCCGCCGCCGTTGTTAAGACCCTGGCCTTTGACTGGCTCCGGATATAGCTTCCGAAGGTGGCCAGATACCCCATTTCATCGCTGACCGCCAGGGAAACCGTTGGCTTTACGCCGGCGGGAATGGGGCAGGAGACCGTTACGGAGCTGGAACCGGCGGCAGTGCTTCCGTTTTTCGTGGTGGTTGTGAGGGTGATGCTGACGCAGGTGCTGTCGGGTGCCTGGCTTGCCAGGGACAGCGGCGGCGTCCAGGTAAAGGACGAGGCCGCGCTGTTGCTGGCAATGGTGCCCGACTGGGTGCCGCACTGCCAGGTGATGGTATCCGTCATACCGGAAGCCGCTTTGACAAGGGAGACGGTCATTTCGCTTCCCAGGGGGACAGCCACGGCGGAAATGGCGGATGCCATGGGAATGGCGTCCAGGGTTACGCTCCGGGACCCGGCGGGGATGGAAAGATCGCCGTAGCCGTACTGATAGAAGCAGGGAAAGCCCTGGGTGTTCGCGGCCAGCTGGATGGAGATGGTGGTGGCAGCGGAGTGGGATACGGTTACGGTTCCGCCCGTGCACAGGTTGATGACATTCTCGCTTGTATTCACGATGACACTGCCGTCGGAGCCGGCAATGGACCGGGAATAGACAACCTCCCCGTTTACGATGATCTTGCCGTCAAAAAAGAAGCTGCCGCCCAAGGTTCGGTCCGACTGAAGGGTCACCTTTGAAATGGTGACGGTAGACTTGGCAACCCCCGGGGTAAAGGTCTGAACGTAGTAAACCCGCAGGGTATTGCCGGCGCTGTAAAATGAAACTGACCCGGATACGCCTGTCGCCATGGAAAAACCTCCTTTCATGAATAAACGGGGAAGCGGCCCTTGGGATGGCCCTCACCGTACGTGTTTCCGGGCACCTCTAAAACTGTTTTTAGAGGTGCCCTCTGATACTAGTTTTTCATAAAACGGTTAAATACCGTTTTATGAGACCGCTGCCAAGCGGTCAGCGGCATCGCCGCTAAAAAACGTAGTCCATACATTTCTCGCCGCCACTGGCGGCCTGCGCGATAAGCGCAGGATAAAATGGTAGTAACCATTTTATCGAGAAATAGTATGATCTGTCAGCCGCGGCTGTCCCGGATCTGGGTTGCGACTCTGGTGGAAATGTACTGCCCTGCCACAGTGGTGCCGATGGCGTTATTCAGCAGCTTATCCAGCTCCCGCTGGGGCGCGCCGGCGGCTTTCAGTTGGGCGTATTGCTCCGCCAGGGTCTTGCTGGCCTCCTTCTTGGCCGGGGCTTTCCCGC
>CAMCCS010000093.1 GCA_945873295.1 uncultured Clostridia bacterium
TAACATCCCGATCTCCCGTCCGAAAGGGCGGGAGATTTTTTTGTGAATTTCCCATAAGAATCCGAAAAATATTGTGGAATTTTTGAAGATGCTGTGATAGAATATAAAAATGGAATGATTGTACTCTTGCAAAGGAGGTTCTTTATGAAACGTGTATTGACCCCGGAAATGATGGAATCCATGCGTTCGGAAATTTATGATACCCTGACGGACACTACCACCACCCATGAGCAGAAAGTCACCTACCTTGCCCGGAAAGCGGAGAACTTTCTGACGGTTCTGGATGAACCGGAGGGCCTGGACGAACTGATGCGCTGCGATATTGATACCCGGTGCATCTGTAACCTCTTTGAGGGAGACGCTCCCTACCGCCCCCGGTACATCTGCATCGACTTCCCCAAATTCCTGCGGGAGGGCAGCGCCTTTTTGCAGCTGGGCCCTGCCCGGGACTTTTCCGAAGCCCTCACGAACCTGATGATCATGTACCACAACATCCCCAGCATCACCAATTACCCGGTCTTTATCGGCGATCTGGATGTGCTGCTGGACCCCTATATCAAGGACCTTTCCGACGACGAGGTAAAGAAAGCCCTGCGGCTGTGGATGACGACCATTGACCGCACCATTCTGGACTCCTTCTGCCATGCCAACATCGGCCCCAAGGCCACCCGCCTGGGCTACCTCCTGCTGGAGGTGGAGGGGGAACTGGAAAACGCCGTGCCCAACCTGACCATGCGGGTTGCCAAGGACACACCCGATGAATTTGTTCTCGCCGGTATCAAGTGCGCCCTGAAATCCGCCAAGCCCAGCTTTGCCAATGATGAAATGTTCCGGGGCGAACTGGGAGATGACTACTGCATCGCCAGCTGCTACAATGGCCTCTATGAGGGCGGCGGCTCCTATACCCTCTCCCGTCTGATCCTTTCCAACATCGCCAAGCGGGCAAAGAACATCGAGGACTTCGAAAAGAATGTGCTGCCCTGGGTTATGGACGTGATGGCCCGGTACATGGACGAGCGTATCCGCTTCCTGGTGGAGGAAAGCGGCTGGTTTACCACCAGCTTCCTGGCAAAGGAGGGCTTTGTCCGCCGGGATAAGTTCTCCGCTATGTTCGGCCTGGTGGGTCTTGCGGAGTGCGTCAACACGCTTCTGGAGAAAGAAGGCTGCTGCGAGCGGTTCGGCCACAGCGAGAAAGCCAACCGGCTGGGCGTGGAGATCATGGACATCATCGAGGCTTTCAACAATAATCACTATAACCCCTACTGTGAGGCTACCGGGAACCACTTCCTGCTCCACGCCCAGGTGGGCATCGACTCCGACCATGACTGCTCCCCCGGCACCCGGATCCCCATCGGCGAGGAACCGGACGAGCTGGTGGACCACCTGAAGGTCATTAACCTGTTCCACAAGTACTTCCCCTCCGGCACCGGCGACATCTTCCCTGTGGACCTGACGGTGCATCAGAATCCCCAGTACGTTCTGGACATCATCCGGGGCAGCCTGGGCATGGATATCCGCTACCTGTCCTTCTATTCCAGCGACAGCGATGTGATCCGGGTCACCGGGTATCTGGTCAAGCGCAGCGAGATGGAAAAGCTGGATGCCGGACAGAACGTGCTCCAGAATACCACCGGCCTGGGTCTGGGCGCCGCAAAGAACTGCAAGATCCTGGACCGCAGGGTAAGGTGATATGGTAACCGCCACAGTCAACAAGATCATCCCGTTCAGCTGTGTGGACGGCCCAGGAAACCGCACTGCCGTCTTTCTGCAGGGCTGCAATTTTGATTGCAAATACTGCCACAACCCGGAGACCATTGCCTCCTGCATACACTGCGGCACCTGCGTTCCCTACTGCAAGCCGGGAGCACTCCGCATGGAAAACGGAAAGGTCTGCTATGACATTACAAAGTGCGTTCTGTGCGACGAATGCTTCCACCACTGCCCCCACGGTTCTTCTCCCCGGACAAGGGAAATGACCGCCGAACAGGTGATGGACCAGGTCCGCACGAATATGCCCTTTATCCGGGGCATCACCGTTTCCGGCGGAGAATGTACCCGGTGGCGGGATTTTCTCCTGGAGCTTCTCACCCTTGCCCGGGGGGAGGGCCTCACAACCCTGCTGGACTCCAACGGAAGCTGCGACTTTTCCGCCGATCCCGAACTCATGGCCGTCACCGACGGGGTGATGCTGGACATCAAAGCCTGGTCAAAAGAAGACCACCTGGCGGTAACCGGACGGGATAACGAAACCGTTCTTCACAATCTTCGGTGGCTTGCGGAAAACCGTAAGCTCACCGAGGTGCGCACCGTAATCGTCCCGGGTCTATTTGACTGTGAACAGACCGTGGAGAATGTCTGCCGCCTCCTTGCCGAGACCCAAAGCACCGCAACCCGCTACAAGATCATCCGCTTCCGCCCCATGGGCGTTCGGGAAGCGTACAAAAGCCTTACGGCTCCCACCGGCGAACAGCTCAGCCGTCTTCGTGACATAGCGGAAAGCTATGGCCTGACGGACGTTGTCACTGTTTAAGATTTTATCTATTCAGTCACCCGCGTCATTGCGAACCAGTGCGCACACTGGTGTGGTAATCTCCCGGATTTTCAGACTATTTCTTGAACTTTTGACAGCAAAAAATAGTGGCTGCTGAATAGCTGCTAAGAATCTAACAAGAGGGGTGATATGCTTGGCAAAAGAGCATATAGATCACGGCATCAAGGTTGTCGAAATGCGCAATATTGTGAAGAAATTCGGCGACTTTACCGCCAATGACGGTATCAATCTGACGGTCCATAAGGGTGAGATCCACGCGATCCTGGGTGAAAACGGCGCGGGAAAATCCACGCTGATGAACCAGCTTTACGGCCTGTACAAGCCCACCTCCGGCGACATCATCATTAATGGAAAGAAGCTGGATATGAGTACACCCCGTGACGCTATCGCGGCGGGCATCGGCATGGTGCACCAGCACTTCATGCTGATCCAGCCCTTTACGGTGACGGAAAACATTGTCTTGGGCACGGAGCCCCGGAAGGGTATCGTGCTGGATATGGCCACCGCCCGGAAAAACGTGGTGGAGATTTCCCAGCGCTATGGCCTTGCCATCGATCCTGACGCGAAGATCGAGGATATTTCCGTGGGTATGCAGCAGCGTGTGGAAATTCTCAAGGCGCTGTACCGGGGCGCTGATGTGCTGATCCTGGACGAGCCTACCGCATCGCTCACCCCCCAGGAGATCGTGGAGCTCATTGACATCATGCATAACCTGACCGCCGACGGCAAGAGCATCATCCTGATCACGCACAAGCTGAAAGAAATCAAGGCATCCGCCGACTACTGCACCATCATCCGCCTGGGCAAGTACATTGACACCGTGGATGTGGAAGCCGTGACCGAGGACCAGCTTGCCAGCATGATGGTGGGCCGCCAGGTGACTTTCAAGGTGGATAAGCCTGAGCAGCCTGCAGGCGATGTGGTGCTGGAAGTGAAGGACCTGCACGGTGTGGATTACCGGGGTGTGGAAATCCTCCGGGGCCTGAACCTCACCGTCCGCAAGGGTGAGATCGTGGGCATCGCCGGTATTGACGGCAACGGCCAGACCGAGCTGGTGGAGATCATCACGGGCCTGAAAAAAGCCACAAAGGGCCAGATTACCATTAACGGCGTGAATATTTTCAATAAGCCGCCCCGCTTCGGCTTCGTTAACGGCGTTTCCAGCATTCCCGCCGACCGGCAGAAGCACGGCCTGGTGCTGGACTTCTCCGTGGAGGAAAACCTGGTGCTCCAGAATTACCGGGAACCCCGGTTTTCCAAAAAGGGCCTGCTGAACCGGGAGGCCATCCATGCCTTTGCCCAGGACTGCGTCGGGAAATATGACATCCGCCCCGGCGGCTGCGAGACCCGCCCGGCAGGGACCCTCTCCGGCGGCAACCAGCAGAAGGTCATCATTGCCCGGGAAGTGGAAAACAACAAGGACCTGCTCATTGCCGTGAACCCCACCCGGGGCCTGGACGTGGGCGCCATTGAATACGTCCACAAGTACATTGTGGAGCAGCGGAACAAGGGCAATGCCGTGCTGCTGGTCTCCTTTGAACTGGACGAGATCATGAGCCTTTCCGACCGGATCGATGTCATCTACGCCGGTCAGATCGTCAGCGAAGTGGCGGGTAAGGACGCGGATGAAAACGAACTTGGCCTGATGATGGCAGGAGGTGAAAAAAATGGATAAGAAAAAAACACCTCTGGAGATACTGGCAAGCAGCAAATTCGTACACACCCTGCTGTCCATTATCATTGGCTTTGCCGTGGGCGCTCTGTTCCTGGTCATTATGGGCCTTTCCGTGGGTCAGGCCTACGGGAAGCTCTTTCAGAGCATCTTCTCCAGCATAAAGTCTGTTTCCTACTGCATCGTCTATGCCACACCCTATATTGCGACCGGCCTGTCGGTGGCATTTTCCTTCAAAACCGGTGTGTTTAACATCGGCGCGGAGGGACAGTTCGTTGTCGGTTCCATGTCTGCCTGCGTGGTGGGCATCCTCCTGGGGGACCTCCCTCCCTTTGTCCTCATTCCCCTGTGCTTCCTGGCAGCGGCGCTGGCAGGGGCTCTGTGGGGCACCATTGTGGGCATCCTCAAAACCAGGTGGGGCATCAACGAAGTGCTGTCCATGATCATGTTCAACTGGATTGCCTTTTTCCTGTCCAACTACATTGCGGGCTTCCACGCCATTCACAGCGAGGGCAATGCGGAAGCTACCCGCAATATCTCCGAAAACGCCCGGATCATCTTCTCCAAGGACTTCATCAGCCGGCTGAACCTGTGTCCCACCGCCAACTGGGGCATTCTGCTGGCCATCGTGCTGACGGTGGCGGTGTATTTTGTCATTGAAAAAACCACCCTGGGCTATGAGCTGAAAGCCGTGGGCTTCAACAAGAGCGCCGCGGAGTACGGCGGCATCAATGTGAACCGCTCTATCCTCACGTCCCTGGCCATCTCCGGGGCTCTGGCCGGCATCGGCGGCGCGCTGCTGCTGCTGGGCATGGGCGGACGGATCAGCGTCTTTTCCAGCCAGGAGGGCTACGGCTTTGCCGGCATCGTGGTGGCGCTGATCGGCGTAACCAATCCCTTTGGTGTATTCGCTGCCGGACTTTTCTACGGTGCCATGACCTACGGCGGCAGTAAGCTGAACCTGGTGGGCGCTCCCACCCAGGTGGTCAACATCATCATGGGCACCATCGTGTTCTTCATCGCCATTTCCTCCATCTTCTCCTATCTCAAGAACCTGAAAAAAGACAAGCCGGTGACCCCGGTGAAACCCGTGGAATCCGGAAAGGAGGACGATCCGGAATGAATGATTTTATCAATGAACTGGGCGTAATCATTTACGCTACCCTGCTGTTCACGCCTCCGCTGCTGTTTGCCGCCCTGGGTTCCTGCTTCTCCGAGGTGTCCGGCGTTGTGAACATCGGCATTGAGGGCATGATGACCGCCGGCGCGTTCTCCGGCTGTGTGGTGGCCCACTATACCGGCAATCCCTGGATCGGCTTCCTCTGCGGCGGCCTGGCAGGCGCTCTGTTCGGCGCCCTCCACGCTACCGCCACTGTCCGCCTGGGCGCGGACCAGACAATCGCCGGTACCGCCATCAACCTGCTGGCACCGGGTATCGCCATCATGATGGCCTATTCCCTGTTTAACTCCACGGACACCGTTCCCCTGACCGCCAGTGCCAAGATTCCCCTGCTGTTCTCCGGCTGGTTTGATACCACCACGGTCTGGGGCAAGTTCATGAAGAACGTATTTACCAACTACGCAACCACCTATATCGTGTTTATTGCCGTGGTCGTGGTGTGGTTCGTCTTCTACAAGACCCGCTTCGGGCTCAGAATGCGGGCCTGCGGCGAGCATCCCCAGGCCTGCGAGACTCTGGGCATCAACGTTCTGCGGACCCGGTTTGTGTGCGTGTGCATTTCCGGTTTCCTGTCCGGTCTGGGCGGCGCCTGCATGACCATGGCCATTACCAACCAGTTCCGTCCCATTTCCATTGTGGGCCAGGGCTTTATCGCCATCGCGGCGGTGATCTTCGGAAAATTCAAGCCCCAGGGCGCCATGCTGGGCTGCCTGCTCTTCGGCCTGTGCACGGGCCTCAAGGTGGTTCTCGGCTCCGCTGCGGTGTCCGCCCAGCTCATTTCCATGATCCCCTATGTGGTGACCGTCATCGTACTGATCCTTTTCGT
>CAMCCS010000094.1 GCA_945873295.1 uncultured Clostridia bacterium
AAGAGGGGAGAGGTGGCTATAAACGAATTTCCACAAAATCTCCGTCCGCGTCCTGAACTTCAACCAGCTTCCAGTCTTTGTGCCTTTTCCGAAAGCGGTTCAGTTCCTTGATAAAGACCCGCGCCTGCTCCCAGGTAATATGGATCCCCTGTTCTTCCAAATATTTTGGCAGGAAGCTTGCGCTTAGCGAATTCAGAACCAAACCGGAGGGGAAGATCAGGCGGATAGTATGCCCTCCGTGTTCTTTTACCAGGATTTTCACGTTGCTTACTCCACAAAGATTCTCACGGTGTCTCCGTCGACAGATTCCACTTCTACCAGGTTCCCGATAGCGCCCTGACGCACAAGCTCCATGATCTGATTCAGGTCAATGTTTTTCAGGGCTTCTTTTCCGGAAATCTGGGGCATTTCCGTGCCCATATCCAATGCAACTTGAACCAGCGCCATGGGAAGATTGATACGGACCTTATCCCCGTCTGAAGAGTCAACGATGATCCGAAGCAGCATATCCTTTATGTCCTTGCGCTCCTCCGGCGGCAGAACCCTGACTTCCTGCAGCGCCTGCTTGCCGGACAAAAGCTCGTCCGTGGTCACACCAAGAATCTGGGCCAGCTTCGGCAGCAGGCCAATGTCGGGGCAGGTCTGGTCATTTTCCCATTTGCTGACCGCCTGGGGGCTGACATCCAACAGCTGAGCAATATCATCCTGCCTGAGCTCTTTCTGTTTCCGAAGTGCCGCGATCCGTTTACCCAATGTTGTTTCCATAGTTGTAATCTCCTTTCATTTGGCAGCTTCAGTATACCAGGGAAAGCTCCCAAAAGGAATGGATCAAAGGTTGATTGCCGCCCTGTTTACACATCCAAATGGAGAATATTCACGCAACCAACGGTTGATTTTCTTTTAACGCTCCATTGCGGCGTAAAGCTCCTCCGAAAGGCCCCGCATTTCTTCTTCGTCAGGCTTTGTTACCTGCCGGTCGTAAGTAAGAAGACCGTTGATTTCCTCCTCCACATCGGACACCTGGGTGTAGATGGCGGCGCAGAGCCCTTTAGGGATGGCGGGGAGAATGTGCCTGCGGTAGAGGGAGAGAAGCTTCTCGCGGTAGTCCTGGGAATCCTTGCTGCTTTGGTAACCGTAGGACTTTTCAGGGTGGAACAGGTGTCCATCCACAGCCAGGCAGATACCGCCGAACTCGGTAAGCACCAGGGGCTTATCCGTTCTTTTCAGATGGTGCCACTGCCCAAAATAGATATGCCGGCTGAATACGTCGCTTTCTCCGCCCCGGAACCAGCCGGAGAAAGAGCAGACAAAGCGGGAACCATCCAATGCTTTCAGGGTGCGGTAGGCAGCGGTAGCGTCAAACTGTCCCCAGCCCTCATTGAAGATGGTCCACATGGCAATGCTGGGATGGTTTTTGAGCTGGAGAACCTGGGCTTTCATATTGTCCAGAAACATCTTGCGGCTTCTGCTGTCCGGGTGGGCGCGGCGGTCATTTTTTCGCTGGAAGCCCAGGGTGGGCAGCACGGTGTCTTTCAGATAGCTGTAATCCCCGTTACTTACCATGTCCTGGAACACGAACATGCCCAGCTTATCGCACTGGTAGTAGTATTCCTCCGGCTCGACCTTGATGTGCTTGCGCAGGGTGTTGAAGCCCATGCGCTTCATGGCCAGGATCTCGTCCCGGAAACAGTCAGTGGATGCCGGTGTGTAGATCCCGTCGGGCCAGTATCCCTGATCCAGAAGACCGTGGAAGAACCGGGGCTTTCCGTTGAGACACAGCCGGGGAATGCCGTCCACATTCCGAATATCCAGGGAGCGCAGGGCAAAATAGCCGGAAACACGGTCGGCTCCCGCTGTAATCTCGAATTCATACAGGTAAGGATCCTCCGGGCTCCACAGCCGGGGCGTTTCCGGACGAAAAACCGCCCTGCCACCGGTGAGAGGAAGATCAAGCATTCCCTCAGGTGTCATAACCGTAACCGTGCCGGAAAGGGAAGCGTTCCCGGTATCCAGTACAGCCCCCGTCATATCCGCCTGAATATCCAGGTTTTGGATATAGGTTTCCGGAACCCATTCCAGCCATACGCTCTGCCAGATGCCGGATATCGGTGTGTACCACATGCCGCCGGGGGTCAGGGACTGCTTGCCTCTGGGAAAAGCCGTGTCGGTTAAATCGTCCCGGACCCGGAGGAGAATCTCATTTTCCTCCCGAATAGCCCGGGTAATATCCATGGTGAAAGCGGTATACCCGCCGGTATGGGACCCGATTTCCACGCCATTTACATAACAGGTCAGCACCTGGTCCGCGGCTCCCACATGGAGCAATATTCTGTGACCGGCGGCAGCTTCCGGGAGCCGGACATACCTGCGGTAAAACAGGAAGCTTCCCTCCGGGAAGTGGGTATGGATACCGGACAGGGCGCTCTCCGGACAGTAGGGGACAAGAATCGTCCGGTCAAACCCTTCCGGCTTTTTTTCGTCTGCCTGAACAGCAAAATCCCATTTCCCGTTCAGGTCCATCCAGGTTTCCCTGCGAAGCTGGGGGCGGGGATGGACGGTGTCCGTTTTGGACCAAACCCTTGTTTCCATGATGGCCTCCTTATTGGTTCAGCATTTCCAGATAGGGGAGGGTGCCAAACCCGCTCTTTCGGTAGGCACTGACCGCCCGGGTATTCTCCGCCTCCACTTCCAGCCGCAGGACAGCATCGGGGTAAGTGTCTCTTACAAAGGAAAGAAATTTGGGGGCGTAACCCTTGCCTCTGGCCTCCGGCTTCAGGTAAATATCCTCGATCCAGACACAGGGCTTGCCGAATTCTGTGGAGAAGCTATGGGCCAGCATGGCATAGCCGAGGATGATACTGCCGTCTTCCAGAATGAAGCCCTCCAGGAACGGGCTGTCGCTGATACACTCGGCAAAGTCCCGGCGGAAGATCGTCTCCGACCCGTTGGTAAAAACCGCCGGAGAGCTGTAAAACGGGCGCATCATGGCAAGGACCTCATTTTCGTCGGACGGTCTCATTTTTCTGATTTGCATTTCTTTGACCTCATTTTCTATGATAATTTATTATAACCGATTCTTCGGAATATGTCCATCCTCTGGGAAAAATCGGAGAAAAACGTCTCATTGGCAGTTCATGTATGATTTTCCAAGGGAGGCACATACTATTGCGGGTGATAAATATGAAAAACAGTAAGCAGATTCTTTCCTCCCTTCTGAAAACCACGCAGATGGGACAGATTGGCATTCGCAGTGTGCTCGATACCAGCATGCGCCCCAGCCTGCGCAAGGCTCTGGAATCCCAGCTTCAGGAGTATGACAACATTGAGTCGGAGGCCCATGCCATTGCGACCCAGCGGGGCTGGGAGCTGCCGGAGCTGGATCCTGCCGTCCGGGCCATGTCCAATATGATGACCCGAATGAAGCTGGCGGGGCAGAACGCGGATTCCAAAATCGCGGACATGATGATCCAGGGCAATACCAGGGGCATGGTCAAGGGGCTGAAGGACATCCATCAATTTGCCCAGCAGGATGAGCAGGTTTGCGCCCTGTCCCAGAAGCTGCTGGATACCGAGACCGCTAACATCCGTCAGATGCAGGGATACCTGTAAGCATTCAAAAAAACCCCCGGATCTTTCTGATAGGTTCGGGGCACAAGGCGCATCCCTCCCGCATAGGATATAGGCGAAAGCGAAAGGAGGGATGCGCTTGCCATCCATCGGATACATACAGGTACGCGCCTACACCAGCTATGCGCGGCTTCCGCTCAAGGATGTTGCCGTGACGGTCACTTCCCCGGACGGTACGGCGATTGCTATGCGCCTGACGGACCGCAGCGGGATGATTGCGCCCATTGAAATCCCTGTGCCGGACAAGAATGAGAGCCAGCAGCCGGAACCGGGAGAGAAACCATTCACCAATGTAAATCTCTATGCCCGTCTTATGGGCTTTGAGCGGGTGGACGCGGAGGATCTGCAGGTATTTGCCGATACCGTTACGGTACAGGACCTGGAAATGATCCCACTATCGGAGCTACCGAATCAGTTTGACCAGTCCGTCCAGTACCGGACGCCGCCGCAAAATCTCTAGGAGGTGATTGTTTGCCCCCTGTCAGTCCCATACCCTACATTCCCCAGCGGATTACGGTCCACCTGGGCCCGCCGGATTCTTCCGCAGCCAATGTGACCGTAAACTTTGTGGACTATGTTAAAAACGTAGCGTCCAGTGAGATCTATCCTACCTGGGAGGAAAGCGCGCTTCGGGCCAACATACTGGCCATTATCTCTTTTGCCCTCAACCGGGTTTATACCGAGTTCTACCGCAGCCGGGGTTATGATTTTGACATCACCAGCTCTACCGCCTATGACCAGTTTTTTGTCAACGGCAGAAGCTTTTTCAGTAATGTCGCCCAACTGGTGGATGAACTGTTCAACGATTACATTCGCCGTCAGGGGGTCGTGGAGCCCCTGGCCGCTAAATTCTGCAACGGAACCACGGTGACCTGTGAGGGCCTCAGCCAGTGGGGAAGCCAGAATCTTGCCCAGCAGGGCTACAGCTCTGTCCAGATTCTACGAAGCTACTACGGCAATATAGAGATTGTGAACAACGCCCCTGTCCAGAACGCAACGACTTCCTACCCCGGACGGCCCATCCGCCGGGGCTTTACCGGTCCCAGCGTGGTGGTTATCCAAACCGAATTGAATCGGATCTCCCAGAATTATCCGGCAATCCCCAAGATCTCCACGGTGGACGGTATTTTCGGCGCACAGACAGAGGCGGCAGTGCGGAAATTTCAGGAAATTTTCGGACTGGATGTGGATGGCATCGTGGGCCAGGCAACCTGGTATGCCCTTGTCCGGATCTATACCGCGGTTGTAGGACTGTCAGAGCTGCGCAGCCAGGGTGTCCGCTATTATGGAATTTCCTGGGCAAACACCAATCCCATCCAGATGGGAGACCGGGGGATCAAGGTAGAGCATTTGCAATACATGCTCAGCGTGCTCGGTGCCTATATTCCGGAGATTCCGCCTCTCACGATTGACGGCATTTTCGGTTCTGCCACCCGGAATGCGGTGCTTGCCGCGCAACGGCGCTTCGGACTGCCTCAGACCGGTGTAGTGGACTTTGATACCTGGAACGAGATCTACGACCAGTTCTCCGGCATCGAGACCACCAGCTTCCGGAACCCGGAGGAATTCCCCTATACCTCCACTGTTCTGGGAAATACGGTCCCCAGGGCAAGGTATTCCCAAACCAGTACCATGACCCAGTTCCCGGGGAATGACCTTTCCGCCGGGAACCAGGATGCCGTGCGGAAGGAGGTGGTAAGATGAGACCCCCGGAATCCTTTATCGGTCAGCCGATCCGCTGCTTGCAGACCATGCTGCGGGTCCTGGCAGAATATGATGAGAGTTATCTTCCCATGATTCCCGATGGAATCTACGGCCCGGAAACTATGGCCGCTGTGACCCATTTTCAGCGCAAGCACGGTCTGCCGGCAACCGGTGTGACCAATCAGACTACCTGGGAAGCGATTGTTGCGGAGTACGAACCCGCTCTTGTAAGCCAGGGGCCGTCCCAGCTTTTGGAGGTCCTTTTAAATCCGGGCCAAACGATCCTGGGAGGGGAGACGAATCCACTTTTGTATATTGTACAGAGTATGCTGATTGTAATGGCCCAGTTTTACGGAAGCATCGGCACCCCCAGCCTCTCCGGCAGACTGGATGGACCGACTGCCGACGCACTGTCCTCTTTCCAGCATCTTTCCGGCTTGCCTATGAGCGGTTACTTAAATAAAATGACTTGGAAGCATTTAGCCCTGCAGTACCCCCTTGCCATTGATCTTATGAACCGGTCAGCAGATAAGTAATTGTTTCGAATTCATGAATTTTTTGGATTCTTCCGATGGACACTTGATAAAGTGAAAAAAGATGACTATAATAGTTTCTTAAGAATTTGCCCCGGAGGACTGTAATGGATATCAGGAAGTGGAAAAAAGAAATACTGACGATCCCGAACCTGCTGAGCCTGTTCCGGCTTTCGCTGATCCCTGTTTATGTGGTTATCTACCTCAATGCCAGGGAACCGGGGCAGTATGTCACAGCCGGTGCCATCCTGGCGGTCTCCTGCCTGACGGATATGGTGGATGGGAAAATCGCCCGGCGGTTCGGCATGATCTCCACGGTGGGCAAGGTGCTGGATCCGGTGGCGGATAAGGCAACCCAGTTTAC
>CAMCCS010000095.1 GCA_945873295.1 uncultured Clostridia bacterium
ACGGCGGGGATGCCGGAAAGCTGGATCTTGGCAAGGGACTGACTGAGACTGTTGAGAAAAGCTCCCACCTGGGGGCTTTTCTTTTTTGCGGGACTGCGCAGGAGGCTTTCCACATAGCTTTCCGTCCGGGCAACGCTCATCTGCTTTGCCCGGATTTCCCGGATGGCGGCAAGCTTCGTTTCTTCGTCCGGCAGCCGGAGCAGGGCCCGGGCGTGGCGCTCCGTGAGCTGGGCCTCCCGCAGGGCGGCAAGAACCGGGTCGGAATGGCGCAGAAGCCGCAGCTTGTTGGCAATGGCGCTCTGGCTTTTGCCCAGCTGCTTTGCCGCCTGCTCCTGGCTGAGATTGCCCAGGGTCATGAGCCGGGAAATGCCCATGGCTTCCTCAATAAAGTCCAGATCCTGGCGCTGGAGGTTTTCCACCATAGCGGCCAGGCCCGACTCCCGGTCATCCATCTGCATGAGGATGCAGGGCACCTCCGTCAGCCCCGCCATAGCCGCCGCCCGGAGCCGCCGCTCCCCGGCGATGAGCTCGTACCCCGTCCCCACCCGGCGGACGGACAGAGGCTGGAGAATCCCATGCTCCCGGATGGAATCCGCCAGCTCCGTCAGGGCCTCGGGGCGAAAGACCTGCCGGGGCTGGTCCGGATTGGCCCGGATGACTTTCACCGGCAGGAACACCACCCGCCCGGTTTCCATATAGGTTTTCAGCTTCTGGCACTGCATTGGAAGTTCCCCCTTGGTAATATAGTAAGCTGTTAAGAAACAGGCTTGTATACGGAATCTGCCCTTATTGTAAGTCCCCATTCCCCGGGAAATACCACGAAACCGGGTCCGCTCCCTGCCAAACCGCACGACATTATTTTCGCCCGCAGGGCGGGAGCCAAGTCGTGCGCGTTATATGTGTTGTCGTTTTACGCCTGCCCCACTCGGTAACGTTCCATGTGTAAGAGCCGATTGAACTCATCGGCCCGGGCAGGGCCCGGGCCCAAGTCGTGACGACCCTGGTCTGTAATCGTTTCTTCCCTGCGCCGCTCGGTATCGGCGGCAGCGCCGCAGGCTAGTCGTGCGCTTTATCTGTGTAATCGTTTCTGCCCTGCGCCGCTCGGTATCGTTCCATTCCGCAGCGGTACACCCTCTGCTGCCCATTGTCCACTCCCCCACAATTCCGTAAAAAAATATCAAATTCCCTCTTTACATTTCCTGGGAAATGGTGTATAGTTAGCCCGAACAGAGTAGGAGACCTCGCGTTAAGTGCCACCGGGACGGGGAGTTTGCCCGGAGGACGAAGGAACGTGTTCCACGATGGGGTCACCGCACCCGCTGTTGCATATTGGACATCCTCCTTTATGTAGCAACGATACTCGGTCGGGCGAATGGTCGGCTGGAAACGTGCTGCCCTTCCCCACGGGTGATCCATGATCTGTAACAGACTCCCTGGCGGTTTACCGCCGGGGATTTTTTCGGGTCTGGCCGTTGGGGCAGTAAATGTGCTTTGCGGATCGTCGCTTACGCATTAAAGGAGGAATTTATTATGTCAACCGCTCCCAAAAGCAGAACTCTGTACGCCCACCCCTTCTCCAAGGCCTACTGGCGTGACGCCGCCGCGGAACTGAAGGACACCCACATGCTGGTGTTCGCTGCCCTGATGATCGCCCTGCGGCTGGTGGTCAAGCAGATCTCCATTCCCATCACCCCGTTCCTGCGCATCAATGTGGCGTTCTTTGTAAACGCCTTGGGCGCCATGGTCTTTGGCCCCGTGTTTGCCATCATCTGCGCCGCGATTACGGACGTTCTGGGCTTCCTGATCCGGCCGGAGGGCGTGTACTTCATTCCCTTTATTCTGACGGAGATCGGCGGCTCTCTGGTGTTCGCCCTGTTCCTGTACCGGACGAAGGTCAATACCGCCCGGGTCATGCTCAGCCGGTTCTGCATCAACCTGTTTATTAACGTCCTGCTCCAGACCCCGATTTATATGTGGTACTACGCCCTCTATATGGGCGGCAAGCAGTACACCTTTGCCATGGCTGTCCCCGGTATGATCAAGAACATTCTCATGTTCCCCATTGAGTCCGTTCTTCTGACCCTGTTCCTGTCCATCATGCTGCCCATCACCTCCCGGCTGGGCCTGACCTATTCCGGTTCCGGGGCAGGCGAGGATCTGAAATTCAACAAAAAGCAGATTGTGACCCTGGCGCTGCTGTTTGTGGTGGGTGTGGGCTGTGTCTTTGGCTACCTGACCTACTACTATAACACCACCTCCCTGTCTGCCAGCTACACGGCTTCTCAGCGGTACGAGGAGAACACCAAAATGATTCCAGTGGTTCAGGCCGAGAGAAGCGAGTATGCCGACGACACCCTGGTGACCACTGTGGAGAGCGCCTACCAAAAGTTCCTGGGCAAGGAAATCACCTACACCGTTGCCGTGTACGTAGTGGACGAGGAAGCCCTGGCAGGGTATGACCAGGATCTGGAAACCATCCGTGGCCTGTCCAAGTCCAAGGCCAAGAACGTCAGCAAGGACGGCGTCATGGAGGCGGTGGGTACCGCTACCGTGGTGGTAAACAAATCCACCGGCGAAGTGATCAGCTTCCAGATGCAGTAAAGCAATATTTACTGAATTGACAATTGACAATTGACAATTGACAATGATTGTGTCCCTGCGGGACGATATTGAAAGAATTCCTGCTGTTTTCTGACCAAATGATTTTATTTAAATCATCCCGAAGGGATTCCATAATTGTCAATTGTTCATTGTCAATTGTCAATTAAATGATGCTATACAGCCATAAAGATCCCCCGCCGTGTTGCGCACGGCGGGGGTTTGTAATATTCAGGAATTTTTCCTATCCTCCGGGAAAGGCCGAACGTGGTCTTTCAGGAAGCTGGCGGTAGCGGTCTGGCTGTCATAAACGTACACAAAGATGGTTTCGTCATCATCCAGACGGAAATAGATATGGGAAACATATTCCGTGTCCTCCAGATCCTCCAGATAGCGCAGGCGGTAACGTCCCGCCTCACAGTCGTCATAGATGGCGTTCAGAAGTCCCTGGACATCGTCCACGGTACAGTAGGTGCCGCATTCCCAGTTGCCGTATATTTCCACTTCCTGAAATGCCAGAGTCCTGAGCTCCGACCGGTCCTTGACCCCCAGAATGTTTTCCGGACGATTCAGGAA
Source organism: uncultured Clostridia bacterium (assembly GCA_945873295.1). GTDB lineage: Bacteria > Bacillota > Clostridia > Oscillospirales > Oscillospiraceae > Faecousia. The sequence continues at coordinate 3,175 of CAMCCS010000095.1, forward strand.
TTCCTCGGCAATGCTTCCACCCTGGGAATGGAAATCTACTACGTACTCCCGTTCCAGGGTTCTGCCGTCTTTCAGCCGGTAGCGCAGGGTCAGCCAGATTGTCTCGGAGTCCTTAGAGTCCAGATTGCGCTGGTAGGTCTCGGTGAGCAGGCCGGAGATACCGCGGTTCTCCTGCCGCCAGGACTTCCAGCGGTCCACCTCTCCCCGGTGCAGGGCAAGAACCGCCTGAATATCCCCGGGGTCCTCCGAGGTCACGCCCTGCCCGTTATTTCGTGCGTAGGGGATGACGGATACGGAAGCGATGCTGTCTTCCGCCGGGATGGAGCGGATGATCCCGGTGACATCCAGCCCTGTCAGCAGCAGCAGGGCAAAGAACACCGCGCAGATGGCGGCAATACCGGGAATGGCCCGGAGCTGAAACACATTGACCTGGCGGGCAAGGAGCATCCGCCCCACGAAATAGCCCACCACAATACCGGCCAGCAGATAGCCGTAGGCGGTGCTTCCGGCAAAGACGCTGGCAAAAAGCTGGAAGAGAGCACCGGATGCCAGGGTGAACACCAGTAAGAACAGCGGGCGCAGGGCTTTCACCGCCAGCAGCTCTCCGGCAGCCTCCAGATTCCGTTTTCGGTACAGCCTGCCTGCCAGGAACAGAAACACCAGGGAGCAGCCGCAGCAGAGGGCGAGATAGCCCATCCGCTCCCCATTGGGGTACATCGCTTCCAGAATCCGGTTAAACTCCGCGTCCACCCGGGGGGCCACAATGGTCAGATAGTCTTCCTGGGTAAGCTGAACCAGAGGGCAGGCGATGGAGAAAGGCTCCGTGGGTACGGTTATACCAAAGAGCAGGGGCTGGAATACGGCGCCTGCCAGCCAGGCTGCCAGCAGGGGAAGGAAGTTCCCAATGCCGTAGACCAGTACGCCTCCCACCCGGTTTCCGGCGCACAGGACGGACAGCACCGCGAAGCCATAGAAGAACAGATACTGTCCGCAGACGCTTACGAGCCACCAGGCAACGGCAATCTCCATCTCCGGGGCGATAAGCAGGCACAATCCCGCCCCAAGAAGGTCCGGGATCCAGGCAAACAGGAGACCGGCCAGCACATGGCTGCGAAACCGGCAGGGCCGGGTCTGGGGCATGGCATGGATGGCGTAGCACAGACGGGTGTCGTAAAGATACCCGAACAGACACTGAGCGATGACCAGCGCGTAGCCAAACTGCACCGGCGCCATGACCCCCGCAAGGTCGGACAGGGTAGTGGCGGTATAGTAGGCGGTGCGGCACTGGGGCAGACACATCATAATCCCCGCCGCGAGGCCCACGGTGTACAGCGCCCAGAGGGGAGCGAACCGGGTGAAGTCCACCCGCAGATCTGCCCGGTTACATAAGGATGTCCTTGACCGCATAGTCGGCACCTCCCAATTCATAGATGAAGATTTCCTCCAAAGACAGGGGGAGAATATCGTAGTAGGGGCAGTCTACCCCCGCCATAGCGGCCTGGACCTGCTCCTGACTTGCCCGGAGGATGTAGGTGTTCAGCCGCCCGGAGGCGCTGGCGTGCAGGACGGGAAGATTTTCCGGCACGGTGCCCACCATCTGCAGCTTCACGGTGTTGCCCTGCATATCCGCAAGGCTCCGCTCCAAAAGCATTTTCCCGTGGTCCAGGATGCCCACATGGTCGCAGATATCCTCCAGCTCCCGCAGATTGTGGGAGGAAACCAGCACGCTTACGCCCCGTTCGGCAACATCGGAAAGAATCAGGCTCAGGACCTGCCGCCGCATCACCGGATCCAGTCCGTCCACCGGCTCGTCCAGGATCAGCACATCCGGGCGGGTGCTTATGGCCAGCTGGAAAGCAGCCTGCTTCTGCATGCCCTTGGAAAACCGGCGGATGGGGCTTTTTCTGGGAAGCTGAAAGGCTTCAAACAGCCGGTTAAAGAGGGCATTGTCGAACCGGGGATAGGTGTTGCGGTAGTAAGAACGCATGTCCTCCATGGTGGCGGAGGGAAAGTAAAAGATGTCGTCGGGTATGTAGCCAATTCGGGATTTAATCCCGGGGTTTTCGTAGATCCGCTGGCCCTCCATGAGCATGGTGCCGCTGTCCGGGCGGTACACGCCGGTGAGGCAGCGGATCAGGGTGGATTTGCCCGCGCCGTTGGGGCCCACCAGGCCGTAGACGGTTCCCTCGGAGATATGCATGGACAGATCGTCCAGGGCTTTAAATGTGCCAAAGGATTTGGTGAGGTTCTTTACATCAAGCATAATGGTCCTCCTATTCCAGCCTTTCTGCCAGCTCCTGCCGGGTGTGCCCCAGGGCAAGGAGCTGCCGGGCCGCCTGGGTAAACTGCTCCATGAGCTGCTCTTCTTCCTCCCGGGCCTGACCGGGCTTTTCGCAGGCGAAGCAGCCCTTGCCTGCCACGGTGCAGATCCAGCCCTCCATTTCCAGCTGCCGGTAGGCCCGTTGGATGGTGTTGGGGTTGATGGAAAGCTGGGCCGCCAGCTCCCGGACGCTGGGGAGCTTCTCCCCCGGGGGCAGGACACCCAGGGCGATTTGCTGCCGCAGGTCATCCATGATCTGTACATAGATGGGCCGACCGTCCCGATAATCCAAATGCACGGTGATCCCTCCAAACCGTATTAACTGTATTAGTACGGTTAGTATAACAGTTCATACAGTCTTTGTCAAGGGGATTTGAAAAAAGCGATAAATTGGAATTTGCCCGCAGGGCGGGCGGCCAAGTCGTGACGAACGTGGTCTATTTTCGTTCCCTGCCTGACCCGCTCGGTATCGTTCTGTGGTACGCAAATTGGAATTTGGCGACTTCCCGGTCATTGCGAGCCAGTTCGCTTTCCTGGCGTGGCAATCTCCTGGATAGGAGTACAATTTCTCGTGGATGAATTCCAGAAAACGGTGCAAAGAACGGTCTGTATGACAATAAGCTGCGCGAAATTCGATGGAGATTCCCACGAAAGTAGTGCGCACTGGTTCGGAATGACAGTGTTGTTCGGGGTGCGCTCCTCTCTGCAAAT
>CAMCCS010000096.1 GCA_945873295.1 uncultured Clostridia bacterium
AGACCATCTACGAGGTAGAGTGCTCCTGCGGCAATATCATTGACTTCGACGAGGAGACGCTTGAGCAGGGCAGCATTGTGTGCCCCAAGTGCGGCGAGACTCTGGAATTCACCTTCGAGGATGACGAAGAGTAACCTCCCATAAAATTACGCGGTGAGTCCTTTTGGGGCTCACCGCTTTTTTACTGATGCGAAAACCGCCGCCGGAAGATTCCGGCGGCGGTAAATGCGTTTGGGGGCGGAAATCATACTATTTCTCGATAAAATGGTTAATACCATTTTATCCTGCGCTTATCGCGCAGGCCGCCGGTGGCGGCGAGAAATGTATGGACTACGTTTTTTAGCGGCAATGCCGCTGACCGCTTGGCAGCGGTCTCATAAAACGGTATTTAACTGTTTTATGAAAAACTAGTATCAGGCGGAAGGAATGAGATCTTTCAGAACGGTGCCGAAGAAATCGCATTGGTGTACACCGCGGCAATAGAGAATTTTGTTTTTGACCACCGCGTTGATCCGGTCCACATATCCTTCGGGCACCTGGATGTCCGGACTGGCGGGAGTAAAGCCATCGGCACGGGTGTAAGTTCCCAGTTCTGTCTTCCAGTCGTAGGACAGGTTGAAAACCAGCGGCTCCGCGTCGGAGAACACATCCCTGCCCACCATCAGCCGGGAATCAAAGTCGACGCCGAAGAGGTTGCACAGGGTGGGCAGAATGTCCATGCTGGAGGTGGGGGAGGAAATCTCCACCGGCTCCTGATCCTCCAAACAACCGGACCACAGGATCAGCCGGCTGTGATCCCGCTCCAGGCGGGTGTTAACGGGATAGCCGTACAGCTTGGACAGCATAGGCATGTAGCCCAGGGGGGCGGAATCGTCCAGACCGTAGGGGAAGTGGTCCGCGGAAATGCAGATCACCGTATCGTCGGCCTTTCCGGCTGCCTCCAAAGCTTCCACGGTATAGCGCAGGGCGTATTCCAGCTCCAGCTGACAGGCAAGATATACCTGGATCTTTTCCGGATAGTCAAGATCGGCAACTTCCTCCTGGTGCAGCTTGGCACTGGAGTTGTACCAGTAATAAACACTGTGACCGCTGACGGTCATATAATACAGGTTGAAAGGCTTGTCCTGTTCCAGATACTTGGGCAGGGTTCCCTGAAGCATTTCCAGATCGCTCTGCGGGAAGTGGTTGACAACGAATTCTTCCATACCGCTGCCCATGCCCATGAACCCGTCAGGATAGCCCAGGCGGTTGTGGGTCACATGCCGGTTATAGAAGGTGCAGTCATTGTTGTGGAACGCGCCGCCGGTATACCCCAGGGGGGTGAGGAAGGTGGCCATGTCCATAACGTAGTGGCTGGTTAGAATCGCCATGGAACTGCCGCCCTCCGTAGGCAGCAGGCCGAACAGGTTCAGCACCTCACCGCCGGTGGTTCCGGCGCTGGTGGGCTGGTAGTAGTCCGTAAATTGGAAGCCGGAATTGGCCAGACGGTACAGTGTGGGCGTCAGTTCCGGATCGATTACCTCAGCGGTGAAGGCTTCCGCAGTGAAAAGAATCAGGTTTTTGCCGGCAAAAAGGCCAGTATACGCGTTTTTGGAGGAAGGGGTCAGGCTGCCCACATAGTCTGCCAGATTCTTTCTTTCCCCCTTGCAGCTGTCCAGGGGAAGGGGGAGCTCATTTTTTCCGTAGACCACCGGTTCCATTTCCTGGGGCTCGGTGACTTCCGGTGCCGCCGTGGTTTCCGGAGGTTCGGTAACGACCACTTCAAATTCCAGGGGCTGATTCTTGCTGCCGATATACCGGATGTCCAGCCGCAGGCCGGTGAGCAGGCCAAAGTATTGGACCGCAGACTCAAAGTTGTAGGCTTCTCCGCTGTACAGGTTCCAGGCGAAGGAAGACAGACGGACGCTCCCCCAGCCAAGGGCAAAGAGCACCAGCACCACGCCCAGCCAGCACAGTAGGGGGCGCAGACGCAGCCGGGGGGCCTTATCCAGGCGAAAGCCCAGGATGGCATACAGGAGGGCGGGGAGAAGCAGGAGAACCAGAAACAGAATCCCCGTGGGGGATGTGATCAGAAGCATGGCATCTCCCATGAAACCGGTGACCACGCCTCCGGCGCCGTTGATGATTGTGGAGATATCATAGAGTACCTTGAATTGGCGGAAAACGAAATATTCCACACCGTAGGGCACGGCAAGAAGAATCAGGAATATCTGCCGGAGGATACGGTTAACCTTAGCGGGGAACAAAGAAACCAATATCTGAACGGCAGCGCCTGCCGACAGGGAAAAGAGCAATATGTGGACAATGCCGGCAGGCTCCGGCCTGCCGTTTACACCAAAAGCAAAGAGAATTTCCCAGTAAAAAAGAACCAGCGGAAAGATCAGATGGGAAAAGACGGAACGCCATCTGGTAAGCTTTTTGGGGCCTGGATGGGTGCCGTCTGCGGGGAGACTGGAATCCGGTTTCATAAAAAGACCTCCGGGATCGATTAAAATAGTAATCTTCATTATAATAAATGTGCCGAAAAAAGTCAACGATTCCATTTTGAATTCAAAAAGAACCGGACCCAGACCGGGGGAGAAGCTTGGACCCGACTCCGGAAAACGGGGGACGGGGACACTTGTGCACTTGCGGCGGACAAATGGGACGGAAGCGAAAAAATCAGCAGAATTACAAAATTTCTTTTCCAATTTTTGTTGACATTTTCTGATTTTTGCGTATAATATCATCTTGTATGGATAAAAAAGAGGATTATGTCCTCCCGAGCTCCGGCGCCCTCCCGGACCCGACCCGAAGCAGGGTCGTGGTGGGGGCCAAGCAGCTTAAGAAAGCGCTGCTGCGCCGCACAGCGAAGGAGATTTATCTTGCCCTGGATGCCGATCCCGCAGTCACCGCCTCCCTTGCGGCGCTGTGTGAGCAGTGCGGTATCGCACCCAGATGGGTGCCCAGCAAGGCTATTCTCGGCCGGGCCTGCGGCATTGATGTGGGCGCCGCGGCTGCCGCCGTGGTGGAATGACCCCCTTGTTTTCTCCGGGCGAAAGCCCGTTGAAAAAATATTTTCCCCGCCCGATGGGCGAGAACAAAAGAAAGGAGAAATTAGATGCCTACTTTTAACCAGCTCGTGAGGAGCGGACGTCAGCAGTCCACCTACAAGTCCACCGCACCTGCTCTGCAGAGAGGTCTGAACACTCTGGAGAACCGGGCTACCAACCTGCCCTCCCCCCAGAAGCGCGGCGTTTGCACCGCTGTTCGTACCACTACCCCCAAGAAGCCGAACTCCGCTCTGCGGAAGATCGCTCGTGTGCGTCTGACCAACGGTATGGAAGTTTCCGCTTACATCCCCGGTGTCGGCCACAATCTGCAGGAGCACTCCGTGGTTCTGATCCGCGGCGGCCGTGTCAAGGACCTCCCCGGTGTCCGTTACCACATCATCCGCGGCACTCTGGATACCCAGGGCGTGCAGAACCGGATGCAGTCCCGCTCCAAGTACGGCGCGAAGCGTCCCAAGGCCGGCAAGAAGAAGTAATTCTTTTCCGGTTCCCACTTTTCCATGAACCCCACGCCTTAAAGCAAGGCAAGGCCTTGCCAGCGTTTTATATATAATGTATAAAACCTCTGGCCAGGCACAACGAAAGGCATACTTTCGAGTACCGATGAAATCATTATATTATGAAGGAGGGAAGCAAAGTGCCCAGAAGAGGTAATGTTCCCAAGAGAGAGGTCCTTCCGGATCCCAATTACAATTCCGTTCTGGTTACCAAGCTCGTAAACAGCATCATGCTGGACGGCAAGAAGGGCGTTGCCCAGAAGGTTGTCTACGGTGCTTTTGAGATCGTTGAGAACAAGACCGGCAAGAACGGCCTGGAAGTGTTCCAGCAGGCGATGGAAAACATTATGCCCGCCGTGGAGCTGAAGGCCCGCCGTGTGGGCGGCGCCACCTACCAGGTGCCTATCGAAGTCCGGCCCGACCGCCGTCAGACCCTGGGTCTGCGGTGGATCACCACCTACAGCCGCAACCGCAGCGAGAATACCATGCGTGAGCGCCTGGCTGCCGAGATCATGGATGCCGCCAACAACACCGGCGCGTCTGTGAAGAAGCGCGAGGACGTGCACAAGATGGCCGAAGCCAACAAGGCTTTCGCCCATTTCCGTTGGTAATCAAGGAGACACTATACTATGCCTAGACAGTATTCTCTGGAGAATACCAGAAACTTCGGCATCATGGCCCATATCGATGCCGGTAAAACGACTACGACCGAGCGTATCCTGTTCTACACCGGCCGTAACTACAAGATCGGTGAGACCCACGACGGCACCGCTACCATGGACTGGATGGCCCAGGAGCAGGAGCGGGGCATCACCATCACTTCCGCCGCAACCACCTGCTTCTGGAAAGGCTGCCGGCTGAATATCATCGACACCCCGGGCCACGTTGACTTCACCGTGGAGGTGGAGCGCAGCCTGCGTGTTCTGGACGGCGCTGTCACCGTTCTGTGCGCCAAGGGCGGCGTCGAGCCCCAGACTGAGACCGTCTGGCGTCAGGCTGACGAGTACAAGGTCCCCCGGATGATCTATGTCAACAAGATGGACATCATGGGCGCGGACTTCTACCGCGTGCTGGAGATGATCGACGAGCGCCTGAAGTGCAACGCCGTTCCCATCCAGCTGCCCATCGGCTCCGAGACCTTCTTCAAGGGCAACGTGGACCTTCTGACCATGAAGGCCAACGTGTTCTATGATGAACTGGGCAAGGATGTCCGCGTCGAGGACATTCCTGAGGATATGGTGGACATCTGCAATGAGTACCACGAGAAGCTGATGGATGCCGTCTCCACCTTTGACGACGATATTGCCATGATGTACCTGGAGGGCGAGGAAGTCCCTGTGGATATGATCAAGGCTGCCATCCGGAAGGCGACCATCGCCAACGAGATGGTGCCCGTGGTCTGCGGCACTTCCTACAAGAACAAGGGCGTTCAGGAGCTGCTGGACGCGGTGGTGGACTATATGCCCAGCCCCCTGGACAAGAAGGGCATCAAGGGCATCAACCCCGACACCGAGGAAGAGGACTTCCGTCCCGCTTCCGACGAGGCTCCCTTCTCCGCTCTGGCGTTCAAGATCGCTACCGACCCCTATGTGGGTAAGCTGTGCTACTTCCGTGTGTACTCCGGTACCCTGGAGAAGGGCACCACCGTCCTCAACTGCACCAAGGGCACCAAGGAGCGCCTGGGCCGGATCCTGCAGATGCACGCCAACCACCGGGAGGACATCGACATCGTCTACGCCGGCGATATTGCCGCCGCCGTGGGTGTGAAGAACACCACCACCGGTGATACCTTCTGCGACGAGAACCATCCCATCATTCTGGAGTCCATGGTCTTCCCCGAGCCCGTTATCCGGGTTGCCATCGAGCCCAAGACCAAGGCCGGTCAGGAGAAGATGGGCATTGCTCTGGCGAAGCTGGCCGAAGAGGACCCCACCTTCCGGACCTACACCGATGAGGAAACCGGTCAGACCATTATCGCCGGCATGGGCGAGCTGCACCTGGAAATCATCGTGGACCGTCTGCTCCGGGAGTTCAAGGTGGAGGCCAACGTGGGCGCTCCCCAGGTTGCTTACAAGGAGACCATCCGCAAGACTGTGGAGCAGGATACCAAGTATGCCCGTCAGTCCGGCGGTAAGGGCCAGTACGGTCACGTCAAGATCCGTGTGGAGCCCAACGAGCCCGGCAAGGGTTACGAGTTTATCAACGCCATTGTGGGCGGCGCCATCCCCAAGGAGTATATCCCTGCTGTTGACGCCGGTATCCAGGGCGCTATGACCGCCGGTGTTATGGCCGGCTTCCCCGTGGTGGATGTGAAGGTCACCCTGTATGACGGCTCCTTCCACGAGGTTGACTCCTCCGAAATGGCATTTAAGATCGCCGGTTCCATGGCCTTCAAGGAGGCCTGCCGCAAGGCGAACCCTGTGATCCTGGAGCCCATCATGAAGGTTGCCGTTGTGGTGCCGGATGATTACATGGGCGTTGTTATCGGCGACATCACTGCCCGCCGGGGCAACATCCTGGGCCAGATCACCCGTACCGGCAGCGTCCAGGTGGATGCCAACGTGCCTCTTTCCGAGATGTTCGGCTACGCTACCGACCTGCGTTCCAAGACCCAGGGCCGCG
>CAMCCS010000097.1 GCA_945873295.1 uncultured Clostridia bacterium
GTCACATACCAAATTGAGTGTGCTTACTAAAGCCGATAACCTAAATTCCAATTTGTCTGTTTTCCGGGTCAAGCCTTGGCGCTTTCCTCGTAAAGGCTCTTTAGTGCTTTCCGATCCAGCTTGCCGTTGGGGGTATAGGGCATAGCGTCCAGACCGCGGACCACGTTGGGGATCATGTATCTGGGGAGCTTCCCCTTCAGGAAAGCCGCCAGATCCCCCGGGGTGCTTTCCCCGGTGTAATAGAGGATAATTTTCTTTTTTTCCCCGTCAAAGAGGCACCCGGCAGACCGGACATCCTGCTTTTGCTGGGCAACCACTTCAATTTCCCCCAGCTCGATGCGGTGGCCCATGTGCTTGATCTGGTAGTCCTTTCTGGACAGGAATTCCAGCTCCCCCCGTTCATTGTAACGGCCAATATCGCCGGTACGGTAGATGGTCTCGGGGTACACCGTATTCAGGGGGTTCTGGACGAAGGCCTCGGCGGTCTTCTCCGGGTTGCGGTAGTAGCCCAAGGTGAGGCAGGTGCCCCGGACGCAGATCTCCCCCTGCTCTCCGGGCGCCGCCTCCCGGTTGTTTTCATCCAGCAGGAGGATCCCGGTATTGCGGAAGGGTCGGCCGATGGGGAGTGTCTCGTCGGGGCCAAACTCCCGGTCCACCACATAGTAGCAGCACACGCCGGTGCACTCCGTGGGGCCGTAGAGGTTAATAAACCGGGCCTGGGGCAGAGCCTCCCGCCAGAGCTTAAACTGCTTCATGGGGAAGACTTCGCTGGCAAAGGCAATGGTCCGAAGATACTTTGGCTTTACCTTCTGGAAGGTGCCGAAGGACGAAATCATGGTCAGGGCCGAGACCACCCAGCACACGGTATTGATCTTATACTCGTTCAGGAATTCCACCAGTTTCACAGGGAACATGAAAAGCTGCCTGGGGATCAGCCAAACGGTGCCCCCAAACCGGAAGGCAGGGAACACCTCCTTAAAAAAGGCGTCAAAATACAAGGGCGTCTGGTTGCCGAAGACGGAATCCTCGTCCGGCTGCAGCACGGGACACAGGTTTTCGATATAGTCGATCACTCCCCGGTGGCAGCCGGTGACCCCCTTGGGGATGCCGGTGGAGCCGGAGGTGAAGACAATGTAGATGGGGTCCGTATCGATCTGCTTTTCCCGGATGGCGGCAAGGGCCGCTTCCTCCACGGGAAAAGCGGAAATTTCGCTGTACAGGTACCGGGCCCCGGTGTAGGACAGTCCATCCAGCAGATTCACGGTGGTCTCGTCGCAGATCACCGCCTGGGGCTTCAGGGTGTCAAAGATCAGACCGATCCGGTGGGCGGGCATTTCCTCGTCCAGGGCGACATAATAGCACCCGGCGTAGATCACCCCCAGAAAGGCGGCGATGGTCCGGGGGGATTTCTTCATGAATACCACCACGCTCTGGCTGTAAAGCCCATTGCTGTGGAGAAAGCTCCCCACCGCCTTCGCCTCCTGCCAAATTTCGCCGTAGGTCAGGCTATACTCCGGCGAACCGATGGCAATTTTCTCCGGCACCCGGGGCGCCGTCTGTTCCAGATATTCCAGAACGTTGGTCATGGCAAATCTCCTTTTCGGTTTTACTTGGGAAACAGATAAATTGGAATTTGGCGGTTTCGTTGAATGGAACGCGGGCGGATGCCGTACACCCAAGGGCTCCCCTGTGTAAGGGGAGCTGTCAGCGTAGCTGACTGAGGGGTTGTAATGGTGGACTTCCCGGTGTGCCCATCGTCCGAACGAACAATGTCCGTTCTGTCCCCGTTTTGCCGAGGCATCGTTAAAATAGGAAGATTCTACCGCAAAGTCGTTTCCATAAGCCTTTTCGCCGAAACACTTCCTAAATTGAAGAACTGTACTGCACAATCCCTCAGGCCCTCCGGGCCAGCTCCCTTTACACAAGGGAGCCTTTGCAGCGTCCCATTTTCCACCCGCACACCACTGCCCAAACAGCCCGACAAATTCCAATTTGCCGCTGGCAAAAGCCGATGGCTTGAATCTGTTTTCCGTGTTCTTCACTTTGAAATCAGGTCCCTGTATTCTTCTTTCAGCTTTCCGCCGCATTCCAGGACGGCGCGCTGGGCCAGGACCTCCATGGTGTCCAGGAACCCGGGGCCTAGGGGAAAGTCCCGCTTGATGAGTGACAGCTCGGTACAGCCCAGAATGATGGTCTGGGCACCCTCCGACACAAGCTCCTCCCGAACTCTCCCGAATACCTCCATCCGGGGCGGACGGTTTGCCTTGATGTCGTCGTAAATCAGGCTCATCACATCCTTCTGCCGCTCCGGCGACGGAACGACGGGCCGGATGCCCCGCGTAAGCAAAGCGTCCCGGAACAGTCCCGCGGTGATGGTGCCGTCGGTTGCCATAATGCCCGCCTGCTCTATTCCCTTTTCTTTCAGATGCTCCACGGTTTGGGTCAGGCCGTTGATGATGGGCACGGGAATATTTTCTTCCAGCTCCCGGTAAAAATAGTGGGCAGTGACGCAGGGAATGGCAATACGCTCGGCCCCCTGCTGTGCCAGCGCCCTGCCAATGCGGATCATCTCCGGCAGGGGGCTTTCGGCGCTTTTCCCCAGGATGAAGCCGGTGCGGTCCGGCACCGAGGGGACGCTGTACACCAGCATGTCAAGATGCTCCTGGTCCCGGATGGCATCGGTCATCCGGATCACCAGTTCCATAAAATAGGCGGTGGCAATGGGGCCCATGCCCCCCAGCACGCCCAGAAGTTTCTTTTCGCTCATTTGCTTTTCCTTTGGCAACTGTTCAGATATATCTTAATTTCCTGTGGTAAAGGATCGTTTAGTGCACTAGCGGCAAGCCGCCGAATTCCTGGTCATTGCGATAAAGTAGCGCACACTGGCGTGGCAATCTCCCGGTTAGAGGAACGCATTCTCAATGACGATGGAGATTCCCACACCAGGAAAGCGGACTGGTTCGGAATGACACCTTAATTGATTTGCGGCCTGCTGTACGAGGGCGCTCCCGCGTAGCGGAGCCATCGTACTGCGTTGGTCATATAAACGATCATTCAGGTTATCGGCTTTAATAAGCTGATCGTGAAATTGTAAAATACCTTCCCCCGGGGGGAAGGTGCCCCGCAGGGGCGGATGAGGAATGGCGACATTTTCTGATCTGGGACGCAGGCAAATAAGAACGTACAGCTTTTCAAATTGTACCTTTTTTACGAACTACATACGAAATCGTTCCATCTCGCCGTTCCTCATCAGTCTCGCTTCGCTCGACAGCTTCCCCCCGGGGGAAGCGATGGTGCTGCCGCACCAGTGCTTCACATACCAAATTGAGTGTGCTTACTAAATCCGATAACCTTAACGATCATTTATCTGGTTTTTCCCAGCCACGGCTGAATCGGTTGCTTCCTTTTCAATGATTACGACAGAGGCGTGGCAGGATAGAGGGACTTGTCCCGATTAAAGGCACCCTTATGTTCCTCGGAGAATTCGTCCAGCACGCGGTCCGTCACCAGGAAGAATTCAATGGGGAAGTTCCGGGGCGTCATATCGAAGTGATAGTAGGTTTCGCCGCCGTCGGTGCTCACCAGGCTCCAATAGTGATTGCTGTCGTCCGGGAAATTCTTCACCTTGACCACATCGATATTGGGAATCCCCAGCTTCTCCATCAGCAGCTTTCCGGCAGAGAAGTAGTTGAAGCAGTCTCCGGAGTGCTGCACCAGAAGCTTGTAGCCCGCCTGACGCCAGTCCTCCTTATCGGAGTGATTTACATAACCACTGTGGCCCCGGATATAGTCGTAAATGGCCCGCAGCTGCTGCCGGGTGGTCATGCCCTCCTGGATGATTTTCTCCAGAACCTGGTCCACCACCGCGTCGATTTCCTCCAGGGTGGCGTAGCCCTCCTTCCGTGTCAGCACCGTCACGGTGATCTCCACCACCGTCTCGTTGCCGCTTTCATCCATGGCGGTGTAGGTGGCGGTGTACGCGCCGGGGGTGCTCAGATCCACGCCCTGGGTGTCGATCTCCAAGGTAGGATTTTCGTCCCGGTCATCCGTCACCGTGACCCCGGCCCGGTAGGACACGGTATCCCCCTCATAGAGCACAATATCCTTTGCCCCCTGGATCTCCGGGGCCTGGGAATCAATGTCCACCGTCAGCTGGGCCGTCACCGTCGCGCTGTTTCCCCAGGCATCGGTGAGCAGGATGGTTACCGTCTGGGGGTTGGGGTCCGTCAGGTTCGGATACACCGGGAAGGAGGCCGTCACCTGGGAGGCATCCACTACCTCCACCAGGAAGTCCTCCGGCTTCGGCGGGTCCATCTGGAATATATCCAGGTCCCGGGTGGTGGCAGTGGGGGCGGTGGTGTCCCGCACCAGGATGACCGCGGGCACCGTCTTTTTCCGGCACACCAGATTCACCGGGTAATCCCCGGGCTGGGTCGTATCGATGGCGGCAGCCGCCTGAGGGTCTTCATAGCTGACGTCCAACTTTCTTCCCGGGTTCTTGCGGAAGGCATCCGCATCGGGGACAGCTTCCCCGGCCTCCACGGTAATCTGGGTCAGCAGGGGGTCCTCCCCGTAAAAACCCACGGCGAGGGCACCCCCCGCGGCGGCGCTGATCAGCAAAATGGCAAGGGCCCAAATCCAAACTTTTTTCCTTCGTTTTGTACCCATATGCAGCAAATCCTCTTTTCTTAAGAAAGATTTAATAAGTTAAACCGGATAAGAGATTCTACCACACTCCCACCCCAATGTCAATACCTCTGGGATGCTGACAGGCAATTCCGGACAGCCAGAAAGGCGACCCGCCGATGGACGGGTCGCCTCTTTCTGTCGCGTCATTCCCCGTAGCCCATGGGGTTCTTGCTCTGCCAGTTCCAGGAATCCCGGCACATATCCGCAAGGGTGTGGGTTGCCTTCCAGCCCAGTACCCGTTCACTCTTGCCGGGGTCCGCGTAGCAGGTGGCAATATCGCCGGGACGGCGGGGCACCACCTCATAGGGCACCTTCACCCCGTTTACCTCCTGGAAGGTACGGACCATATCCAGCACGCTGTAGCCGGTGCCGGTGCCCAGGTTGAACACCTCGCAGCCCTGATGGGCGCAGGCGTACTTTACCGCCGCCACATGGCCCTTAGCCAGGTCCACCACATGGATGTAATCCCGGACGCCGGTGCCATCGGGGGTATCGTAGTCGTTTCCGAAGACATTGAGCTTCTCCCGGCGGCCGATGGCAACCTGGGTGATAAAGGGCATCAGGTTATTGGGGATGCCCCGGGGATCCTCACCGATTTGGCCGCTTTTATGGGCGCCGATGGGATTGAAGTACCGCAGCAGCACCACGCTCCAATCATCCTCCGCGTGGGAAATGCCGGAGAGGATCTGCTCGGTCATGTACTTGGTCCACCCGTAGGGGTTGGTGCAGCCGCCCGTCCGGCTGGTCTCTTTCAGGGGCATTTCATTGTCCGCGGTATAGACCGTGGCGGAGGAAGAGAAGATGATATTCTTCATCCCAACCTGCCTCATCACCTTGGTCAGCACCAGGGTGGAATTGAGGTTATTGTCATAGTATTCCCAGGGCTTTGCCACACTCTCCCCCACAGCTTTCAGCCCCGCGAAGTGGATGACGCAGCCGATCTCGTTCTCCGCGAAAATCTTCCGCAGAAGCGCCTCGTCCCGCACGTCTCCTTCGTAGAAGCGGAGTTTTTTTCCGGTGAGCCCTTCCACCCGGTCCAGGCTCTTGGGGTTGGAATTGCACAGGTTGTCAATGACCACAACGCCATAGCCGCTTTCCAGCAGCTCCAGGCAGGTATGGGAGCCGATGTACCCGGCGCCGCCGGTAACAAGAACATTCATAGAAATGCCTCCTGAATAGATTTTCTTTATTTTAGCCCATTTGGGGAAAAAAAGCAATCCCGACAGGGCCGCGCCCGGGATTTTTTCTTGCTATTTTTTGCGGGACGGGCTATAATGATAGTGTATGAGCTTATGCGCCGGCGCTCCATCGAATTTGCGGTCATTGCGAACCAGTTCTCTTTCCTGGTGTGCGCACTGGTGCGGAACGACAATGTTGTTCGGTGCCCCGACTTCCCTGCAAATTCCAATTAAGGCTATCGGCTTAAAGCCGCAAACAGATCATTTGAATTTGTA
>CAMCCS010000098.1 GCA_945873295.1 uncultured Clostridia bacterium
CGCTTGCCGGTGCCGTTCCAGCCGGTGTTCACCAGGTAAGCCTTGGCGCCGCTGGCTTCCATCTTCTTGACCAGCTCCTCGGCGTACTTGGTGGGGTGCAGCTCCAGGAAGGCCTGGCCGAAGCAGGCGGAGAAGGTGGGGGTGGGCTCGGTGATGCCCCGCTCGGTGCCGGCCAGCTTGGCGGTGAAGCCGGACAGGAAGTAGTACTGAGCCTGCTCGGGGGTCAGGATGGACACGGGGGGCAGCACGCCGAAGGCGTCGGCGGACAGGAAGATCACGTTCTTGGCAGCGGGAGCCGCGGACACGGGACGGACGATCTTCTCGATGTGGTTGATGGGGTAGGACACACGGGTGTTCTCGGTGACGGACTTGTCGGCAAAGTCGATCTTGCCGTTTGCATCCACGGTCACGTTCTCCAGCAGGGCGTTGCGGCGGATGGCGTTGTAGATGTCGGGCTCGGACTCCTTGTCCAGGTTGATGACCTTGGCGTAGCAGCCGCCCTCGAAGTTGAAGATGCCGTTGTCGTCCCAGCCGTGCTCGTCGTCGCCGATGAGCAGGCGCTTGGGATCGGTGGACAGGGTGGTCTTGCCGGTGCCGGACAGGCCGAAGAAGATGGCGGTGTTGCGACCCTCCATGTCGGTATTGGCAGAGCAGTGCATGGAGGCGATGCCCTTGAGGGGCAGGTAGTAGTTCATCATGGAGAACATGCCCTTCTTCATCTCGCCGCCGTACCAGGTGTTCAGGATGACCTGCTCCCGGGAGGTGATGTTGAAGGCCACGCAGGTGCTGGAGTTCAGGCCCAGCTCCTTGTAGTTCTCCACCTGGGCCTTGGAGGCGTTGTAGACCACGAAGTCAGGCTCGAAGGAGGCCAGCTCCTCTTCGGAGGGCGCGATAAACATATTCTTGATGAAGTGGGCCTGCCATGCCACCTCCACGATGAAGCGGACGGCCATGCGGGTGTCGGGGTTGGCGCCGCAGAAAGCGTCCACAACGAACAGGCGCTTGCCGGACAGCTGCTTCTGGGCCAGGGCCTTCACGGTGTGCCACACATCCTCGGACATGGGATGGTTGTCGTTGGGGTACTCCTTGGAGTTCCACCACACGGTGTTCTTGGAGTTGGCGTCCATGACAATGTACTTGTCCTTGGGGGAGCGGCCGGTATAAACGCCGGTCATAACGTTGACAGCGCCCAGCTCGGTGACGGTGCCCACGTCGAAGCCGGTCAGCTCGGGCTTGGTCTCTTCCCGGAACAGGTCCTCATAGGAAGGATTATGTACTACCTCGGTAGTACCGTCAATGCCGTACTTGCTCAGATCGATGTTTGCCATAAGTGTATCCTCCTGGTAAAAATGGTAATGATGGGAACCTCTGAATAAATCGTCTGCGGCTGGGAAGCTTATCTTTTCCCCTATCCGTTCCCTTCCAAAAGCGGAAAATACATACAGTATTCCCCCGCTTTCGGAACTTTTGGCTAGGGAAAAATCTTTCGCTGCCAGCGC
The DNA here is from genome assembly GCA_945873295.1 of uncultured Clostridia bacterium. Classification (GTDB taxonomy): domain Bacteria; phylum Bacillota; class Clostridia; order Oscillospirales; family Oscillospiraceae; genus Faecousia. The sequence goes on from CAMCCS010000098.1 coordinate 1,500, forward strand.
TTGCCGATTTAATCAGAGCTTCCTAAGAAATGCGGTAAACGCCGCGTTCTACGTAATTATGCGGTGGTTCATCGGGAGAACCCCAATCTCCACCACATACATCTTACCACAAGAGCCCCGGAAAGTAAATACATATTTCGCCGAAATCGGTATCTTTTCCGGATTATTTTCTTCCCTCCCAAAACCCGACCGGAAAGGCATTGCAGTTTTGAAAAAGTTGTGATATAGTTTCCGTATCAAACGCCTTTTGGCATAATCCGGCATTGGGGCAAATTGGGAATTTGCAGGGCTGTTTGGGCAGAGATGTGCGGTACCGATGCGGTACACGGCAAGGGCTCCCCTGTGTAAGGGGTGGTGCTGCACGCAGTGAATCGAAATCCTAATGATTGCCGGGGGCAATCATACCTTAATGTAACTGTCAGCGAAGCTGACTGAGGGGTTGTAATGGCGGACTTCCCGGTGTGCCCATCGTCCGAACCTACCATGTCCGTTCTGCCCCCGTTTCGCTTATGGCTCGTTAAAATAGGAAGATTCTACCGCAAAGTCGTTTCCGCCAGCCTTTTCGCCGAAATGCTTCCTAAACTGAAAAACTGTACCGCACAATCCCTCAGGCCCTCCGGGCCAGCTCCCTTTACACAAGGGAGCCCTTGACGCGTACGGCGCTGATAACGCATTCTTCTATCCAGGAGATTGCCACACCAGTCTGCGGACTGGTTCGCAATGACCGGGAATTCGCCAAATTCCAATTTCTCCGTTTGCCGGGGAATACCGATACGCACATTTTACGCGTATTTCAATTTTTACAGAAAGAGGGACAGCATGTACCGGATCCTGATTGTGGAAAACGATGACGCTATCCGCGCCGGGCTGATGACCGCCCTGGACTATGACGCCCTGGGCTTTCAGCCAATGGCAGCAGGCGGCTTTACCGAGGGCCTGCGGCTTTCCAAGGCACTCCAGCCGGAGGTCGTCCTGGTGGACGCCCATCTGGACGGAGACCGGGGGGCGGAGCTGATCCGGCAGCTGACCGTCCTCTGCCCGGGGACGATCCCCTGCGTCCTGCTTCCGGCAGAGGAATTCGTCCGCATGCGCACCTTCATGCGCGCAGGAGCCAGGGACTACCTGCTTCAGCCTGTGGACTGGAAAGCCCTGCTGGACTTCCTCCGCTGGGTCCTGGCGGAGGGGATTCCCTCTGCCGATCCTGTAGCTTCCGGGGAGCCGGAGACCGACCCGGTGCTGGGCGTCAGCCATGAAAGCCTGTCCCGGTCCACCCAGAAGCTGATCAGCCTGATCCGCACCAGCTACCGGGAAGCCCTGAACCTGACGGAGCTGGCTGCCACCCTGGGCATGAGCAGCAAGTACATTGGCCGGGTGTTCCTCAAGGAGACGGGGATGCGGTTTTCCGACTACCTGATGGCCTGGCGGATGCGGGAGGCCCGGCATCTGATCCAGAACTCCCGGGAGAAGATCTCCGTGATCGCCAAGCTGGTGGGCTATTCCCAGCCCAATACCTTCTACACCCATTTCCGCAACTATTACGGCATATCCCCCGGTGCGCTGCGCAGCGAAACACCGGAAGAAAAGCAGGAGGCAGAAAATGCACAACTTATTTCATTATGAAAATCCATTCATCCAGTTCCTGGTCCGGGTGGGGGACCTGATGATCCTGAACGCACTGTTTATCCTGTGTTCCCTGCCTGTAGTGACCCTGGGAGCCTCCCTCACCGCCCTGCACCGGGTCACCCAGAATATGCTCTTTGAGCAGGAGGAGCCCCTTTTGAAGGCCTTCTTCCGGGCTTTCCGCCAGAATTTCCGGCAGTCCACCCTGGCGTGGCTGGTGGAGCTGGTGGTAATTGTGAGTCTTGTGTGCGATGTGCTGCTGGTCATGGCCTACTTTGACGGGGGGCTTGCCAAGGCAATGTATATTCTTGTGGCGGTGCTGGCAATACTGGTGGTCGGGGTGTTCTCCTACCTCATGCCCCTCATCGCCCGGTACGAAAATGGAATGCGCCAGCAGGTGAACAACGCGGTGGTCCTTGCCATTATCAAGCTTCCCAAGACCGTTCTCCTGATGCTATTGAACCTGCTGCCGGTGATCCTGCTGCTGATCTCCGTGCCCGTCTTTGTCCAGACCCTGATTTTCTGGGTCATTATCGGCTTCGCCTTTGTCAGCTTCCTGACAAGCTCCATCCTGAAGCCTGTGTTCCAGCAGCTGGAAAAAGGAAACAACAGCGTAACCATCGGATAAAGCCCTGACCCATCATCATAACGACGGAGGTTCATTTCATGCGGATCCTGTATGACAGCAAGCTGCCCCAGTATAAGACGCCTTTCGGGGTCCTGACACCGGGGGAGCCGTGTACGCTGCGCATCCATGTACCGGAGGCGGTGTGCGCCAAACGGGTGGACTGCCTGGTTTCCCGAGAGGACGGCTCCCCCGCCTTTGCCTTTTCCCTGGACCCTGAGTCCCGGGACGGCCCCTACCGGATCTTCCGGGGGGACTTCACCCTGGAGGAGCGGGGACTTTACTTCTATTACTTTATCGTCCACCACAACGAGGGCAGCTTCCGCCTGTTTAAGCAGGGGAACGACACCAATATGGAAGCCGGGGACCTGTGGATGCTGAACTGCGTCCCGGCGGAGTACGATACCCCGGACTGGGCCCAGGGGGCGGTGATCTACCAGGTCTTCCCGGACCGGTTCGCAAAATCCGGAAGCCCGGACCTTACCGGCAAGCTCACCCCCTACACGGTCCACAAGGATTGGAACGAGGAAGTTACCTGGCAGCCGGAGGAGGACGGCACCGTCCTCAATAACGACTTCTTCGGCGGCAACTTCCGGGGCATTACGGAAAAACTGGACTATATCGCGTCGCTTGGGGTTACGATCCTCTATCTGAACCCCATCAGCAAGAGCTTTTCCAGCCACCGCTACGACACCGGCGACTACAAAACCCCGGACCCCATGCTGGGCACCGAGGAAGATTTTTCCGAGCTTTGCGCACAGGCCCACGCCCGGGGCATCCGGGTGGTGCTGGACGGGGTATACTCCCACACCGGCTCCAACAGCCTCTACTTTAACCGCTACGGCACTTTCCCCGGGCAGGGAGCCTACCAGTCCCAGTCCTCCCCCTACTATAGCTGGTACACCTTCTACCAGTGGCCGGGAAACTATCACTCCTGGTGGAATTTTGACACCCTGCCCACAGTGAACAAGCTGGACCCGGGCTTCCTGCGTTTCATCATCACGGGCGAGGATTCCGTGGTGGCCCACTGGCTGCGGCTGGGAGCGGACGGCTTCCGGCTGGATGTGGCCGACGAGCTGCCGGGAGAATTTATCCAGGCGCTCCGGGCCCGGATCCGTCAGATTAAGCCCGACGCTCTGCTCATGGGCGAGGTGTGGGAGGACGCCTCCACCAAGATCGCCTACGGCACCCGCCGCCGGTACTTCACCGACGCCCAGCTGGACAGCGTGATGAACTATCCCTTCCGCAACGCCATCCTGGACTTTATGCGGGGCCGGGACAGCGGCAGGGGCTTCCGGGACACGGTGATGTCCATTGTAGAAAACTACCCGCCCCAGGTCATGCGCTGCTGCATGAATCTGCTGGGCACCCATGATACCCCCCGGATCCTCACCGCCCTGGTGGACGACTTCGAGGGCACCCGGGCGGAAAAGGCCCACCGCCACCTGTCCCGGAACCGGCTGGAGGTGGCAAGGGACCGGCTTTATATGGCCTCCTTCCTCCAGTTCACCCTGCCGGGGGCCCCCAGCATCTACTACGGCGACGAGGCGGGGATGGAGGGCTACCGGGATCCTTTCAACCGGCGGACCTTCCCCTGGGGCCGGGAGGACGAGGAACTGCAGGCCCACTTCCGGCTTCTGGGCGCGCTGCGCAGGGACTGCGAGCCTCTGCGGCTGGGAGATATTCAGTTCTTCCAGGCGGGGGACAAGCACCTGGGCTACACCCGCTCCCGGAACGGGAAAACGGTTCGGATTTATGTAAACCGCAGTGAGGACCCCTGGGCCATCGATTCCGGCAAGCTTATATTGGGACGGAATATTCAGCTTGCCTCCCCCACCGCAACAATTCTTGCGCCCCGGGGCTTCTGCATTCTGGAGGAATGAGGATGGAAGACGAGAAATTCATCACCGGCTACTGCCGCCAGCTGGATGCCAGCCGCACGGTCTGCGCCGAGACGGCAGACGGGGTTCTGGAGGAAGCGGACTGCTGCTACGGAAGCTGCGTTTATGAAAGTAACTGCCCCATCGCGAAAGAGCTGGATAAGCTGAAGTAATTGACAATGGACAATTGACAATTCAGGTGTCGCTTGTGCGACGAATTAAGGCAGCACCGCATAATGGGGCAAGGAGATTCGGGCAGTGTTTTGACACAAGCGAAAGTATGAAAAATGCGGGAATACTGGATGTATTTCCCATTTTTCATACTGCACGATTGGGGCAAAAGATCCGCCGAAGCCCGCAGTTCCCACCCAGCGGTGTTGCCTTAAAATAAAGGGCGATAAGGTTATCGGCTTTAGTAAGCACACTCAATTTGGTATGTGACGCACCGGTG
>CAMCCS010000099.1 GCA_945873295.1 uncultured Clostridia bacterium
GGGGCGAAGGACTGGCACAGGATGCAGGTGTAGTAGCGGTCCACGGCTTCGTCGGTCATGGAAGCCAGACGGTCGTCACGCTGGTTGTACCGGGGCATAGCCACCTCGTCACGGAATTTCTCCGCCTGGGCAGCGTCGGTGATCAGGGTGATCTGGCACTTGTCCACAACGGCGTCAAACTCGTCCATAATCATGAAGTACAGGACTTCGGCGAAGTGCTTGATCCGCAGGCCGGCGTCGAAGGCGGCGTTGGATACGCGGATCCGGACCTGGTTGCGCTGGCCGGTGTGCATGACACCTTCCATGTAGTTAAACCAAGCGTGGATCTTCCGCTCGATAACGGACTCAAAGTCGGTCTGCATCTTCTTGCCGGCCACTTCGATGTAGGTAGCCAGAGCCAGATCCTTGGCGTCGGTGAAGTCGGGTCCGATGACGGAGATCTTGTGATCCTCCACCTCGGAAAGGTCACGCATCATCACCAGCTCGGCGGTGGGGTTCTTGCTGGACCAGATTTCGTTGTGCATGTCGGCCTTCCGGATGACCTCGCCCTCGAAAGCGGCGGCAAAAGCCACAGGGATGGGCAGCTCCTTGACCTTGATCTTGATATTACGCAGCTCCAGGGACTTCTTCACGGTCTCATTGTGGTCGCACACGGACTCCAGAGCGCCGGGAACCTGGTTTTCGCCCAGGTCGATGTCCACCACCACGGGGAAGCCCAGGGCAATGGCACCGGCACCGGCGGAGACCACCACAGCGTCAATGGCGCCGAAGGTGTTCACGAAGGCCGGAACACGGTTCTTGGTGTAGTCCAGCAGGCCCGCCAGGTCGCCGGGCTGAATGTTGCCGAAGATCAGAGCGGCACGGATGGCGACGGTGACAACATGGATGACGGAGGTCACGTCATGGCCCAGGGGGATGACACGGAACTCCAGGCCCATCTTCACACCGCCCTCAGCGCACTGCTCGATGACATCGCCCACCAGGAAGGTCATGATGCCCTTGGACTGGTAGTCCTTGACAACCTTGACCACATCGGCGGCAGTTTCCGCCTTGCCCAGGACAACGGCAACACCGGGGATATCGCCGGTGACAAGGGGCACGCCCAGGGAGCGGATGATGGGATCGGGAACAAAGCCGATGCCGCTTTCGCCGGCGTAGGGGTCGCCGCCCTCTACGTACTTGAGGCCCTCAATGATTTCCGCGCCCACGGCGGTGGCAAGACCGGCGTTCAGTGCCTGGCCCAGGTCCTCCTGATTCGTGATCAGAGACTTGAGCACGCCCACGCAGGCGGGCAGGTCGCCCAGGGTCTTCACCTTGACGCCGGTGGCGGCGTAAATGGTGGGGAAGAAGTAGGCAGTGTCGGGGAAGGCGATCTCCTTGTCCGCGCCGTATTTGGCGATGGCATTGTTGACCGCGCCCTCGGTCAGGCCGGCGACGGCATTGGAGCCGCCATAAATCAGGTCGGTTAATACGCTCATGTGAATTCCTCCCAAAATTTCTTTTGAAAATGGATTTATATTCAGCCCAGAGGCGGGATATACATGGCTGCTCCGGTTGGAGTTTTCACCGGATTTTCCTTATACCGCATCCATTATCGCATCCATTATATATAATAACTGCACAGATGGCAATGGTTTTTTTGAAAAAAATCAGTCGGAAGAAACAAATTGTCTTCCGACTGAGGAAATTTCGGTTTATTCGTGCAGGACAGCATCCACCCCATAATATTTTGCCATGGAGTTATTGGGCCAGATGGTCGGATCCCAGGCAACATAGCGAAGATCCGCCGCGCCGCTGTAGCAGGTGCGGATGTTGATTTCGGGGATGGACACCTCTGTTGCGCCTTCGGCCTTTTGCTCCAGAATGTGCTGCACATTGGCTTTGTCCTGAACATAGGTGCTGTAGATATCCAATTCGCCAACAATCAGCCGTTCGGGCAATGCCAAGGCGGCGATCATCAGAATGCAGACAGCAAAGGACTTCCATTGCGCATGCTTCATCAGATCCTGCAGCAAAACGGCGTCCGCTGCCACCAGCAGCACAACAACGCAGCCGACCGCCCGCTCAGGGTAGTTGATGGCAAAAACCATCATAAAGTTTGCCGCCATGGCACCTACAAACAGGCACAGGGCAAGAAGGATGCGCTTGCGGTCCACCTTGATCATCCAGGCAATGATGAGCAGCGCGGCCAGCAGGAAGATCAGCGCCCGAATATCCCAGCATTTCCCCAAAGAGCGGAGAATGTTGTAGAGCAATCCGGAAATTCCCTTCCCCGGTGCCTTCTTCAGCCACTGGGCCGGAGCCAGATAGATGGTGACCTGTCCGGCCACAGCCAGCGCCAACGCGCAGAACTGCCACTTGTCCGGGCGCTTTTTCTCCAGGTACCACTGCAGCAGCATCAGGCAGCCGGTCACGGCAATCATGGCCACAGAGGCACCCTCTGTGTAAGCGCCAGCCACCAGCGCCAGCAGGAAATACACAGGCATTCCCCCACGCCGCAAGCCGGACGTACGATACAAAAACCGTTTTACAAAAGGGAACAGATAAAGAAATCCGAAGAAATAGGACCACAGATAGTTGACGGATCCATCCTGCCACAGGTTGATATTGCCGAATCCCAGCTGAGAAAACCAGATGCCGGCAAAGCAGGCCAGAATCAGCCACGGATTGGAATGTTCTTCATCTGCCATGGAGATGCGCACCACCATCCAAACCAGAGCCGTAAAGATCGCCGCATTGGCAATGTCAAAGACCCAGCCCGGAAACAGGAGGGTTAACTGCACCAGAAAATGGGCAACCAGCCGGCCGTTTATCTGCTGGGCATGGGCTGCCATGGAGGGGAAAATGTCCCACACAGAGCGAATACGCTCCCCGGTGGCAAAGCTGTACATATAGTTAAAATCGTCCACCAGATAAGGCGTCAATAGGTTGCAGACCAGCATCCATGCAAAGATGAACCCATAGACAACCAAACACCACTTGTCCCGGGCGATTGTTTCTTTTTTCATTCTCATATGCTCACTTCCATGTTGGAACCGCCGTAGATCGGATCGGTTAATATGCGCATGAAATTTTCTTCTTTAAATGCATTTATATGAAGCCCGAAGGCTGTATATACGATTTTAAAACGCTATTTGCCGATAATGGAATTCACCTCGTAATACTTTGCCATGGAATCATTGGGCCAGGAGGTGGGGTCCTCCGTATCAATGTACTTGAGGCCATCGGCGGCACTGTACTTGGTGTCTGTATGGAATTGGGCAATCTCGACATCCAGAATTCCCTGCTCCCGGCACTGGTAAATATAGCGTTCGTTACTCTGCATTCGCAAATAGGTGACAGCGATTGTCCGGGTTCCGGAGAAAAGCGCCGGAACGGAGACTAGCAGCATTACCACCATGAGACTGATTCCCAGCACCCGGAACCGGATATTGGACAGGGTCAGCTGAAGAAGAATTGCATCCGCTGTCAGCAGCAGAATTACCGCCGCAACCGCTCCCCGCTCAGGATAGGCAGCAGCGGCAATATGGATGAAGTTTGCGGCCAGGGATCCGCAGGCCAGGATTCCCGCCAGAAGAATGCGGGTTGTGTCAGCCCTTTCTGTCAGACATACTACCATCAGAACCGCAAACACCACAGCCAGCGCGCCAAATTGCCGGTACATATTGACGGCGGCTACCATATTATTGATGAGGGAAGTCAGACTCAGACCGGAGGACTTGTTCTGCCACTGACCGGGGGCAAGGTAGATACCTACATATCCGATTGCGGCAATAACCAGTGCGGCGAAAAGCCAGCGGGAAACAGGTTTTTTGAGATAAAAACGGCGAACAGCAAGGAAAAGGACCATACAGACAATCACTGCCAGAGATGTGGATTCCAGGTAGCTTCCGGCAATATAAGACAGTACCAGCATTCCCAGCTTACCACACGCTGTCCGGGGAAGTGTGTCGTACAGGCAGGCGCGGGCGGTCAGATACAGCAAAGGCAAAGCAAAGCAGACGCTCCAAAGGTAGTTGATCGCGCCGTCCTGCCAGAGCATCACCTGTCCGAAGGCTGGCAGAAATACCCATATCCCGCAAAATACTGCTGCCGCAAGCAGAGGGTTTGCCTTCTGTTCCTGTCGGGTCAACCGTTCGATCCACCATACCAGCCATACGCACATAAATGCGTTTACAATGTCAAAAGCCCACGCGGGAAAAAGCATGGACACCTGAACCAGAGAATGGGCAGTGAGACGCCCGTTCATACTCTTTGCATGGGCTGCCATAGAGGGAATAATCTGAGACAGATGTTCCATGCGGCTCCAGTCCGCAAAGCTGAACATATATCGAAAGTCATCGGTGATATACTTGGTCAGGAAGTTGCATCCCAACATCAACAAGAATATGACTGCCAGTACAAAGGCGTACCATTTATCCTGGGGCATGACTTTCAGATTGTTCGTTTTTTTCATTCTTCCGCGGTCTCCTTCGGTGAACTTGGAATGCCCACAATGGCTTCGACCCCGTAGTATCGCGCCATATCCGTATTGGGCCATTTATCCGGATCTGTTTGGACGTAAATAAGCCCGTACCCGGGACTGTATTTACTCTCCGGAGACAGATCTTTGATTTCTGCGACTTCTCTTCCCTCGTCCGCGCACTGATGGATCGCCCGCTCGTTGTTTCGCATCCGGACATAGGTCAAAGCAATATCTTGAAAACCTACAAAAAATTCCGGAATAAATGAGACAATCATTATAGCGGCGGTGACTGCAGCGGTTGCCAGATATTTGTGGTCATCCAAAATTGCCCGCAAAAGCACTGCGTCCGCACACAGCAGAAGTGATACCATGCCCATTGCGCTTCTTGGGGGATAGTAATACGCAAAAATATGAATGTAATTTGCCGCCAAAGCACCGATGAACAAAATAACACCCAACAGGATCTGCCGCAGATCTGTTTTTGCCAGAATGCATATCACCAACGATCCCACAAACACAAGCAAAGGAACGGAGTAATTTTTCAAAAACTCCGTTGTAAAGATAATCTGCTTCATCAGCATTACCCGGGTTAACGCATCACCGGCTTTGTTCCGGAACTCAGCCGGTGAGAGAAACATGGAAAGAAAACCCAGGGCTGCCAGCGCAAGTCCTGCCCAAATATAGCCTCCGATTTTCTTCCTCCGGATAAAGAGGCCAACTCCCACCAGCAGGGTCATAGCCACGAGAACCCCTGCAGAGGTGGGCTCCAGATATCCGCCTGTCAGAAAACTCAGTGCCAGAAAGCCCATCTTTCCCCATGGGCTTTTTATGCCCCGGTCATATAGGCAATCCTGCGCTGTCAAATACAGCAGCACCAACCCCAGGGACGAAGCCCACAGATAACTGGTGGCCCCATCCTGCCAGAGCACTACCTGTCCGAATGCCGGAGCATAGACCCAAATTGCGCAGAACACCGCAGCTGTCAGCAAGTTGCTGCGTTTTCTTTCCATTCCTGCCAAGGCGCAAATACCCCAAATCAGCAGCAGAAACATCCCCGCATTTACCAGGTCAAATACCCACATGGGCAGCAGCATAAACAGCTGTACCAGGAAATGTGCCATGGTGCGTCCGTTCATAGTCTGAATATGGGCAGCCATGGAGGGGAAAATCTGTGCAATGCTTGTGATTCTGGTCTTATCCGCAAAACTGTACAGATATAGAAAGTCATCAAACAAATACAGGGTCATCCGGTTGAAGACAAACATCAAAAGGAATATACCGGCATAGATTCCGGCAGAAAGCTTTGCGGATTGGTCGATTTTTCTCATTTGCGTCTCCTATGTTTTCCTGAGATTTCACCCTGGGTACTCCCGAAGCCGCACAGAGGGGTCAGACCGGGAAAATGCAAAGGGCCGGGAGGGAGGTTCCCTCCCGGCCGAAAGTTCGCAGGGATTCAGGACTGTACTTTTATTACAGCAGGTCGGGGCGGTCGCCCAGGTAGCTGTCGGAGTACAGGGTATGGTTCTTGAAGATGTCGCAGGACTTGATGGTCTCCATCAGCCGCAGGTCGCAGG
>CAMCCS010000100.1 GCA_945873295.1 uncultured Clostridia bacterium
ACGATCCCAAGATGGCCTCCAAGCCCGCTCAGGTCAAGGAGAAGATCGCCGCCGGCAAGCTGAACGCTTTCTACAAGGAAATCTGCCTGCTGCAGCAGGACTTCGTCCGTGGTGACCTGTTCACCGGCTCCGTTGAGGGCTATATCGCCGACGCCGGCAAGCAGCTGGGCGTGAAGGTGAAGTTCGTGGACGCCATTCACTACGTCCGCGGCGAGGGCATCGAGAAGAAGGTTGACAACTTTGCCGCTGAGGTTGCCGCCCAGATCGCCGGCGCTCAGAAGTAATTTCCAGTCCTTCCCCTATTTCTGAATTTTCTGTAAACTCCGGCCCGATTCGGGCCGGAGTTCCTTTTTCTTCATTGACTTTTCAGTATTGAAAGGATAAACTTACTACTTGAACACCTAACGTCAGGACGGCCATTGAGAAAAATGGAGATGGCATGTTGCTAAGCGATAGTTTAAGAATATTGGTATTTAGTTAAGAAAGCGAACGCATCGTCAGAACGTGTCATTCCGATAAAGTAGCGCACTACTTTCGTGGGAATCTCCATCGAATTCCGGGCAGCCCATCGTCATACAGACGGTTCTTTTTGTACCGTCCCCAGGAATATGCATATGTATTTTCGAAAAATGGTACTTCTATCCGGGGGATTGCCACACCAGTCTTCGGACTGGTTCGCAATGACCGGGAATTCGATAGCCCGCAAAATTCCTCCTTAACGAAGCAAGTATCCATCGTCAACTGTAAATTATCAATTGCCCAAAAGGAGGCTTCCCCATGGACCACAGTGCGCTTTCAAAGGAAATGTTCTGCAAGGGCTACAACTGCGCCCAAGCGGTGGTGACTGCCTTCCACGAGGAATTGGGAATGACGGAATCGGAAGCTGCCCGGCTTTCTTCCTCCTTTGGCGGCGGCATGGGCCGTATGCGGGAAACCTGCGGTGCGGTCAGCGGCATGCTTTTGGTTGCGGGACTTCTCTGGGGCTACGATATCCCGGGAGACGACGAAGCCAAAGCAGCCCACTACCGGCTGGTGCAGAAGCTGGCAGGTTTATTCCGGGACCGGACAGGAAGCATCATCTGCCGGGAGCTGCTTGGAAGCCCTCCCTCAGACCCCAATCCCACCCCCCGGACGCCAGATTTCTACAAAACCCGGCCCTGTGCCGGTTTTGTCGCCCTGGCGGCGGAAATCCTGGACCAGGAGATCGCTGAAAGAAGCCGCTGAAAAGAAAAGCCCTGAACAAACCGCCGGCAGCTGTGGACAAAGGCTTTGTCCACAGCCGCGGACGATTTATTCAGAGGTTTCTGAATCAGGGCTTATATCACCGCGTAGATCCACTTATACACCAGCCGCCGGTACCAGGGCGCCCGGGAAAGCTTCCTGCGGCACCGCCGGAGGTAATTTTCAAAGGGCACAAGCTCTTCCTCTGTAAGAACATGCTGGCTGAAGCTTGCTTTCTGGGCAGCCGCCAGAAGCTCCTCCGGGGGCTTCTCTCCCAAAAGCTTTGCTATTCTTTCCGCCTCCTGCCACAGTACCAGGCAGCGGCGGCTGCCGTCCCCCCGCCCTGCCTTTTGCCTGCGCAGAAGCCGCCTGACCAGGCTCTGGAGCGCCAGTACTCCCAGGACGGCAGCCGCGAGCACTGCCGCCTTTCCCGCCTGCACCAGCCAGCTTAAGTCCAGTTCCCTGCTTTCCCGGGGCTGTTCCGGCTCCGAAGCGGTGGGGGCCGGTGTTGTTTCCTCCGGTTGCGGCGCATTTGTCGGCTGGGTCTGGGTTTCAGAAACGGTGGGTTCCGTTTCTTCCGATTCGTCCGGCGCGGCAGGCGTGGCGTCCAGAATCTGCCAGCGCTCTCCGTCATAGAATTCTGCCCAGGCGTGGGCACGGTCCGCCGTTACGGTAGCCCAGCCTTCCGCTTTGGTCTGGGCCAGATACCCGGTGACATACCGGGCAGGAATTCCCGCCGCCCGCAGCAGAACCACCGCTCCGGTGGCAAAATGGACACAGTAGCCCGTATCAGCGCTTTCCAGGAACCACAGGGCAAAATCCGTTTCGTTTTTCGGCATGGATTCGGTGTTCCGGTCATAGACCGCGCTGCGGCGCACGAAGTCCGCTATGTCCCAGGGGTCAGCCTCCAGCAGGTCATTTTCCGTCAGCAGCCGTCCTGCCCGGGCAGCCGTTTCCTCCGGAAGATCAAGATACCGGCTGTCAGGGCTGTCCGTGGAAGCGGCAAAGGCGCAGCGGACCATTTCATACACACCCAGACGATCCCCATTTTCCAGTTTGCCCCCGGTGAGGGTAACGTTTGCCCCCGGATAGCAGGGTAAGAACAGGTTGGGGAAGCTTCCCGTAATGGCCCGGATCCGCACTATCTCCACCAGTCCCCCGGCGCCGCCGTAGGACTCCTGCCGGTCGGGGGTACTCTCCCAGCCGGTGCCGGTATACCGGTCATAATCCCTGCCCCGCAGGTAAAGTTCTTCTTCATATTGGGACATGACATACATCACAGGCTGCTTCTGGCTGTTCTGGGGGCCCAGGGCCTGCAAATTGACCTTTTCACCGGATGCCGGACGGAGGATGGTTTTATCCTCCATGGTCTGCATCACCTGCTCCGGAAGCTCGGTGATCATTCCCGCGATTTGATCCCGCAGCTCGGCGGAGTGGTTTACATACCCTGCCCGGGGCACCGCCAGAAACAGTGCCAGCAAAAAAAGGCACACCGGCACCAACCCCCGGGCCGCCAGACGGCTGCCCTGCCCGGCGCTTTCCTTACGCACCCCGCCGGTAAGCAGAAGCAGGATCCCCCCTGCCAGGAAGGCAAACAGCGGAAGTGTCCCCGGGACCGTGTCCGTCACCACAAGGCACAGTCCCAGCATCGGCGCGCTGGGGATCAGTCCCCATGCAGAGCTTTTCCGGCGGCACACCGCCCGGCAGGTGCCCATGGCGGTGAGGCAGCCCAACAGAGCCAGAGGCCCATCCACGAAGGCCCCGTCCTGTCCGGATAAATCCGTCACACCCCAGCCGTAGGCGCTGTCGTACACCTGGGACAGCAGGTCAATGAGGGTTTTTGTCTGCTCCCACACCGTTCCCCTGTGCCAGAGGTAGCCGCCTGCCAGGGCGGCGGCGCAGAGGACCGCAAAGGTCCCATGGCGCTTTAAGAACAGGGCTGCGCACACCGTTCCCACCGCCGCTACCAGAAGCGTCAGCCGGACAGGGTCCTCCACCGGCAAGGAAAATCCAGTAATCAGGCAACCCAGGCCGCCCAGAGCGGTCATGGCGGCAAGCACCGCCGCCGTCAGGAAGGTGCGAAAGCTTTCATGCCTCATCTGCTTCCCCTCCGATATGGTACTGCCAGGAGGCGTCAAAGGCGTACTCCCGGATGGAGCCCTCCCCCGCGGCGGGGGTGCACAGCAGGGTATCCACTGCCTTGTATAGTTCGTTCCGGTCCTTTACCGGGAAGCTGAGAAGCCCGTCCCCGGTGAGCGCCCGGATCTCAAAGCGGATTTCCTGGTCCAGAAGATATCCGCCCAGCCACAGCAGCCGTCCAAATTTCCGGTCCACCGCCTCCGGCGTTCCCCGGAGGGTCATGGTCAGGAGCATCCGCCCCCGGACCGGCTCCATGGGCTCCCGGAGGATCCATTTTCCGGTCTTGGCGGTGAGCTTCCAGTGGATCTGGTTCAGGCTGTCCCCGGGCCGGTACAGCCGCAGCTCGTGGTTTTCCGCGAAGCCACCGCCGGGCTTGGGGGTCCACCGCTTGGGCCGTATCTCCCGGACCGACGGAATGACCGCCGGGGCCTGGGGCTTGGGCCGGATAATCATAGTCTTGGGAAGCACATTTTTTACCCGGAAAGAAAACAGTCCTAAGTAGTCGCAGACCCGCACCTTTTCCGCTGTGACCATCACGCCGCCGCAGTGATCTGTGGGCAAATCCTTTTCCGAACGGTACCGCCGCCGCTCCCCGGTGATGCACCAGTGCGCTCTGAGCTTCCCCCGGAAAGGCGGCATAGGAGCCGGGCAGGTGCCCAGGAGCCACAGCTCCGTTTCCTCCCCCATTTCCACAATATCCAGTCCCGCGGGCTCCGCCCGGAAGCGACGGATGGCCCCCAGGCTCACAAGCAGCGACAGCCAGGGAAGCCCCAGACACAAAAGCAGCAGCAGCCAGCTGATCCACTCCCCGGAGGCGATATAAAAGGCGGCGGCCCCCAGCAGTACCGTCAGGTACCCGATCCGATGCCCCGCCATCTTTAGCGCAGCTTGGGCACGGGCACCGTGTCCAGAATATTCCGGAGCACAGCCTCGGCGCTCTTTCCTTGGGTTTCCGCCCGGGGAGACAGAATGAGCCGGTGGGCAACGGTCTGGGGGAAGACCTCCCGCACATCCCCGGGGACCACATAGTCCCGTCCCCGGAGCTGGGCCACGGACTTTGCCATTGCTGTGACTGCCAGGGTTGCCCGGGGGCTGGCGCCTCGGAGGATATTTTCATTCTGCCGGGTAGCGGTGATCAGGCTGACGATATAATTTACCACACTGTCGCTGACAAAGGTAGCTTCCACCGTGTCCTGGATGGCCGTGAGCTCCTCCCGGCTCATGAGGGGCCGGAGAGCATGGAGGGGATTTCCCCCCTGCCGGTTTAAGACCATGGCGGCCTCGTCCTTGGGGCTGGGGTAGCCCAAACTCAGCCGGACCATAAACCGGTCCAGCTGGCTGTCCGGCAGGAGCTGGGTACCCGCCGCCCCCACGGGGTTCTGGGTGGCGATAACCACAAAGGGCTCCGGAATGGGATGGCTCACCCCGTCCACCGTCACCTGGCCCTCCTCCATGGCTTCCAGCAGGGCGGACTGGGTCCGGGAGGTGGCACGGTTTAATTCATCCGCCAGGAAGAGGTTACACAGCACCGCGCCGGGCTGGTACTGCATCTCCCCTGTCCGGGGGTCCGGCACACTGTAGCCTGTCACATCCGAGGGGAGCACGTCCGGCGTAAACTGCACCCGGCTGTACTGAAGATCCAGAACCCTGGAAAAGGCCAGGGCCATGGTGGTCTTCCCCACCCCGGGAATGTCCTCCAGGAGGATGTGACCCCGGGCCAGGATGGCCGCCAGCACCCACAGCAGCACCGCGTCCTTTCCCACCACTGCCCGTCGTACCTGGCCCAGCACCTGCTGGACGTAGACGGTCACTTCATTTTCCGTTTTCTGCATTCTGAAATGCCCCTTCCTGTAATTATGGATTTCATTATAACCATTTCTGCCGTCAAAAACAAGTCGAAGCCGTTATGCAAGGATAAAGATTGTTTTAAGGCGGGGAGTCGCCGCTGACAAGTCGTGACGAGCGTGGTCTGTAATCGTTTTACGCCTGACCCACTCGGTATCGTTCCATTTCGCAGAGGCGAATAAGCGGCTGCATTTCCAATTAATGTGTCATTCTGAACCAGCGCGCACGCTGGTGTGGGAATCTCCATCGTCATTGTGACTGCATTCTCCTAAAGATGGAGATTGCCACACCAGGAAAGCGGACTGGTTCGCAATGACACATTATCGGGTATGCAGCCACTTATTCAACCTTTCCCGTGGCACTTTATCTTCACTGTCACTGCCCCCACACTCTATTAAAGGAAGCGATATTCATGTCCGAAAGCAAACGCTGCCGTCCGCTGTTTCTGGCCATCCGTTGGGCCGTGAAGCTTGTCTACCCCAAAACCACCGTGGTAGGCGCTGAGAACCTGCCGGAGGATGCCTGCATCCTTGTGGGCAACCATGCCCAGATGCACGGCCCCATTGTAGGAGAGCTGTACTACCCCCGCAAACGGCTTACCTGGTGCGCCGCCCAGATGCAGAAGCTGAAGGAGGTTCCCGCCTACGCCTACCAGGACTTCTGGAGCGGCAAGCCCGCCTGCATCCGGTGGTTCTACAAGCTTCTGTCTTACGTCATCGCCCCCCTGTCCGTCTGCATCTTCAATAACGCCGCCGTGATCCCCGTATACCACGACAACCGGGTGATCTCCACCTTCCGGCAGACGGTCAAGGCCCTGGAAGAGGGTG
>CAMCCS010000101.1 GCA_945873295.1 uncultured Clostridia bacterium
GATGATATCCTCTGTGATCTGATCCAGCAGGATGCTCAGCAGCAGCGGAAACATACTGCTGTTTTCAATGTTGCGCACCATTTTCTCGTGCATATGCCAGAATCGCAGCAGTTCCTGACTCATTTGCAGGAAATACGCCGCTGCTTCTCCATCCATCACATCCGGCGGCAGCTGATCCCGGAAGGTGGAAACCATTTCCCGGATATAGAAAGCAAAATACTCATATTTATCCCCGAAGTGCTTATAAAACGTGGTGCGCCGGATCATGGCTCTGTCGCACAGCTCATTGACGGTCAGCTCATCAAACCGCTTTTCCTCCAGCAGCGCCACAAAGGCATTTTGCAGCGCAAGATAGGTTTTCTGAATGCGTAGATCTGTATTTTCCTCCATAGAGTCCTCCCGGTACGGAAACACTTTTGCCGTTTTGTCAGCTAACTGACAGAACGGCATGCCTGTCTCTTGCGTTTTTGCTAAAAAGAGAATATCATCTTCCACTACAAATGTCAATTAACGACCATATGTTGTGGAGGCGTGATATGAAAAACCAGAACCGCACCTATATGCTGGAAATGGAAACCCCTCTGGGAAAACGCAGGGGCGTTTTGAATTTGATCCTGTTGGGTGACAGCGTCAGCGGCGATCTGACCCTGTTTACCAGAACCGCTCCGATCCTGGAGGGACACCGCAGTGGGGACAGGCTCACATTCCAGGGGGAGATGAGAACATTGGTGGGAGCGCTGCCCTATGAGGCCAGCGCAGCCCTAGGCGAGGATTCGCTGGAAATGGAGATTTCCACGGCCCGAGGACAGTACAAAGTCCGAGGTATCCGTAGGGAGAAAGGAGGGGCTTGACATTGGCACAGGAAAAGAATAACGGCGCAAACGCCATGATGAAGCTGGCGGCATTTATTGTTGACAAGCGCAACCTGTTTTTTCTGATGCTGGCCATTGGCGTGATTTTTTCCATGTTCTCGACCAACTGGATTCAGGTGGAAAACGACCTGAAAGCCTATCTGCCGGCGCAGTGCGAAACCCGCCGGGGTCTGGATATCATGGATGCGCAGTTCATCACCTACGGAACGGCCCAGATCATGGTGGAAAATGTATCGCAGGCCCGGGCACAGACCCTTTCTGAGGAACTGAAAGCCGTCAAAGGCGTGCAAAGCGTGGACTACGATGAGGGTGAGGATTACCGCAACGTGTCGGCTCTCTATAATATTACCTTTGATTACAGCGAAACCGACGACAAGTGTTTGCAGGCGCTGGAGGCGGTGAAAGATACCTTAAGCGGGGAAGACTGCTATGTTTCCACATCTCTGGGCAATTCCGCGGCGGAAATCATCGATCAGGAGGTCAGCGTCATTATGGTGCTGGTGGCGGTGATTGTGGTCGCTGTTCTGCTGCTGACCTCCCAGACCTACGCGGAGGTACCCGTGCTGCTGCTGACCTTTGTGTCCGCCATGATTCTCAATCAGGGCAGCCAGTTTCTCATGGGAAAGATTTCCTTTGTCTCCAACTCCGTGACCAGCATTTTGCAGCTGGCTCTGTCTCTGGACTACGCGGTGATTCTGTGCAACCGGTATAAGGAGGAACGGCAGCAGCTGCCCATCCGTGAAGCGATCATTACCGCTCTGAGCAAGGGCATCCCGGAAATCGGCTCCAGCAGCCTGACCACCATCGGAGGTCTGGTTGCCATGATGTTCATGCAGTTCAAAATCGGCCCGGATATGGCCATCTGCCTGATTAAGGCGGTGCTGTTCGCGCTGCTGGCGGTATTCGTGTTCATGCCGGGCTTTCTTATGCTGTTCGGCCCACTGATGGACAAAACCCGGCATAAGAATTTTGTGCCGAAAATCCCCTTTGTGGGAAAATTTGCCTATCTGACCCGGTTCGTGATTCCGCCGGTGTTTGTGGTACTGATACTACTGGGCTACCACTACTCCAAGCAGTGCCCCTATGTCTACGGCTACGGCGAAATCGAGACGCCCAAGCTCAATACCGTTCAAATTGCCCAAAACAAAATTCGAGATAATTTTGGTGATACCAATTTTGTGGCGCTGGTCTATCCCAAAACGGATTACAGCGTGGAAAAGGCCATGCTGGCGGAGCTGGACACCTACGAGGAAGTAGACTACTCCATGGGTCTGTCCAATGTGGAAGCCATGGCGGGCTTCATGCTGGCGGATAAGCTAAGTCCCCGACAGTTCGCGGAGCTTGCCGGGCTGGACTACGAGCTGGCGGAGGCGGTGTATGCCGCTTACGCCGCGGAGCAGGAGCAGTATGGTCAGATTATCGGCGGTCTGAGCACCTATAAAGTGCCGCTGATTGACATGATGCTCTTTGTCTGCGACAAAATCGATGAGGGAATCGTCACTCTGGAAGATGCCCAGATGGATTCGCTGAAGGAAGCCCAGACAAAGATGGAATCGGCAAAGAAGCAGCTTCAGGGAGAGGACTACAACCGTGTGCTGATCTACCTGACCCTGCCGGAGGGCGGCGAAACCACCTACGCCTTTCTGGATACCCTCCGGGAAATTGCCAGGGGCTATTATCCGGAGGGAGAGGTGTTCGTGGTGGGCAACTCCTCTGTGGAGCAGGACTTCAAGCTGTCCTTCGCCACGGATAATCTGGTGATTACCGTTGTGTCCATCCTCATTGTGCTGGTGGTGCTGCTGTTCACCTTCCAGTCTGCCGGTATGCCACTATTGCTGATTCTGGTGATTCAGGGCGCCATCTGGATTAACTTCTCCATTCCTGCCTTTACCGGCGCGCCGCTGTTCTTCATGAGCTATCTGGTGGTCAGCTCCATTCAGATGGGCGCAAATATCGACTATGCCATCGTGATTTCCAGCCGGTATCAGGAGCTGAAAACCCAGATGTCCCATCGGGATGCCATTGTGGAAACCATGAACTTTGCCTTTCCCACCATTTTAACCTCCGGCAGTATCCTTGCCTGTGCAGGCACCCTTATCGGTATGATGACCTCGGAGGCGGCCATTGTGGGCATTGGCCAGAGCCTTGGACGGGGAACGATTCTCTCCATAGGGCTGGTCATGTTTGTGCTGCCGCAGATTTTGCTGATTGGCGGCGAGATCGTGGACAAAACCTCCTTCTCCATGCCCCATACCAATCTGCCCCAGATTTCCAGCAGCGGCCATATCCGGGTGGACGGTCTGGTGCGGGGAGAAATCCACGGGTATGTCAACGGCATTGTCCGGGCAGACATCAACGGCGATGTGGAGCTGAATCTGCTGTCCGGAAAAACCACGGAGGAAGGAGAAAATAATCGTGAAGCGTAAATACTTAGCCGCGCTGCTGGCGCTTACCTTGCTGTTTGGACTGTCGCTGCCCGCGGCGGCAGAGGAATTACTGGATACCCCGGAAACCATCCACATTACATCCGCGGAAGAATTTCTGACCTTTGCGGAAAACTGTGTGCTGGACAGCTGGTCGCAGAATAAGCAGGTGCTGCTCACGGCGGATATTTCTCTGGAGGAAACGGATTTTGCCTCCATACCCACCTTCGGCGGCAGCTTCGACGGCGGTGGACATACCATCAGCGGTCTTTCTCTGACCCAGAGCCTGTCGCCTGCCGGACTGTTTGGAATCCTACAGCCAACGGCGGTAGTCAAAAACCTGACGGTTCAGGGAATTGTCGCCCCCGGCGGCGACGGATTGTCCGTGGGCGGTGTTGCGGGGGAAAACTATGGTACGGTTGAAAACGGTACGTTCATCGGAACCGTTGTCGGTAAGACCAATACCGGCGGCATTGCGGGTATGAATTACGGAACGCTCCGCGCCTGCCGTGCGGAAGGCAGTGTAACCGGTGACAACCGTACCGGCGGTATTACAGGATACAACTGCGGCAGCCTTACCTCCTGCCGCAGCAGCGCATCTGTAAACACCGAAAGTGTGGACCCCACCATCAATCCCAAAGATATCCGGCTGGATTTCAGCATGGATTTTTCCAAAACCGCTAATCTGGACGACTCGGATGCAGCCTCGGATACCGGCGGTATCGCGGGCTATTCCAGCGGCACCATAACGAGCTGCGTCAATTCCGGCTCTGTGGGGTATCCCCACATCGGCTACAACCTGGGCGGTATTGTGGGCAGAAGCTGCGGCTTTGTGGAAGCTTGCCGCAATGAAGGCTTCATTACTGGGCGTAAGGATGTGGGCGGTGTTGTGGGACAGATTGAGCCCCACATCCAGACCATTCTTTCTCCGGACTATCTGGAAACCCTGAGTAAGCAGTTTGAGAGTCTGGGTGGTCTGGTCAGCCGGGCGGGCAGCAACGGTGCGGATATGGGCGGCGATGTGCAGTCCTGCATCCAGACCCTGACCGGCTATCAGAGCAGCGCCCGTTCCGCGCTGGAATCTCTGGTTTCCGGTGCTGCCAGCGGCGAGGTGAATGAGGAAGCCCTGTCCAGTCTGGGCAGCGCCGTGCAGGGCATGGCGAACACCTCCGGCGATCTGCGCAATGCCATCGGGCAGGGTGTAGATACCCTGACCAATGACATCAGCGCCATCTCCGGTCAGATCAGTGCCATTTCCCGCACCTTCGCCCTGGCCACGGAGGACGCGAAAAAGGAGACGGTGACAGATATCTCCGAGGTAGATCTGGATGCCATAACGGAAGGTCTGGTAGGCTCCTGCCAGAACAGCGCGGCGGTGGAGGGCGATCTGAACGTGGGCGGCATTACCGGCGTCATGGGACTGGAATCCACCGCCGACCCGGAGGATGACGCACCCAGCGGAAATCTGACCCATCGGCGGCGGTATGAGCTGAAGGCCATTGTGCGCAACTGCGAAAATACCGGCAGAATTACCGGGAAACGCAGCTATGTGGGCGGCATTTGCGGTCGGATGGAACTGGGTTTGATCTGCGAATCCCGGGGCTTTGGCACCATCACCAGCGAAAACGGCGACTATGTGGGCGGCATCGCGGGTCTTACCGGCGGAACCATCCGGAATTGTTTTGCAAAATGCACCCTGTCCGGTGGCAGCTACATCGGCGGCATTGTGGGCTCCGGTATTGCGGAGGATTACAGCGGCGATTCCAGCACTGTCAGCGGGTGCTACTCCATGGTGGAGATTCCGGAAGCGGAACAGTATGTGGGCGCCATCGCCGGGGTCAATACCGGGGTATTTACGGGGAATTTCTTTGTGTCCGACACGCTGGCAGGCATCAACCGGGTCAGTTATTTCGCACTGGCACAGCCCATATCCTACGATGCGCTGCACAGCGAGGATTTTCTGCCCAGCTCCCTGAAAACCTTCACCCTGTCCTTTGTATCGGATGGACAGGCCCTCAAAACCGTTCCCTTCCATTACGGAGATTCCTTTGACGATTCTGTTTTCCCAGAGCTTCCCCAAAGGGAGGGGTGCTACGCACGATGGAGTACGACCAATTTGACGGATCTGCGGTTTGACACGGTAGTCGAAGCATCGTACTATCCTTATATTACCTCCCTGCGTTCTACACAGGCGCGTCCGGAGGGCAAGCCCATGCTCTTTGTCCAGGGGCAGTTTCAGGATGGGGACAATCTTACCATCGTCCCCGGTACAACTTCGTTCCCGGAAACGGAGGAACATCCGGTGTTGGAGCAGTGGCACATTTCCATCCCTGCCGACGGACTGGAAAGCCATACCGTTCGTTACCTGCCCACGCAAGCGGATGCGGTGGTTTATTTTCTGAGAAACGGAAGCTGGAGCAAGGCTTCTACAGAGGAAATGGGCAGCTATCTTGCTTTTGAGGCGGCTGGTGCGGAAGTAGAAATTGCTGTCACTGCGGCCCCTGTCGCCAATATGCGATGGATAATTCTGGCGGCAGCGTCGGTTGTTCTGCTTCTGATTCTTGGGTTGCTTCTTTGGAAATGGAAAAAGCACAGAAAAACCGAAAAAACGATTTTCAAACGGCGCTGGTGGCTGCTGGCCCTGTTGCTGCTTGCCTGTGCCGGTGCAATCCTTCTGTA
>CAMCCS010000102.1 GCA_945873295.1 uncultured Clostridia bacterium
GTGGCGGCGCTGATTGACGCGATTTATGTCCAGCAGCGCACCGAGGATACGGATGCCCAGTGCGCGGAGGCCAAGGCCGCTTGGGATGCTCTGACCGATGCCCAAAAGGCACTGGTGGAGGGCGAGGAAGCCTCCCCGGATTACTTTGGCCTGGATACCGGCGACGCCAGCCTGGACGATCCCCGCAATAGCGATGGGATCGGCGACAAGGAGATCCTGGTGGTGAGCTTCGGAACCTCCTACAACGACAGCCGGGTGAAGGACATCAAGAGCATTGAGGATGCCATTGCAGATGCGTTCCCCGACTGGTCCGTGCGCCGTGCCTTTACCGCCCAGATCATCATCAACCATGTGCAGGCCCGTGACGGCGAGTTCATCGACAATATGGAGCAGGCAATGGATCGTGCCGTTGCCAACGGCGTGAAACTGCTGGTTGTGCAGCCCACCCATCTGATGCACGGCGCGGAATACGACGAGATGATGGATGTACTGTCCGCTTATGAGGATCAGTTTGAGAGCATAAGTGTGGCAGAGCCCCTGCTGGGTGAGGTTGGCTCCGATGCCACCGTCATCAATGCCGACAAGGAAGCTGTCGCTCAGGCCGTTGTTGCAGCCGCTGCGGCGGATGCCGGCTTTGCGGATGCGGCGGAGGCTGCCGCTCAGGGAACCGCTTTTGTTCTGATGGGTCACGGCACCGCCCATGTGGCGAAGGTGACCTACAGCCAGATGCAGACCCAGATGCAGACGCTGGGCTATGACAATGTCTTCATTGGCACCGTGGAAGGCGAGCCCGAAGAAACCTCCTACGAGGCAGTGATTGAGGCCGTAAAGGCAGCGGGTTATACCAAAGTGGTGCTGCGTCCTCTGATGGTGGTAGCCGGTGACCACGCCAACAATGACATGGCCGGTGCGGAGGAGGATTCCTGGAAGAGCATGTTCGAAGCAGCCGGATGCTTTGACAGTGTGACCGCCCAGATTGCCGGCCTGGGCAGCATTGAAGCTGTGCAGAATCTGTATATTGCCCATACCAAGGCCGTGATTGACACGCTGAATTAATGATCTCTTTGCCCGGAGGCACTTTGCCTCCGGGCATTGGGATGTTTCTTTTGAAAGCCGTTCCAACGGGGAAAGGTTTTCAAAAGAAAAATCCAAGGAAAGGATGTATTTACTATGAAAAAAACGATCAAATTTATTTCTGCATTGCTGGCAGCTGCGCTGCTGGCAGGCTGCGCAGCAAAGAATGGGATGACTCCAACAACGGCAGCCACAGAACCAGCGGTGGAAACCACCACGGAAGCTACGCAAGCCCCTACGGAAACCCCGGAACCCACAGTCCAGGAAACGGAACCTGCCGTATCCCCGAGAGTCCTCCCGGACGGAGAATACACTGTGGATTTTGTTACGGACAGCGGGATGTTCCGGGCCAACGAAGCCTGCAACGGAAAAGGCAAGCTGACGGTGGAAAACGGCGTGCAGACCCTGCACGTGAGTCTGCAATCCAAGAAAATTGTCAATCTCTTCCCGGGCACTGCCGCGGAGGCCCAGGAACCCGGGGCGGTTTGGCTGGAGCCTACGGTGGACACGGTGACCTACAGCGACGGCCTCAGCGAAGAGGTGTTTGGCTTTGACATCCCGGTTACCTCGGTGGGAGAGGAATTTGACCTGGCCATCATCGGTACCAAGGGGGTTTGGTATGACCACAAGGTCAGTGTTTTGAACCCCATTCCCCAGGCAGGAAGCTTTCTCTGCGGGGTGGAACTGACCGGCGGCTCCGGGCGGGCCAGCGTCAGCTCTCCTGCGGTGCTCAATTCCGACGGGGAAACGCTGATGGCCACAATCCAGTGGAGCAGCCCGAATTATACCTACATGATTGTAGATGATGTTCAATATGACCCCATTCAGGAGGAGGGCAACTCCACATTTCAGATTCCCGTGACCCTGGATCAGGATATTTCTGTCAGCGCATGTACTGTGGCTATGAGCACGCCCCATGAGGTTGCGTATACGCTGCATTTTGACAGCACTACGCTGACCCGGAGTGGGGAGGAATAAGGAAATGGAATCCAAGATTGCCAGGATTCTGTTTGCCGGAACCAACAGCGGCTGCGGCAAAACCACCGTCACCTGCGCGGTGCTGCAGGCACTGGTGAACCGGGGACTGCGGGTGGGCGCCTTCAAATGCGGGCCGGATTACATCGACCCTATGTTTCACAGCCGGATCATAGGGGCAAAGGCTGCCAATCTGGATTCTTATTTCTTTGATGACAACACCCTGCGGTTCCTGCTGGCCCAAAACGGGGCTGACCGAGACATCAGTATTGTGGAGGGGGTCATGGGCTATTATGATGGAATGGGCCTGACCTCTACCCGGGGCAGCGCATACAGCGTTGCACGGATCACCCAAACGCCGGTGGTTCTGGTGGTGGGGGCCAAGGGGGCCTCCCTGTCTGTTTTAGCCACGATTCAGGGATTTCTGGACTTCTGCCCGGACAATCAGATTCAGGGGGTAATCCTCAACCAATGCACGGCATCCACCTATGCGGCATTGGCGGAGGAGATTCGCCGCCGCTTCGCCGGACGGGTGTGCCCCCTGGGCTATCTCCCCAGACTGCCGGACTGCACGCTGGAAAGCCGCCATTTGGGGCTGGTCACGGCGGCGGAGGTGGAGGACCTGCAGGAAAAGCTGCGTACACTGGCAGTTCAGGCAGAGAAAACCCTGGATTTGGACGGGCTGCTGGAATTGGCCAAAGCAGCGCCGATTGTCCGCTGCGAGCCGGTGGAGCTGCCCCGGTTTGCACCGGTACGCATTGCCGTGGCAAAGGATCGGGCCTTCTGTTTTTACTACGAGGACAGTCTGGATGCCCTGACCCGAATGGGCGCGGAGCTTGTCCCTTTCAGTCCGCTGGCAGATTCTGTGTTGCCGGAGAATATTCAGGGCCTGTACTTAGGCGGCGGTTATCCGGAATTGTACGCAGGACCGCTCAGCGAGAATGCTTCCATGCGGCGCAGCGTCAAAAGCGCCCTGACGAACGGACTTCCCTGTATTGCGGAGTGCGGCGGCTTTATGTACCTGACCGAAGCCATCGCAGACTTTCCCATGGTGGGCTACCTTCCGGGAAAGAGCTTTGACAACGGGAAGCTGACCCGCTTCGGCTATGTGCGCCTGCGGGCTGAAAAGGATCAGATGCTCTGCAAGGCCGGAGAGGAAATTCGGGGCCACGAATTTCACCATTGGGACTGCACCGAGCCGGGCAGTGATTTTGCTGCGCTCAAGGAACTATCCGGGAGGCACTGGGAGTGCGTGGTGTCCACGCCTACCCTCTATGCCGGTTATCCCCATTTTCATTTTTACGCCAACCCATCCTTCGCGGTGAATTTCTACCGCGCCTGTTTGGAGGAAAAGTACCATGCTGGAACATATCGCCCCCATGGATATTGAAAAGCGGAGCTTTGAAATCATCACGGAGCTTCTGGGAGAACGTCGGTTGAATCCGGAAAATGAGCTTGTCATCAAGCGGGCCATTCATACCACCGCGGACTTTGATTACGCGGACAATCTGGTGTTTTCTCCCCACGCGGTGCAAAGGGGCATGGAAGCGCTGCGTGGCGGCTGCGATATTGTCACGGATACCCAGATGGCGAAGGCCGGTATCAACAAAACCATTCTCGGCAAATTGGGTGGTCAGGTTCACTGCTTTATGTCCGACCCGGAGGTTGCAAAGGAGGCCAAGGAGCGGGGGGTGACCCGTGCCATTGTGTCTATGGAGCGGGCAGCAAAGCTTCCAAAGCCCTGTATTTTTGCCATCGGCAATGCTCCCACGGCCCTGATCTGCATTCGGGAGCTGATCGATGCGGGAAAGCTGACCCCTGCGCTGATTGTGGGTGTTCCGGTAGGCTTTGTCAATGTGGTGGAGAGCAAGGAACTGATTCTGGAGCTGAACACGCCCCACATTGTAGCCCGGGGCCGGAAGGGCGGCAGCAATGTGGCCGCGGCCATCTGCAACGCCATGCTCTATCAGATCATGCGGTGATCATATGGAAGAATACCTGATCAAAGACGGAAAAAAGCTGCGTCTGGGCTATACCACCGGCTCCTGCGCCGCCGCGGCAGCCAAGGCGGCTGCCTGGATGCTGCTGACCGGGCAGCGGAAAGAACAGATTCAGATTCGGACGCCCAAGGGAATTACACTGGATCTGCAGGTTTGTGACATTCGGATGGAGCCGGATCGGGTTTCCTGCGCTATTGAAAAGGACAGCGGAGACGACCCGGATGTAACCAAGGGGATGCATATTACGGCAACCGTATCCCGAAGGGAAACGCCCGGCATCCGCATCGACGGCGGAGAAGGCGTGGGACGGGTGACAAAGCCCGGACTGGATCAGCCGGTGGGAAATGCCGCCATCAACTCCGTCCCCCGGCAGATGATTCGGGAAAATCTGGAGGAAGTGTTCCGAATCGCCGACTACCACGGCGGTCTGGACGTTGTGATCTCCGCACCCGGCGGTGAAGAAATTGCCGGAAAGACCTTCAACCCCCGGCTGGGCATTGAGGGGGGCATCTCCATCCTGGGCACCTCGGGGATTGTGGAGCCCATGAGTGAGGAGGCCCTTGTGGGGAGCATTCAGGTGGAAATACGGCAAAAAGTGGCCTCCGGGGCACGCTATCTTCTGGTTACCCCCGGCAACTACGGCGAGACTTTTCTGCGGGAGCACATGACGCTTCCCTTTTCGGAAAGCGTCAAATGCAGTAACTTTGTGGGCCAGACCATTGATATGGCCCAGCAGCTGGGGGTAAAGGGCATTCTGTTTGTTGCCCATATCGGCAAATTTGTTAAGGTGGCTGCCGGGATCATGAACACCCACTCCCGATGGGCCGACGGCCGGGGGGAGATTCTGGCCGCCAATGCCCTCCGGGCAGGTATCTCCCGAGAGGCCGCACTGGAGATTTTGGAGGCGGCCACCACGGAGGAGGCTCTTTCAGTGGTCGTCCGGGAGGGACTGCTGGATGCCGTTATGGAGCAGCTCACTACCCGGATTCACGACCACCTGAACCGCCGCGCGGGAGCGAATTGCCTGCTGGGCGCAGTGCTCTACTCCAATCAGTGGGGCTATCTGGGACAGACGGAAAGCGCGGAAGAATTGATCCTGCTGCTAAGCCGTCAGTATGAAGGAAAAGAGGAATGTGGAAAATGAGTGGAATCCTTTACGGCGTTGGTGTGGGCCCCGGAGACCCGGAGCTTCTAACCCTGAAAGCCATGAGAATTCTGCGGGAAAGTGATGTAATCGCCATTCCCTCGGAGACAAAAGAAGCCTGCACAGCCTACCGCATCGCTCAGGGAGCCTGTCCGGAGCTGGAGCGGAAAGAACTGCTTCCGGTTCCCATGCCCATGACCAAGGACCCTTCCGCCCTGGAGCGCAGCCACGAGGCCGCCGCAAACGCCATTGCGGGGCAGCTGGAGCAGGGCCGCCAGGTGGCGTTTGTGACCCTGGGCGACCCTACGGTCTACTCTACCTATCTTTATATCCACAGGAAAATCGCCGGGAGAGGCTATGAAACCGCCATCGTCAGTGGAATCCCCTCCTTCTGTGCGGCGGCTGCCAGACTCAATCAGGGACTGGCAGAGCAAGCCCAGCCCCTGCACATTCTGCCAGGTACCTACCACAGCGCAAGCGGTGACGGGATCACAGCCCTCCGGGGCACCAAGGTACTGATGAAAACAGGAAAAAACATGGCTTCTGTCCGCGGGAGCATTCTGGAGAGCGGGCAGGAAGCGGTTCTGGTGGAAAACTGCGGTATGCCGGGGGAGGCTGTCTACCACGGCGCCGCCAGCTTCCCGGATAATCCCAGCTACTATTCTCTGATCATTGTGAAGGAGTGAAACCCTATGGTGCATTTTGTGGGAGCCGGAAGCGGCGCGGTAGATTTGATCACAGTCAGAGGCGCAAGACTGCTGGCGGAAG
>CAMCCS010000103.1 GCA_945873295.1 uncultured Clostridia bacterium
CGCAGGTTCTCCCGGACCGCTTCCAGGGTATAGAGCATCAGCCCTTACCCTGGGTGGGAGCAGTGCGGGGCTTGGGGAGGATATTGTCCACCTCCACATGGGGCCGGGCAATAACATGGACGGAGATCAGCTCCCCCACCTTCTCCGCCGCGGCAGCGCCGGCATCCGTGGCCGCCTTGACAGCGCCCACGTCCCCGCGAACCATCACGGTGACGAGGCCCCCGCCCACCTGTTCCTTGCCCACCAGCTGGACATTGGCGGATTTCACCATGGCATCCGCCGCTTCAATGGCCCCCACAAGGCCCTTGGTTTCGATCATTCCCAGAGAATTGGTATCCATTTTTTGTACTTCCTTTCAAAAATTATTGAAGATTTCAAGGTTAACGCAGGGCAAATTGGAATTTGACGAATTCCCGGTCATTGCGAACCAGTCCGCAGACTGGTGTGGCAATCTCCTGGTTAGAAGCACCACTTTTCGTGGATGAAATCCAGAAAATGGTATAAAAAGTACGGTCTGTATGACGATAGGTTACTCGAAATTCGATGGGGATTCCCACGCCAGTGTGCGCACTGGCTCGGAATGACAGTGTTGTTCGAGGCCCCGACTTCCTCTGCAAATTTCAATTTGTCTGCCTGCCGTATTATCCCCCCCGGGGGGACCGGGCGACCTCCGCCACCGCTTCCCGGAAAGCGGCGCAGGCGGCGTCACAGGCCGACTGGGTGCCGCTGAGGAGCCCGCCGCCGAAGTTCGTCTCGCTGGGCGGGGCGTAGAGCTTCGCAAGGCGCACATCCGCCGCCTTTAACGCCGCGTCCAAAGCGTACATGCTTTCCAATGGTGGGGCGATCAGGTAGGCAAGGGCGGTACCCTGGGGCACATTTGCCTCCTTTGCCAGGAATGACCCCACGCTGCTTACCGTGCAGCTTAGACAGGGCACACCGGAAAGGTCCTCAAAGCCCACCCGCTGGAGTGCTGCCAGCGCCGCCTCCATGCCGCTGCGCACCGCCCCGGGGGTCTGCCCCGCCAGGATTCCGATAACCTCCCCGGCGTTGGGAGTGGATGCATTCCCGGCTCCTGCGTAGAAGCTTCTGCCGTAGGCTACCTCCACCTCCGCCGCTTTGGTGGCGGCGTCCAGGGCAATATAGGTGGCGTCGTCACAGTCCGTGGTGATAAGCCCCAGGGAGGGAAACCCTTTCGGCGCGCCCAGTGCCGAGCACAGGGCCGGGGCGGCATTCGCCAGATACCGCACCGCCAGAACCTGAACCGGAATCATGCCCCCGCCTCCAAGTGCAGTCCCACACCGGAAACCTTTTTCTCCAGAATGGTCCCGATCAGCCCGGCAATGTGGGCCCCCGCTTCCACTGCCGGGGTGCCCTGGGCGTGAATGTTGCTCACCACGGTGCGGCTGGATTCCAGCACTCCGGTATGGGGCTTGTAGGTGATATAGGCCGACATGCTCTTGTCCGTGACAAGACCCGGCCGCTCCCCCACCAGCACGCACACCACTTCACAGCCGGTGACATCTCCCACCGCGTCACCCGCGCCCACCCGGCAGTAGCGGACGAAAACCGGGGTTCCGGCGTCAATTCCCCGCAGCTTCAGTCCCTCCCGGATGGCTTCCAGGCAGTCCATGGCATTGGCGGTGATGGCGGCGGAGGACAGGCCGTCCCCTACCACAATCTGCACCCTGGGCGTACCGGGGACGGCAGCGCGCAGTTTTGCCTTGTTTTCTTCATCAAAAGACCTTCCCAGGTCCGGGCGGGTCAGGTACTCGTCCTTACTGCGGCACCGGGTCTTCAGCTCCACCATCCCGTTTCGGGCGGCGAAGTCCTCGGCCACCTGGGAAAACACCGTGTCCTGGGCGGCGGCGTGGTCCGCCCGGAAGCGGAGCATGGTCAGGGTCTTGTATCTGGCCCCCGCCTTGCCGCAGCCCAGGCGGGCCGGGGTCCGCTCCTTGAGACGGCGAAACCGATCCGGCTCAGCGGGGTCCTCCGTAAGGTACAGCTTTCGAAGATCCAGCGCCGTGACATCCGGCACAAAATCCCCCTCCCGGTACCCTGTGTCCCCGTGTTCCGGCCCGGGCGACCTGGGGCGGTAGTCCCCGCCTTTTACCATAGGCTCCTGCCCCATTTCCGACAGCAGCCGCGCCACCATGGCGGATAATTCCTGTTTGTTCATTGTGAACTCCTTCTCCATAACCTACCCCTGGGTGCTGAGCACCAGTGTTTTTACGACAACCGGGACAGCGGGGCCCACGGGGGCGGCAACATCCAGGTAGGCCCCCTGGGTCAGCTTTACCCGGTCCAGGCACAGAATGGGCCGCTGGGGGCCCAACCGGGCCGCCAAACTCTGTCCCAACGCCTGGGCCATGTCCGCCTCCAGGCACACATACACCGGCCCCTCCGGTATCCCAACGGCAATTTCCTCCGCAAGAGCCGTAACCTCATGGTAGCCGGGACTTTGGATGCCAGGCAGGGCCAGTACCCCAGGCCCATCCTGCATGGTGAGCGCCCTTTGAATCCGCTGGCCCAGCCCCGGCTCCCGATCCAAAAGGGGCACCGCCGGTATGTTTTTCAGGGGGAAAGCAATATTCTGGGTGTATACCGTACTGCCGGAAAGCTGGGCGCTGTGGCACCCGGCGCCGATGACCGTGGCACGGATGGTCTCCGTTCCCACACGGTACTCCCCCCGGCACAGCCGGCTTTCCCGGATGCAAGTTCCCAGAGTCGGCCCCAGGTCCCCGAATTCCTGCCAGTATCTTTCCCCGGCGATACAGTCAGCAACGCCCCCGGAAAAGGAAAGGGTTATTTTCTCCCCTTCCGTTCCCGGCAGGGGCAGCGCCGCGGTGCCCCCGGTGGTCAGGGCCGCAAGGAGCGTGTCCTTCTCCCGCAGCCCCGCCGCCATTTCCAGCGCCCGGGTCAGCATTTGGCATAATTCCCCTGCCCGGTCCCGGGTAAGAACCTCCCCCACCCGGATGTCCGTCAGGCCGTTCAGCACGGGAGAAACATAGGTGACTTCTCCCGCTTTTGTCAGCTTTACCAGCCGTCCGCCCACATTCAGGCACCCGGTAGCAGTGATTTTTCCCTCCCGGATCAGGGCCAGATTGCTGGTTCCCCCGCCGATGTCCATGTGGAGCACCGTTTTCCCGGTTTGGGCGCTGTAGCTTTCCGCCCCGGCGCCCTTGGCGGCCAGGACGCTTTCCAGATCCGGCCCTGCTGCCGCCACCACAAAATCCCCGGCAAGGTCCGCAATCTCCCCCAGCACCGCCCGGGCATTCTCTTTCCGGCTGGTCTCTCCCGTGATGATGACAGCGCCGGTATCCACATCCTCCCGCCGCAGGCCCGCTTTTTCGTATTCCTCCCGGATGAGTTTTCCCAAAGCCGGGGCATCCATTCGCTGCGCGTCCAACAGGGGCGTAAAATGCACCGGACTGCGGTACAGGATCTTCCGGTCGGCAATGGTCAGCTCCGGCACGGCAAAGCTGGATGCCTGATTCTCAATGGTCAGCTCCGACACGATCATCTGGGTGGAGGTGGTGCCGATGTCCAGCCCCACGCTTGTCAGCTTTTCAGCCACGGCCCGCCGCCTCCTCCAGAATCCGCCGGATGAGAAAGTCCTCGGCGGGCATGGGATTGGTTTTGCAGCAGGGGTCGTCCAGCGCTGCCGCCACGATCCCCGGCATTTTGCTCCACAGCTCCCGGGGGGAGATCCCCGCTTCAGCCAGGGTCTGGGGCAGCTCCAATTCCTTTCGCAGCCGCATAAGACCGTTTTTCAGGTTCCGCACCGCCACCTGGTCGGCACTGCCCCCCAGCCCTGCCGCCCGGGCAAGCTCTGCGTATTTGCGCTGAGCAGCGTGGGCGTTGCAGCTGATGACCGATGGCAGCAGGATGGCGTTCAGCCGCCCGTGGGGCACATGGAAGAGCCCGCCCAAACTGTGGGATATGGCATGGCACAGGCCCAACCCGGCGTGGGTAAAGGAAAGCCCTGCCATGGTGGAGGCCAGATGGATCTTGAGCCGTACCGCTTTCTGCCCGGCAAAGGATGCGGGGAGGGCGGCGTAGGCACTGGCAAAGGCCTCCCGGGCCAGCAGGTCCGAAAAGGCCCCGGCATTCACCGCCACATAGCTTTCCAGGGCGTGGGAAAGCACATCAAAGCCCGCGTCGGCAATCAGGGATTTCGGAAGGCTTTCCAGCAGGTCGCTGTCCAAAATTGCCATGCTGGGCCGCAGCCGCCGGTCAACCAGTGGATGCTTCACCCCGTCGTGGGTGAGAATGGCAAAATCCGTCACCTCGGAACCGGAGCCGGAGGTGGTTGGGATCGCCGCCAGGGGGAATGTCCCCTGGGAAAAATAGGCCATGGCCTTGGCGCAGTCCATGGCGCTGCCCCCGCCCAGAGCCACCAGCAGGTCCGGGGCAAAGGCCTTGAGCTTCGCCGTTCCCTCCGCCGCCAGAGAAACACTGGGGTCCGGCTTCACCCCATCAAAGATTTCCACCGTTTCCCCGCCGGCAGCCTCCGCAACATGCTGGGCCGTTCCGTTTTTCGCAAAAAACGGGTCCGTAACTAGGAACACACGCTTTGCCCCGAATTCCTTCAGTGCTGCCACTGCCCCCGGCCCGGATACGATCCGGGTCTCACAGGAGAAAGTTTTCATTTCGTCCACCGCCTTTTCACGCCTAGTATTTCCCAGCCCCGCCAATCCATGCGCCCGGGTTCCGTTTTTTTCAAAATTGGGGTAGGAAAATGAAAACAAATGTGTTATCATAAAAGGCGAGGTGAAAAAAATGCGGATATTGGGGATCGACCCCGGATACGGAATCACAGGCTTCGGCCTCATTGAGGCCCAGCGGTCCGAAATGCGGCTGCTTCGCTGCGGCGCCATCACAACGCCCCCCAATACGGACTTTCCCTGGCGGCTGGAAGTGATCTACCGGGATATGACCGAGCTTATGCAGGTGGCCCAGGCCGATGCGGTTGCCATTGAGGAGCTGTTCTTCGGTCATAACGTGACCACCGGCATCAATGTGGCCCAGAGCCGGGGGGTCATCCTGCTTGCCGTCCGGCAGGCGGGCGTCCCCATTTTTGAATACAAGCCCATGCAGGTCAAGCAGGCGGTGGTGGGCTACGGCAACGCCAGCAAGCACCAGGTCATGGATATGACCAAAAGGCTTCTGCATCTGGAAGCCCTGCC
Organism: uncultured Clostridia bacterium; assembly: GCA_945873295.1. Taxonomy (GTDB): domain Bacteria; phylum Bacillota; class Clostridia; order Oscillospirales; family Oscillospiraceae; genus Faecousia. The sequence goes on from CAMCCS010000103.1 coordinate 5,187, forward strand.
AAAGCCCGACGATGCCGCCGATGCCATTGCCATCGCCCTGTGCCACGCCCGGTCCAGCACCTCCCTGCTCGCCCGGGCCGCCGCGCAAAACAACCAAACCCTGTAACGGAGGAAAAACCATGCTGTATTATGTTTCCGGAACCGTGACCATCTTGGAGCCGGGGCTTGCGGTCATTGACTGCGGCGGCGTCGGCTACGGCTGCCGGGTCACCGCCTATACCGCGGGCCAGCTGAAGCTCAACCAGCCTGCCCGGCTGTATATTACCGAATCCATCCGGGAGGACGCCTTTGACCTGTACGGCTTTTCCAGCCGGGAGGAACAGCGGTGCTACGAGCTGCTGACCTCCGTGAACGGTGTGGGCCCCAAGGCCGCCATGGCCATCCTTTCCTCCGGCGGGCCCCAGAACTTTACCCTGGCCGTCATGACCGGGGATGAAAAAATGCTCACCGCCGCCCAGGGCATCGGCAAAAAGATCGCCCAGCGGATCATTCTGGAGCTGAAAGACAAGCTGGGCGGCAGCTCCCAGGAGCTGGACTTCTCCGCCGGTGTCTCGGTCCCTGCTCCCCAGCAGGGAGGCTCTGCCGCCCTGGCCCGGGCCGCCCTCCAGGAGCTGGGCTACTCCCCGGCGGAAATTGCCGCCGCTCTCAAGGGCGCCGACCCCAACGCCTCCACGGAGGAGCTGGTGCGCTACGCCCTCAGGGC
>CAMCCS010000104.1 GCA_945873295.1 uncultured Clostridia bacterium
TTTTTTTATTTTACCATACTGTAAGTTCAGTGTAAAGGGAGGATTTTCGCTTTGAAACAACAATGCTATAACCCATATCTCCCCAGCTGGGAGTACATCCCGGATGCAGAGCCTCGGCTTTTTGACGGCAGGCTGTATATCTTCGGGAGCCATGACCGCTTCGGGAGCAAGGACTACTGCGTCAACGATTATGTGGCCTGGTCAGCCCCGGAAGACGATCTCAGCGACTGGCGCTACGAGGGGGTCATTTACCGAAAAGAGCAAACCCCGTGGAACCAGGATCAGAAGTCCTATTATGCGCCGGACGTGGTTCGAGGGACGGACGGCCGCTATTATCTGTATTATTCAGTTGCCAATTCCTCCGTCACCTCTGTCGCCGTGTGCAATACCCCGGCAGGAAAATATAAGTATCTGGGCGACGTACATTTTCCTGGCGGCAGGGTTTACGGCTCCCGCGCGGAAGACTGGTTTGTATTTGATCCGGCGGTTCTGGTGGACACCGATGGCCGCATCTATCTCTATGTGGGGAGTGGGCAGCCCTCCAACGGCCGTTTCGGGCATAAGATCGTGGGACTATTCGTGATGGAGTTGGATCGGGATATGCTGACCATCAGATCTGAGCCCACTATTCTTCTCCCAGCGGATTTCAACGCCAAAAAGCCAAATTATTGGGAAGGCCCCTCGATTCGCCACATCGGAAACTGGTATTACCTGGTCTACCCCACAACGGATATTACAGGTCTCAACTATGCCATGAGCCTTTTTCCCGATAAAGGCTTTATCCACAAAGGGCCGATCCATTCCTCCAGTGACATCGGATACCGGGGGCGAAAGCTGATGGATGCCTCCTATCCCATGGGAAATAGTCATGGCGGCCTGGTCTGCGTAAAAGGACAGTGGTATGTTTTCGATCATCGCACGACCAACGGTAAGTGGAAAAACCGGCAAGCGGTCGCAGAGCCGATTACAATTGCAGAGGACGGCAGTATCACCATGGTGGAGGCCACCAGCTGCGGCTTGAACGGCGGTCCGCTCAGAGGGAAGGGGAGCTATCCAGCGTCCATCGCCTGCTGTCTGCGCGGCAGGGGCGTTCTTGGCATCCGCAACCCCATGGGAGGCCCCTTTGTGACACAGGATGGGCCGGACTACGAGCCTCCGGAGCCAACGGAGCACCCCGTGACTGCCTGCAGTGAAGCAAATGCACCGAAGTCCTTTGTTACCGATATCCGAAATGCCTGCGTTGTGGGCTATAAGTATTTCGATCTGACACAGACCGAAGAGCTTGCTGTGACGGTGCGCGGCGGAAACGGAATGCTGGAGCTGTTGGGCGGAGAAAACGGAAAGGCGATCGCAGAGTTCATCCTCTCTCCCACGACAGATTGGACGACCTATCACATCCGTTTTTCTCCCGATCAGCTGGCAGCTGCGGCAGACTGTCCGGCGAATTGCTGCCCCGTCTACCTGCGCTATCGGGGAAAGGGCAAGCTGGATTTGTTGGATATTGCTTTTGCATAAACATAGAAAGGAGTAAAAAAACATGAATTGGACTACAATCTGGAGTCAGGCTGCAGCGCCGTCCTTTGCCATGGGCATGCTGCAGGGGAAGAAAAAAACCGTGGTGTTCCCGGTCGGCTCTCCGGTTTCCGGTAAGCGGATCCGTCTGCGCTTTTCCAACATCTACGGGAAGAAGCCCTATGTCATCGGCGCGGTCACGGTCCGGGCAAAGGGGCAGCCGGTCCCCATTTCTTGCGGTGGAAAGAAAGCATTCACGATTCCGACAGGCGGACATACCTTCTCCGATCCGATCGATCTGCCGGTTTCAGCAGGCGATACGCTGGAGATCCGGCTTTTCTATGCCTCCAAGGCGCGAGACAGCAACATGACGTTGGAGGAGGCCGTAGCTTATCCGGGAGATCATACTGCGGATGAAACCCTGCCGGAAGTAAAAAAGGAGAGCTATAAGCAGCAGTATAATCTCTACGACGCAATCGTTTCTCTGGATCGGGTAGAGGTCGAATCCGAGGAACGCAGCAAGCTGATCGTCGCCTTCGGCGACAGCATCACAGCCATGAATCGCTGGGTCAAGCCTTTACAAAAGCGGCTGTTTGAGTGCTTCGGCGGAAAATACGCACTGCTGAACGCCGGGATCGGCGGCAACTGCCTGCTCTACCAGGTGCCCGGCTTTATGGGCAGCTCTTACGGAGAAAAGGGAGTCGCCCGTTTTGAGAGAGACGTTCTGAGTTTTGACAATCTCCATACCGTGATCCTGGCTCTGGGAGTCAACGATGTGGCGTATTACACGAGGAAGACGGAGCAGACGATCTCCTTTGACGCTTACACGGAGGCAATTCAAGGCCTGACCAAAGCCTTGAAAGACCGCGGCATCCGGGTCGTCATGCAGACGCTTACACCACGGGAGGGCTTTGTTAAAAAAGGCTATACCCCGGAGATGGAAGCCTTGCGCGTGAAGATCAACACATGGATCCGGGACTGCGGGCAGTTCGACTATGTGTTTGATGCGGACCAGCTGCTGCGGGACAAAAGGAATCCCTCCTGGGTGGATGAGCGTTACCACCAGGGCGACCACCTACATCCTAATACGATGGGCGGTGAGCGGATGGCCGAAGCCTATGATCTGGCAGCGCTTACCGGTGAGGAGTTATAAATGGGAAAGAAGTACTTTACGCTCAGCTTTGACGACGGCCTCGAGCAGGACAAGCGGATCATTGCTCTGATGAAACAATACGGATTAAAGGGAACCTTCAATCTTAACTCCGGTCTGTTCGGGCAGCGCGGCGAGGTAATGGGCATCGGCACCTTCTCTTTTCAGGATTGCGAAGAGGGCGTCAGGCACCGCTGGCCCTTCTCCTATGTGCCACATAACCGAATCCCGGAGGACGAAATCCTGCAGGTCTACGAAGGCATGGAGATCGCCAGTCACGGCTTTCTCCATGAGCCTCTAAAGAAGCTCGATGAACAGGGGCTGCGTAATTCAGTCGGCAAAGACAAGCAAACCCTGGAGCACCTGACTGGGGAAACCATCGTCGGCCATGCCTATGCCCGAGGCTCTGTTTCGCCTGCGGCGGAGGCCTTTCTGAAAAAGCAGGGCTACCTCTATGCCAGAGCGGTCTATCCCTCCGGCAGCTTCGAATTCCCGGCCAATCCCCTGAACTTTCGCCCATCTTCCTCTGTGATTCTCGGCAACGCCATGACTCTGGTGGAGAGCTTCAAACAGGCGGAGGCGGCGGACAGGGATCTGCTTTTATATCTCTGGGGTCACGGCTATGAGATGGACTACGGGAAGGGGCAGGCAAGCTGGGACGGCCTGGAGCGCCTCTTTGCTGCCATCGCCGGACAACCGGACATTATTTACTGCACAAACCGCGAAGCGTTCCGCATTATTTAAAGGAGAACAAAAATATGAAGAAAACAAGCTTTAACGATCACTGGACATGCAAAAAGCAGGGCGATAGCGCCGAACCGAAACCTGTCACGCTGCCCCATGACGCGATGCTTTTTGAGAAGCGGGACAGAAATGCAGCCACCGCCGGAGCCTGTGGGTACTTTCCCGGCGGCGTGTATGAGTACACCAAACGCTTTGCTCTCCCGGAAACGGAACGCGGCCGGACGCATATCCTGGAGTTTGAGGCGGTCTACAAAAACGCGAAGGTGTATATCAACGGCAGCCTTGCAGCGGAGCGGCCCTATGGATACTCCAATTTTTATGTGTTGCTGGACGAGCATCTTTGCTTCGGAGAGGAAAACGAGATCACCGTCATAGCAGACAATTCCGCCGTCCCTAACTCCCGTTGGTACTCTGGCAGCGGGATCTATCGCAATGTCAGCCTGTATTCCGGAGAATCCAGTCACATTCTCCCGGATGGCTTGTTGATTTCCACCCTGAACAATGACATTGTCAATGTGAAGGTCAGCGCCAGTGGCGGCGATGAGATCTGCGTGAAGATTTATGACGGAGACTCCGTCGCAGCTGAGTCCGTTGCACCTGTTTCCGAGGGTACGGCGGAGGTGTCACTCAAGGTCACGTCTCCCCGCCTGTGGGACGCAGAGCACCCAGAGCTCTACCGCTGCTGTGTCGAGCTGCTTCAGGACCGCAAAACGGTGGATGAGACGGAGGATTCCTTCGGCTTCCGTACGCTGGCTTGGAACGTGAAGGGCTTTTTCGTCAACGGGAAGGAGACCCTGCTCCGCGGCGCGTGCATCCACCACGACAACGGTATTCTGGGCGCATGCTCCTTCACTTCGGCGGAAGAACGCCGAGTGCGGCTTCTAAAGGAAGCGGGCTTCAACGCCATTCGCAGCGCCCACAATCCCGCATCCAAAGCGCTTCTGGAGGCCTGCGACCGGTTGGGTATGTACGTGATGGACGAGTTTTGTGACAACTGGCTGGTGCATAAAAATCCCTACGACTACGCCAATCAGGAATTCCTGGCCTGGTGGGAGCAGGATCTGAATGCTATGGTAATGAAAAACTATAATCACCCCTGTGTTGTGATGAACTCTATCGGTAACGAGATCTCCGAGCTGGCTATCCCGGCGGGGCAGGAGATGTGCAGAAAGCTTGCCGTTTTGACAAGAGAGCTTGACCCGGGCAAAGCTGTGACGATGGGCATCAATCTGATGCTCTGCAGCATGACCGCCAAGGGCAGCGGGATCTACGGTGATAAAAAGGACGGTAAGGAAAACAAGAACGGCAGCCAGACAATGGATAATCTGCCTACCAGCGCATTCTTTAACCTTCTGATGAACCATATGGGCGGAATTATTGAAAAGTCTGCGGCCAAGCCCGCCGCCGATAAGGCCACAGAAGTCGCGTTTTCCTATTTGGATATCGGGGGCTACAACTACGCCGCCTCTCGTTATGAGATGGACGGCAAGCTTCACCCGGACCGCGTGATCGTCGGCTCTGAAACGCTGCCGAAGAATCTCTATCGCAACTGGCAGTATGTCAGGAAGCTCCCCTATGTGATCGGCGACTTCATGTGGACGGGCTGGGACTATCTTGGCGAATCCGGCATCGGCACCGTGCGGTATAAAAGCTTCAAGAAGCCCGGTGAGGATGCCCCCATCGTTTCCGGCGGCTGCGGTGTCATCGATATCTGCGGCAAACTGCGCCCGGAGGTGCAGTGGAACCGCCTGGTCTGGGGCTTGAGCAACAAACCTGGGATCGGCGTGGAGCCCTTGACCCATGCAGGAGAGACCGGGTCGGTTACCATGTGGCGCGATACGGACGCGGTGGCAAGCTGGTCCTGGAAGGGCTGCGAGGGTAAAAAGACCAAGGTTACGGTCTATGCCTCAGGCGTCGCGGCTGAGCTGATTGTTAATGGCAAGTCCTATGGCAGAAAGAAAACCAAGGAATACAAGGCAGTCTTCCCGAAGGTAATATACCAGCCGGGTACCATCACCGCCATCAGCTATGACGGAAACGGGGCGGAGATCGCAAGGGAGACCATGCGCACCGCGGAAGGTGCGACAGAGCTTTGCCTCCGTCCGGATAGGACCACGCTGCATGCCGACGGCCAGGATCTCTGCTATCTGGCAATCGACCTCACCGGCCGGGATGGGATCACCAAGTCCTCTGAAGATGTTCCCATTACGGTGATGGTAAGCGGCGCGGGCAGCCTGCTGGCTCTTGGCTCTGCCAAGCCGAACATGGGAGAGTGCTTTACCGAAAAGACCCATACCACCTACTACGGTAAGGCACTGGCTGTGATCCGTGCGGGAGACAGCGCAGGGAAAATCCAGATCAAGGTCAGTGCGCCTGGCATGGGGGAGCAATGCGTGGAGCTAAATGTGGAATAAAAAAGCAATAACTCGCAAGGCATCGTTGATTTTGTGCTCTCGGTTGATGCTGTCATAGTAT
>CAMCCS010000105.1 GCA_945873295.1 uncultured Clostridia bacterium
TCCGCCTTGGTGATGTGCATGGTCTCGTCACCGATGAAGCTGACTTCATTCCCGTTCTGGTCGAAGAAGCTGAGCCGGTCCGCCAGGAGCCGTGCAAACTTCTGAAACACAACAAGCCCGTTTTTTTCCGTCTGCTGGCCGATCTCCACACCGTAGATGGGAACGGAATTCTCGTCTTCTGCCAGCTTTCCCGTCTTGATCCAGGCGTTTACCTGAATCACCGCTTCCCGCACCTCAGCAATCAGGTCCTGAGCCTTCCCCAGGGACGCGTCCATCGCCTGTATATCCGACTGGGCCTGTCCCAGGGAATCACTGATCCCGTGAATGTCCGACTGGGCTTGCCCCAGGGAGGTATTGATGCCCTGAATGTCGGTCTGGGCCTGGCTTACGGATACACCGATGGTGCTGATGTCATCCTGCGCCCGGCTGAGAGACGCGTCCATATTCTGAATGTCCGACTGGGCCTGGCTGACGGAGGCATCGATTGTCTGAATGTCCGATTGCGCTTTGGAGACGGAAGTGTTTATGGTTTGAATCTCCGACTGGGCCTGGCTGACCGAGGTGCCAATGGATCGGATATCCGATTGGGCCTGATCCAGGGAACTGTTGATACCGCTGATGTCTGACTGGGCCTGACTGACCGTAGTATTGATGCCCTGAATGTCCGTCTGAACCTGGCTCACCGAGGTGCCGATTGTCTGAATATCGGATTGCGCTTTGGCAACGGACGCATCAATCGTCTGAATATCCGCCTGGGCCTGGCTGACAGACGTGCTGATGCCCTGAATGTCCGACTGGGCCTGGTCGAGAGAGGTATTAAGACCTTGAATATCCGCCTGGGCCTGACTTACAGAAGAGCCAATTGTTTTGATTTCCGTCTGAGCCTTGCTGACGGTTGTGTTGATCCCCTGAATCTCCGACTGGGTTTGGCTTACTGTGGTATTGATCCCCTGTATGTCCGTTTGAACCTGGCCAAGGGATGCGTCTATGGTCTGAATATCAGACTGGGCCTGGTTTACCGTAGTATTGATGCCCTGAATGTCCGTCTGAACCTGGCTCACCGAGGTGCCGATTGTCTGAATATCGGATTGCGCTTTGGCAACGGACGCATCAATCGTCTGAATGTCCGCCTGAGCCTGCCCCAGGGAGGTATTAAGGTCATCGACATTGGACTGCGTCTGGCTGACGGAAGCGCTGATGCCCTGAATATCCGCCTGGGCCTGGCTGACAGACGTGCTGATGCCCTGGATGTCCGATTGGGCCTGCCCCAGGGAGGTTTCAAAGGTCTGCACGTTGGTATTTACCAGGCTTATGGCATCCGCGTTGCTTTGCAGCCCCTGCTGGGTCTCCTGCCGGAGATCACCAAGGTCCGCCTGTGTCTGCCCCAGGGAGGTGCTGATGGTCTGCACATCGGAGAAAACTCTCGTGATGCCCTGGGAATTTTCGGTGATGACCTGTTCGGTCTCCTGGCGGTAGGTGCCGAAGTCGGAGATGGCAAGATACTGCCCGGAAAGCCTCCGGTTGATTTCCTCGTAGTAGGCTTCTACAATGTCCGCCGACTTGATGATCAGGGCTTTCAGGGCGGAAAACTGGGCCTTGGGCGTCTGGCTTTCGCTGATGCGGGATACCTCCCGATCCGCGTTTGCGGCAGTGTCCTGCACGGTGAGGATCTGTTTTTCCACGCTGCCCAGGGCGAATTGCAGCTCCTGGGCAAGCTGGAAAAGGTAGGTCTTCATCCCTTGCAGCTGCTCCCGGTCGCTTCCCGTGAGCTGCTGGGGAAGGGGAATATTCATGCTTTCCCACCTCCCAGGGTCTGCCCCAGGGCACTGCAGGTGTCGCTGCCGCGTTCCACGGTTTGCACGATGGAATACAGATGCACATCTCCCCGGCCCTCCAGCCGCAGCCGGAAGTGGCCGCACCGCCTAAGCTTCACCGGGACGGTAAAGCTGCGAAGGTTCGCGCATTCCAGCGTGCACACCGTCTCCCAGGTATCCTCCCCATCATAGGAGATGAAAAGGGTGAGCTTCGCCCCCGGGTCCATGCGCAGCCGGAGGTTCAGCCGGGAAACGTATTTGTTGTCCGCTTCTGTCAGCCCCAGACTACCGGTCTGGGCCATCCAGCTGACCGCTTCCTCCGCCTTTTCTCCGGTGCCCAGCACGGTTTTGATCTTCCCGTCGCCGTGGTCGAGAAAATACAGCTCGTTTCTTGCCCGGCACCAGAAATCTGCTCGCGTGCTGTCCTCCCGGTGCCACAGTCCCCGGGCGGTGTCGAAGACGAAGAGGTGGTACACCCCCTCGGGATCCGCCATGGAGATGTAGTATTTGTTTCCCAGGCTCCCGGCGCTGGCGCTGTGGTATTGCGTGTCCCCCAGGGGGGCGGAAACCTCCCTGGGAAGGCTCCCGTCGTAGGCGCACACCCCGGAAGAAGACTTGTAGTAGAGCACCTCGTTCACGGCGGCAAGGCTTTTTTCACTGCCCCGCTGAACCCCACGGCAGTTCACGGTCTGGGTTTGGTAGGCGGCGGGGTAGCTGCCGTAGACCTTGTGGATGCAGTTTTCCTTGAAAAAGAGGGGGTAGCCCAGGTAGTTTACCGCCCCGGTAAAAGCTCCGTCGGTGCCGAGACTGACAATGTAGCTGTCGGTGGACACCCCCTGAAAGCAGTTCCAGTTTTTAAAGTCCCCCAGCTTGCTTGCGTAGATTTCGTTTACCACCTCGCCGCCCGCCGCCACACCGTATCGGCAGCCCCAGAGCCGGTTTTCGCTTTCAATGACGAAGTCCATATTGGGCATCCGCCGCTCCACGGTGACGGGGTTCAAAATGGCGGCAGGGCTTTCCAGTATCCCGATGACCACAATGTAGTCGTCCCCCCTGGCCTGGATGACGAAGGAGCCCTCCAGCTCCCCAAGGTCGGGATTCTGGATTTCCGCCCCGGTTTCGGCGTCCAGGAGCGTCCCGGAAAGACCGGAAATGCTGACCCCGTCCCCTGCTTCAAAGGCCTTCCCCAGATTGGGGGAGGCGATTTTTACATAGGTGGTGGGGACGGCTGCCCACAGCCCGCTTATTTCACTCCACTGCCGCAGGGCGGCGGGGGAGCTCCCGGTGTCCAGCCAAAGGGCGCCGTCTTCCGGGCTTTCCGGGGTCTCCGGCTGGGTATAATCCGGGGAAACCGCGCCGCCGTCCAGGGTGCACAGGGTAAAGCTGACCGCCTGGGTGCTTACAAAGCTTGCCTCGATACTGCCCCAGTCCGTCAGGTCGGCGGTGTTTACATACTTCTTGTCCGGCAGGATGATCACATAGGCCCCCATGGACACAAGGGTTTTCGGGCGGTCATCCAGACCCATGTCCAGCCGGTAGCCGTCCATGACAAAGCAGCTGCCGTCGGTGCAGCAAAGGGTATCCTTGGCAATGAGCCCGGTGCAGCTTGTAGGGGCGGCGTAGATCCCCCGGGGCTTCCGGGGGGCCAGGACGGGGAACCGGTCGGAGCTGAGGTTTTCCATGTCATATAGCTCCCCGTCTCCGATGCGCGGATTTCGGTTGTACCCCATCCATGCTTCAATGACGGACCGGCTGGTGGGAAGCACCGTGAGGGAGGGAAAGTGCATACGCTCACCCCCCTCAGTAAAAGCGCACCGTCCCGGAAAGGGGCTTATGGGTGCGGTTATACCAGTTCCGGTAGGCGTCAAAGACGGTCCGGAACATGGCGTTGGAATTGTTGTACCTGGCGGTCTCCCCGTTTTCGTAGTCGATGTGGCTTTCCAGGCAGTACAGGTACATGCTGTCATAGGGGGCGGGGGCCAGAAGTACGGCTGCTTCCCGGTCTTCCTGGGACATATCTCCGGGGTAGCCGGTGAACTCCGGTACCGTACCCGCGTGGGTCAGCAGTACATCCCGGAAAATTTCCCAGTCCAGCTCCCCCAGCCACCGGAGCTTGCTTGCGGCCGGGACGGTGTTGGGCTTTTGCTCATCGATCAGCGCAATGGCTTCCTGGATGGTCATTGGGTTTCCCCCTTTCTTTCGTTTAGCCCCGGGCTTCCAGAGCCTCCAGGGGTGCGGCAGCAGCGTCCTCATAGGCCATTGCCTGGGACAGCACCTTTTCCTTCCGCTCCAGAACCTTTGCCACATTCCAGGGGACGCTGACCTCCACACCCCGCTGGATGAGGAAGGTTCTGCCGTTGATCCCCACGAATACATCGTCCTTCTGCCGCCTGGTCAGGGGCAGCTTGATCAGTACCATTTTTTCGTTTTCCATAATAGAATCCTCCTTGTTAAGTAAAATGCACCCTCCCACCCCCAGAGGCAGCCGTCCCCGGCTGCCCATAGGCTTTCCGCAGCAGTGAGAGAAATTGGTATTTGTAGAGGGAAGCGCAAGGCCCGAACAACACTGTCATTCCGAACCAGTGCGCACTACTTTCGTGGGAATCTCCATCGAACTTCGTGCTACCTATCGTCATACAGACCGTTCTATTGTACTGTTTTCCGGTATTCTTCCACGAGAAGTGGTACGTCTAACCGGGGGATTGCCACGCCAGGAAAGCGAACTGGCTCGCAATGACCGGGAATTCGACAAATTCCCAATTTGTCGGGCCGTCAGATTCGGTCATTCCGAACCAGGCCAGAGTGGTAGCGGGGCTAGTGAATAGTGAAGAGTGAATAGTGAAGAAGTAGGAGGGGGTGTGGCTGCACCCCCCAAAACCCACCCTCCCACCCAATTCCCCTACTTCTTAGTTGGACTCGGCGTAGGGGGAGAAGGCGGAGCAGCACTCCACCCGGTACAGGTAGGGCTCTATCAGGATCTCGGCGGTCTGCAGGGCCTTCCAGCCCACGGTGCTTCGCTGATCCAGGGGGTCGGCGGTGCCGCCGGAGCCCAGCTGCTTGATGATGGTGGTGAGGCCCCCGCCTTCCACATCGGTGACGCCGTAGGCGCCGTCCGCCAGGAACAGGCATCCGAACACCGCCAGCTTGTCCGGGCAGCCGTCCTCCGCACCGGTGTACACCGCGGCCTCGCTGGTCTCGATGAACCGGACACCCGCCACCCGGCCGATCTCTCCGGCGTACTGGTTCTCGGGGGTGCAGTACTTGTGCATCTCCTCCCACCGGGGGTCGGACATGAGATCGTAGGCAACATAGGGGTGGATGATGGCCACATAGTCGCCGTTAATCTTGGGAGCGTTGGCGGCCTTCATCAGGGCGGCAACCTTTTTGACCACATCCACGGTCAGGGTGCAGCTTGCATCCAGGCTGGAGCGGTCGGTGACGGCGGTGACGGTGCCGTCGGCTGCTACCTTGGGGCAGTAGTACACGTTGGTGCCGGACTGGAGCACATTCCGGGTGATGGTGTCCAGGGTCAGGCCCGCCTGACGGCCCACCGCCTTGGTGGCCTCCAGAATGTTGTTGTCGATGGCGGTGAGATCCAGCACATCGGACAGGCACACATAGTCGCCGTACTGGCTGACGGTGGCGGTGACGGCGGTGGCGGTCATCTTCCGGCCGCTGGGGGTGACGCCCTCGGTCAGGGGGGTCATGGCCTTGGGGAGGCTGGCGTACTTGCGGAACTGGATCTGCTTACCGCCGTTCTTGGGGATGGGGCGCTTCTGACCAAACTGGGCATGGACCAGGTTGGGCCCGGCCTCCTCGATGAGGGCCCGGTCATAGAAGGCCCGGTTTTCCGCGGACAGTCCTTCGTCCGTGGTCACGTTGGTGTTGGCATCCGCCAGAAGCTGAAGATCAAAAATGAAATTTTCCATAGCATTTCTCCTTTCTGATGCAAAACGCTGATGTATAGGCTTCCTACCTGAAAACCCGGCGGCCCGCGGTGC
>CAMCCS010000106.1 GCA_945873295.1 uncultured Clostridia bacterium
CTCATCCGGTCCTTTCTGTCCAGCAGGGTCTGCATGAACCAGCGGAAATTGAGATTCACCATCTCTTTCATCCGCCGTTCCAACGGGGAGGTTCCGGGGAGGATATCGCTCTGGGCAACCGTTTCCCGGTAGGCATCCATGACAAACTCCCTGGGATCCAGTCCCTGCACCGCTTCCGGCGCCATCATTTCCGCCCGGTCCTGGGTATTCTGTGCCCATGGGAAGCCGGCAATGGCTCTTACCTCCGGATCCCGGTACCAGGGATACCCTCCGAATATTTCATCCGCACACTCTCCGGACAGGGCAACCTTTACATCCTCCCGAATCCTGCGGCAGAAAACCAACAGGGAAAAATCTACATCTGCCATCCCCGGCAGGTCCCGGGCAATGGTGCTGTCCTCCAGCGCACCGGCCAGATCCTCCGGTGTCAGCTCTGTACGGCTGTGGTCCGTATCCAGGGCCTGGCACATAATGTTTATATATTCCCCGTCAGAATTGGGCTGGAATTTTCCGGGGCGGAAATACCGGTCATTGTCCCGATAGTCAACGCTGAAGGTTTTCAGCCGCTCGCCCCGGGAAGCCATCTGACCGGCACACAGAGCGGTGATGATGCTGGAATCCAGTCCACCGGACAAAAAGGTTCCAATGGGCACATCCGAAACCATCTGCCGCCGGATGGCGTCCGTTACAAGAAACCGGGTATGCTCCACTGTTTCATCAAAGGTTTCCCGGCGTTCCCGGTCTTTCAGTGACCAGTAGCGCTCTGCACGGAATACGCCCTTTTCCCAGTATCCCAGCCAACCTGGTTCCAATTCCCGAATGCCATGAAAAACACCGCTGCCCGGCAGTCGCCCCGGTCCAAGGAGAATCAGCTGCGCCGCTCCCTCCCTGTCAAGCTGTGCTTTGAATCCGGGAAAAGCAAGGATGGTTTTGATTTCCGAAGCAAACAGCAGCCCGCCTCCGAGCTCTGCATAAAAGAGGGGCTTTACGCCGATCCGGTCCCTGGCAAGAAACAGCCTGCCTCTTCCCTGCTCCCAGATCCCAAAGGCAAAAATACCGTTGAATTTTTCTACACAATCGGCTCCCCACTGGGCATAGGCATGCAGCACAACCTCCGTATCGGAATGGCCCAGGAACCGATGGCCCAGTTTTTGGAGCGCGGTGCGGATTTCCTCGGTATTATAGAGTTCTCCATTGTAAACCAACGTATAGGTCTCCCCATTGTGCGTCAGGCGCATGGGCTGCTTTCCACCTGCGGGATCAATAATTGCCAAACGGGTATGCAGGAGGGTGCAGCCGGGAGCGGTGCTTACGCCCCGGTCATCCGGGCCACGGCGTGCCATAGTCTTCAGCATCCTGTCCAGGGTTTGTTCCTCCGCGTCCAGCCCAACCAGACCGGCAATCGCGCACATATCCGATCACATCCTTTCTATCCCCGTATTCTATGCCGGAAACAGCAAAAAAGTTCTCCGGCTGGAAGAACACAGATTTTTGTTCTTCCAGCCAGAGGGCTTTTTTATCCATGCGTGGATTCCGACACTTCTTCAAATTCCCGCCTCTCTGCCTCAGAGGGTTCCCCGGTCAGCAGGCTCACTGCCACGTTAACAATCAGGGATGTCACAAAGGCGGGCAGAAGTTCATACACGTCCCACACACCCCCCAAAGGACGCACCGCGTATTTCCACAGGAACACCATTCCACCGCCGGACAGCATACCGGCAAGCGCACCCCATTTGTTTCCCCGTTTCCAGAACAGCGCCAGCAGAATCCCGGGACCGAAAGCGGCTCCAAAGCCAGCCCAAGCAAAGGAAACGATGGTAAAGACTGAGCCTTCCTCCCGGGCCCAGTAGACACCGATAAGCGCGATAACCGCTACCACACAGCGGGCGGTAATCATGGATGCTTTGGAAGACAGACGAAGCTTGAACGCAGAACACATAATATCCTGGGTCACACTGGAAGATGCCGCCAAAAGCTGGGAGTCGGCAGTAGACATGGTAGCTGCCAGAATACCGGCAAAGATCAGCCCTGCGATAATTGCAGGCAGAGTGCCGTAGGAGGCGATTTTTTCGGCGATTTTTATGATTATCCGCTGACTGTCCCCGGGCACAATGGGCGCAAGGACACCGGAACCGATCATGGCGCCGCCGATAATCCCGATGAGCACCGCCATCCCCATTGAAATAACGACCCAAACGGAAGCGACCCGGCGGGAAACGGTCAGTTTATTGGGATCCTCAATGGCCATAAAACGCAGCAGGATATGGGGCATTCCGAAATAGCCCAACCCCCAGGCAAGGGTGGAAATAATGGTTACAACGGAGTAGGTTCCCGCAGCTCCGGTGGATACGTCATAGCCCCGGGTAAGGCTCAGATAGCCGGGAAGTCTTTGGGCATTTTCTACCACCGCATTCCAGCCCCCCGCGGCATGAATACCAAAAACCACAACGACAATCAGCGCCAGTGTCATTATCAGCGACTGCACCAGGTCCGTAATGGATGCAGCCAGGAAGCCGCCAAGGACCGTATACGCTACGATCACGCCGGCTGAAATAATCATCGCCGGAAAATAATCCACGCCAAACAGGCTCGAGAACAACGTACCGCAGGCATTGAAGCCGGAGGCAGTATAAGGGATAAAGAAAACAATGATGATAATTGCGGAAACAAGGGATAAAAGATGCTTATCGTCGTGGTAGCGCCTGGAAAAGAAATCGGGAACCGTAACCGCGCCCAGGCGATGGCTGTAACCCCGAATCCTTTTTGCAACCAGCCGCCAGTTCAGATATGTGCCTACCGCAAGCCCAATAGATGTCCACACCGCTTCGGGCAGACCGCTGAGCAGCGCCACTCCGGGCAGGCCCATCAGCAGGTAAGCGCTCATGTCCGACGCTTCGGCACTCATGGCAGTAACCAGAGGTCCGAGTTTCCTCCCGCCCAGATAGAAATCTTCGGTGGAACGGTTCTTCCGGGTATATACCGCGCCAAGAATAATCATTCCGCCAAGATAGACAAGAATGGATGCCATTACAAATAAATGATTGGTCTGCATAGTTTTTACCCCTCTCCTTTGGATGTTGGTATTATAGCGTTTCCCAAAATAGACTGCAACACAGAATAAGGTCCATACTTTTCACAAAAATCAAGCTGCCGAATTTTCAAATAGCGAAAAATTCGGCAGCTCAAATTTATATATAATTCTATAATGTCGATTTTACCTAATTTCAGAATATAGACTATAGTC
This sequence comes from uncultured Clostridia bacterium, assembly GCA_945873295.1. Classification (GTDB taxonomy): domain Bacteria; phylum Bacillota; class Clostridia; order Oscillospirales; family Oscillospiraceae; genus Faecousia. The sequence goes on from CAMCCS010000106.1 coordinate 3,245, forward strand.
TATACTTTTTTCAGGTAGTATTTTCGACCGGAAGAAAATATTTCAGAAAAAGCGGAAGCTGATAGCCGGCATACTGAGTCAGACTGTAATTTCCGCCGCAAATGCACCAGTCATACATCAGCGCGCGCTCCTGAAGGGCATAGGCCCGAACCAGTTCGTTTACCGGAATATCCTGGCGCAGTTCACCCTTTCGCTGTCCGTCGGCACAGATTTTCCGCAGAAGCCGGAAATAAACCCGGCTCTGATCCATCAGGTGCTTTTCGCTGGCAGTGATAAGCTGGGTGGACAGAAGCCTTGCAAGCAGCTCCAGGGAAACGGTATTCTCGATCAGGAAAAACAGTTCCCGGTTAAGGAAAATCAGGGCAGAAAAACTGTCCATATCCTGAATTTCCGGGGAAAGTTCCTCGTATTTTTCATCAAACAGCGAAGACAGGGAGCTAAGAAGGGCATCCTTTCCCGCAAAATAATGGTAGAACGATCCCTTGGAGGTACCGGAACGCTCCACAATATCATCCACCGTGGTATTATCATACCCTTTCTCGTAAAAAAGCTCCCAGCTTGCCGTGACGATCCGGCTTCGGGTATTTCTGGAATTGTGCCGGGCCATTGGTAAGCCCCCTTTCTGTGCGGAGCACCGGTTTCTACAGAAAGCATTATACCTGCTTCCCCAGAAAAAAGCAACCGCAAAGTGTTCCGGGCAAACGACAGGCACTTTTCCCGGTGCCGGCTCATATAGTAGTTCAGGAACATTCTCAGGAGGGATTGCAATGGATCATTTGCCCGATACACCGATGGACATGTCCCAGATCATGCGCATGGCCCAGTCCCCTGCCGGAAAAAAACTCATCGCGCTGCTGAAACAGAACGACAGTGATGAAATGCAGCAGGCAATGAAACGGGCCTCTGACGGAGATTACAGCCAGGCGAAGAAAGCCATTGACAAATTTCTGTCCACACCGGAAGCCAGCGCACTGATTGAGCAGCTAAGGGGGAAATAAATGGAAGGTATGGAAGAGAAACTGGGGGCAATTTTGGAAAATCCCCAGCTCATGCAGCAGATTATGCAGCTTGCCCAGTCGGTCAATGCCCCAAATCCATCTCAGAGCCGGGAACCGCCCAAAAAAGAAGAGCCGCCCCCAAAGGCTTCTCTTCCGGATCCGGACACCGGCGCAGGTTTGGACCCTGCTATGCTTGTTAAGCTTGCCGGGATCGCCGGGAAAAGCAATATCGATTCCAATCAGAAAGCCCTGCTTCGGGCACTGACCCCCTATCTCAGCCGGGACCGGGTAGCAAAATTGGAAAAAGCCATGCGGGCGGCAAAAATCGCCAGCATGGTATCCGCCTTTCTGAATTCCGGCGGCATGAAGCTGCTATCCGGGAGGTGAAACCGCATGTATAACCGCTATGTTCCCCAATCAGACGGCACATTTCGCAAAAGCCGCGTTCCGGAAGCCCAGAAAGCTGCCCCCAGAAAGCCTTCTCCGCCCCCAAAACCGCCGGAAAAGCCGTGTCTTTCCCGGCCGCTTGGCAAACCCAGTGCCCGTCCGCCCATGACATACCGCCGTCAGCCGCCAAGACCGGGATCCTGTCTGAACAAGCCTTCGGAATCGGTTCCAGAAAAAGGAGAACCCTGCACGCAGGGAAAGGATGGCGGGCTCGGCTCGTTTCTACGCCAGCTTCTGCCAAAGGGTCTGTGCACGGAAGATATTTTCGTTATTCTTTTGCTGCTTCTCATGTGCGGGGATAACGAAGAGGGGAAAAACAACGCGCTGCTTACCCTGGTAATTTATCTTTTTTTATAGCGCAGGAAGCGCCGAATGGGGAAAAAGATTAACCAGGAACGCAAATGCCGCCTCCCCTTTTTCAGGAGAGGCGGCAAAACATTTACAATCAATAGACATCGCGCTGAAGGAGCGCATCAAGGGCATTAACCGCAGCCTCCGCATCAGGGCCGACGGCGCTGAGGGTAATGGTGGAACCGGTTACAATCCCCAGAGACATGATGCCGAGCAGGCTCTTCGCATTCATCTTCCGGTTGTCGGACTCCAGCCAGATGCTGCTCTCAAACTCATTTGCTTTCTGCACAAAATATGTAGCCTGGCGATTGTGCAGACCGGATTCACAACGAACAACAACTTCCTTATTGAACATTCCAAACACTCCTTTTCATCACATCTCAGGAAGATGCGACGGGTCTTGCATTATCATACCATTTTTATCAGAAAAGTCAATCTTTTTTCAGAAATATCCCAGTACAACTGAGAGGAAAAAGATAGATGGCACAACACAATTCGTCATATCCCCCCGATTTATGGAAAATTAAGGCAGCACCGCATAATGGGGCAAGGAGATTCGGGCAGTGTTTTGGCACAAGCGAAAGTATGAAAAATGCGGGAATACTGGATGTATTTCCCATTTTTCATACTGCACGGTTGGGGCAAAAGATCCGCCGAAGCCCG
>CAMCCS010000107.1 GCA_945873295.1 uncultured Clostridia bacterium
CTTGCCACCCTGCGGGATCTGCGGGAGGCAGGGCTCCGGGAGGTCCTTGTGGGGAACCTGGGGCTTCTGGGGCCCGTCCGGGAGCTGGGCCTGCGAATCCGGGGCGACTTCGGCCTCAACATCTTCAATTCCGCTTCCATGAATGTGGTCCGGTCTTTGGAGCTGATCTCCGCTACCGCCAGCTTTGAAATGACCCTGCCCCAGATCCGGGACCTGAGCAAGGCTGTGGACACAGAGCTCATTGCCTACGGGCGGCTGCCGCTGATGCTCACGGAGCACTGTTTGATCCACAACCGTACCGGAGAATGCACCTGCGGCCAGGGAGCCGTAAAGCTGGTGGACAAAACCGGCGCCGACTTCCCCATCATCCGGGATGGGGACACCTGCCGCAGCGTCCTGCTCAACGGCAGAAAGCTAAGCTGGCTGGACCGGCAGGATGACCTTGCCAAGCTGGGCCTGTGGGCGATTCGCCTGTATTTCACCACGGAGAACAGCCGGGAGACGGACCGGGTGCTGGAGGACTATCTGAATCCCGGGCCCTTTGACCCCGGCTCCTGCACCAGAGGCCTGTACCTGCGGGGCGTGGAGTAAGGGAAGGAAATGTCTATGCAAATCATTCTTGCCTCCGCTTCCCCCAGGCGGCGGGAGCTCATGGGGCTGTACGGCGTGCCCTTTACCGTCCGGGCCGCCGATATTGACGAGACCATGGACCCCGGCAAGCCCCCCTTTGACGAGGTGTCCCGGGTCAGCCGGTGCAAGGCCCTGGCGGTCAGCCGGGAGCCGGAGGACGTGGTCGTGGCGGCGGACACCATTGTGGTCTGCGGGAATCAGGTCCTGGGAAAGCCCCGGGATGAAGAGGACGCCGCCCGGATGCTCCGGCTTCTGTCCGGCAGCACCCACCAGGTCATGACCGGCTGCACCGCGGCGCGGGGAAGCCGCGCCGAGACCTTTACCCAGGTGACCCAGCTTCACTTCCGTCCTCTGTCCGAAAAGGAGATTCACCGCTACATCGCAACCGGCGAACCCATGGACAAGGCCGGGGCCTACGGAATCCAGGGCGGCGCGGCATTGTTCTGCGATTGGCTGACCGGGGACTATTATAATGTGATGGGCCTTCCCGTGTGCCGCCTGCTGGAAGCGCTGCAAAAAGTCGCGCCGGATGTGTTTTTGGGGAAGTAAAGCCCCGTCACAAGCGTGCACCATCCGCGTCCCGGTCACTGCGATCCAGTCCGCTTTCCTGGTGTGGCAATCTCCCTCGGTGAAGTACGCATTCCCTTATACGATGGAGATTCCCACGCCAGTGTGAGCACTGGCTCGGAATGACACGTAATTTAAAATTCAGCCGCTTATACGATAGAGATTCCCACACTACGAATTCCCGGTCATTGCGAACCAGTTCTCAAACTGGTGTGGCAATCTCCATCTTGAGAAGGACGCTTTATCAACATAGTACGCACACCGTTCAAGGGAAAGTCTTCCCACAATCACCTGTTATTTTGATCGCCGCGAAGCGGCACCGCATCTCATATCTCATATCTTGTATCTTATATCTCATAACTGTCAACTTCCTGCTCTCCCTGCCGCTTGGGAGGCGGGAATCAAAACCACGTAAGCGGCGGATTGGAGAAACCTATGAGACACCTATTCAGTACCCGGCTGCGTATCATTCTGGTCCTGGCCGTGCTTATCACCGCGGGACTGTCCGTGCTTTCCGGCCTCACCAGCCAGAGCATCCCGGATCTTGTGATCCAGGGCTTCCTTGCCCCCTTCCGGGCGGCAGGCTCAGCTCTGACGGACGCGGCGGAAAAGTATTTCAGCTATATGTTCCGCTATGAGGCGCTGGCCGCGGAAAACGAGGTTCTTACCGCCAGGATTGCCGAAATGGAGGACGTGGCCCGGCAGGCCGACGCGGTGAGCCGGGAAAACACCCGTCTGCGCCAGGCTCTGAATTTTCTGTCCACCCACGAAGACTATGTGGCAGTGGATGCCTATATCATCAGCTGGAGCTCCACCGACTGGTCCAACACCCTGACCCTGAACCGGGGCACCAATGCCGGCGTGGCGGAAAACATGTGCGTCATTACCGCCAACGGCGAAGTGGTGGGCCTGGTCACCGAGGTAGGCCCCAACTATTCCATCGTCAAAACGGTGCTGGACTCCACCCTGGAAATCAGTACCAACATTGCCACCTCCGGCTACAACGGCATGGTCAAGGGCGGCTACATCTCCGGCAATGAAACATTGCTGCGGATGGACTACCTGCCCTCCTCCTCCATTATCCGGAACAAGGACCAGGTGGTGACCTCCGGTTCCACCGTGTATCCCCGGGGCCTGATCGTGGGCAGCGTGGTGGACGCCGGCTTTGAAGAGACCGGCGTTGCCAAGTACGCCCTGCTGGAAGCCGCCGCCGACATCCGCTCCCTGGAACAGGTGTTCATCATCACCGAGTACACCACGGACATCACAGAGTAATTCACCCAACGCAGAATGGAGTTTTTTATGGCAAAATGGAGCATACCCTTTCTGAAGCGGCGGCAGGAGCCGGAATTCAAACCCGACGCATCCGGCAGCAGCTTCCGCAAGGTCCTGCACATGACCTACCAGCAGCGCCTGACCTATCTGCGCTGGGGGCTGTATATTGCCGTGTGCCTGCTGGCGCTGATCGTTCAGGATACCATCATGAGCCGGGTTTCCATCCTGGGCGCCACCACCGATCTGGCTCCCGCGGCGATCCTGCTGATTGCCGTCATTGAAAACAGCGAGGTGGGCAGCCTCTTTGCCCTCCTTGCTTCCATCTTCTACTTCTTCTCCGGCTCCGCCCCCCTGGCCTACTGTGTGGGCCTCATTACGGTTTTCGGCATGGCCGCCTCCCTGTTCCGTCAGAAATACTGGCACAGGAGCGCCGGCTCCGTAGTGTTCAGTGCCGGCGTGGCGGGGATTGCCTATGAGCTGGGCCTGTGGGGCGTGGGCGTATTTTTTGGCCTGACCCGCTGGGACCGGGTAGGAATTTTCTTCCTCACGGGGCTTTATAACGCCGCCGTTATGATCCCAATGTATTTTCTTTTCGCTAAAATCGGCACCATAGGAGGTAATCAATGGAAAGAATAAGCCGGCTGCGCGCCGTTATTTTGGTAATTCTTTTCGGATTCATTCTGACACTTTTCTCTTTCCGGCTGTTTAAGCTGCAGATCATCGACACCAAGGGCAACACCGATAACACCGTGACCTACGGTACCATCACCACCGTCCGTGCCGCCCGGGGCGATATTCTGGACCGGAACGGCAAGGTGTTGGTGGGCAACCGCGCCAGCTATGACCTGGTGTTCAACCACTACGTTATCAAGTCCGCCGACGACCGGAACCAGTACCTATATAACCTGCTGAAAAAGTGCGACGAACTGGGGGTTGAACACTCCGACCACCTGCCCGTAACCACCACCCGGCCTTTCGTCTATACCCTGGATGAATACAGCTCCGCCTGGCAGCGGTACTTCCGGACCTTCATGAACGACTGGGGCCTGGACTCCGACATCACCGCCCCCTTGCTGATGGAAAAACTCCGGGCCCGCTATGAACTTCCCGCGGAATGGACCGACGAGGAAGCCCGGGGCGTGGTAGGCCTTCGCTACGAATTTGACCTGCGGGGCGTTACCAACCTGCCCAACTATGTGTTCATCGAGGACGTGTCCAGTGACGACCTGTCCGCCATTCTGGAGCTGAACACCCCCGGCCTGATGGTGGAATCCTCCACCGTCCGGGAATACCACACCACCTACGCTGCCCACATTCTCGGCTCCATGGGCGCCATGGACCCGGAGGACTGGGAAATCTACAAGAAAAAGGGCTACGCCAAGGATGCCTACATCGGCCAGTCCGGCTTTGAGGAGGCCTTTGAAGAGTACCTCCACGGCATCGACGGACAGCGCTACGACGCGGTTTCCAAGGACGGCACCATTATTGAGCAGCGCTATGTGGAGGGTAAGGAGCCCGTTGCCGGAAACAACGTGGAGACCACCATCGACATCGATATTCAGAAAATCGCGGAGGATGCCCTGGCGGACGCTATGGACTCCTTTACAAACCCGGAGCGGAACACCTCCACCACCGGCGACGGCCTGGACGCCCAGGGCGCGGCGGTGATCGTCATGAAGGTCAAAACCGGCGAGATACTGGCCTGCGCCAGCTATCCTTCCTATAACCTGGCAACCATGACCGAGGACTGGGATGCGCTGCTGGCAGACGAACTGAAGCCTTTCTTCAACCGGGCCTTCGGCGCGGCCTACGCCCCCGGTTCCACCTTTAAGCCCTGCACCCTTACCGCCGCCATGATGAACGGCCTGTACCAGCGGGGCGAGATCATCACCGACGAAGGCGTGTTCACCAAGTACGACGGCTTCCGTCCCAAGTGCTTGTTCTACTCCTCCACCCAGGGCGGCAGCACCCACGGCGACATCGCCGCCCAGTATGCCCTGCGGGTATCCTGCAACTACTTCTTCTATGAGCTGGCGGACCGGTGCACCTGGCAGATGCTGGATGCTGCCGCCCAGGGCTTTGGCTTCGGCGAGCCCACCGGCATCGAGCTGACGGAGATCGTGGGCACCCGTTCCAATCCCGACAGCAAGAAAGCCAACCACACCGGCGCGGATGCCGTCTGGGGCGCAGGTGACCGTGTGCTGACCGGCATCGGTCAGGCGGAAAACCGGATCACCCCCCTGCAGCTGTGCGTCTACGCCTGCACCCTGGCCAACCAGGGCACCCGGTACAAGGCCACATTCCTGAACCGGGTGGCCTCCGCCGACTACCGGACCCTGATCTATGAGAACGAGCCGCAGATCCTCAGCCAGATGGACATTCCCTACGACTGCTACCTGACCTACCTGGAGGGTATGCGGGAAGTGGCCTCCGAGCCCGGCGGCACCGCCTCCAACTACTTCGGCGGTGTGAAGGACCCCGGCGGCAGGAACTACCCCGTAGCCGTCTGCGCCAAGACGGGAACCGCCCAGCATGCCTCCGGCGGCTCCGACCACGGTGCCTTTATCTGCTTTGCCCCCATGGAAGACCCGGAAATCGCGGTGGCTCTGTTCGGCGAAAAGGTGGGCCACGGTTCCTCCCTGGCAGGCGTTGCCGACGAGATCATCGAATCCTACTATGAAATGGTCCGCGCCAGCGAGACCTTCACCTACGAAAACAAGCTGAGCTGACGATTTTCCATCCGGCAGTGTCCGGAAAACAAAGACGCGCAGAATCTCCCGAGCCGAAACGGTTCGGGAGATTCTTTCTCATTTCACGCAGGTTTCTGCTATTCTTTGGTGCAGAGAGAACGGGACAAATTGGAATTTGTCGGCAGGGCCGACAGCCAAGTCGTGACGAACGTGGTCTGTGGTCGTTCCTTCCCTGACCCGCTCGGTATCGTTCCGTGGGGCGGTGGCGGAGTGCCGACTTCCCGGTCATTGCGAGCCAGTGCTCACACTGGCGTGGCAATCTCCTGGATAGGAGTACAATTTCTCGTGGAAGGATTCCGGAAAACGGCAGGTTGGAACAATCTGTATGACGATAGTCTGCCCGGAATTCGATGGAGATTCCCACACCAGTGTGCGCACTGGTTCGGAATGACAATGTTGTTCGATGTCCTGACTTCTTCTACAAATTCCAATTCAGGTTATCGGCTTTAATAAGCTGATCGTGAAATTGTAAATT
>CAMCCS010000108.1 GCA_945873295.1 uncultured Clostridia bacterium
TTGAAGGCCTCCGGCTCTCCCGTTGCGCCGTCTACCATGGACTTGCCGTACTGGTTGTAGACATACTTGCCCAGCTCCTCGTCATAGACCATGGTGGTGTCCTTCTTGCTGCCGTTAAAGGAGAAGGTCAGGCTGACGGAGGCGGCATCCTCCCCGTTTTCGGGGGTGCCGTCCTCGGTAAAGCGCAGGCCGTAGTCCTTGTCCGGGTCCTGGTCCACCCGGATGCCCCGGTTGACAGCTTCCTCAACCATTCCATCGCCCCGGGCGAACAGGGTATGCTCCCAGCCGTAGCCCTGGCGGCTGCGGTCCTTGTCCCGGAAGGAATAGATGTTATTGGCATCCCAGGTGTCGATGTTGTAGCCCTCCACACCCCGCTCCTTGGCGTTGGTAAGAACACTGCCGTTGCCGCCGGCGTGGATCATGACGGTGTCAAAGAGCCGGGAGATCTGGGAGAAGATGACCCGGGTGCTGCGCACGGAACCGATGGCGGGAACGTCGGTTGAATCGGTGTACAGGGCAAGACCCCGGATGATGGAGTAGTTGACGAACATTTCCATATAGATGTCCGCGCTGTTGGTACCCACATGGGGCAGGGAATCCTGCAGGTTATTGATGGACACGGAGAAGATCCGCTTGGTAAAGGGCCCGTCAATGATTTCACCGTTGAGGGGGTTTGTGTACACAGGCTCCGGCTCGGTGGTGGGCTCTGTTGTCGGTTCCGTGGTGGGCTCCGTAGTAGCTTCCGTGGTGGGGGCAGTGGTGAATTCCGTGGAGGGTTCCGTGACGGAGACACGCCTGTCCCCTGCCCCCAGAAGCTTCCAGGCAGCAAAGCCAAGTCCTGCCACCACCAGAAGAATCAAAAGAACAATCAGGATGGCCGCGCCGCCGCCCTTGCCGCTCTTCGGCGCTTCGTATTTTCCGTGCATGAGAAAGACCTCTCTTTCCGTTTTTTGGGGGATAGAAATGGTTGTGGTTATGAGATATAAGATATGAGATATGAGATATTAGATATTAGATAGGGCACGGGTTGACGCGGTACGCGGCAAGGGCTCCCCTGTGCAAGGGGAGCTGTCAGCGAAGCTGACTGAGGGGTTGTAATGGTGGACTTCCCGGTGTGCCCATCGTCCGAACGAACAATGTCCGTTCTGTCCCCGTTTTGCCGAGGCATCGTTAAAATAGGAAGATTCTACCGCAAAGTCGTTTCCATAAGCCTTTTCGCCGAAACACTTCCTAAATTGAAGAACTGTACTGCACAATCCCTCAGGCGCTTCGCGCCAGTTTCATTAAGGTATGATTGCCCCCGGCAATCATTAAGATTTTGATTCACTGCGTGCAGCACCACCCTTTACACAAGGGAGCCATTAACGCGTCCCGCACCGATGCGCACACCATAGAACGACACCGAGCGGGTCAGGGCAGAAGCGATTACACATATCTTGTGCACGACATGTCTGCCGGCACTGCCGGCTAGCCTTCGCCGGTGGCGCTGGCGGTGACTTTCGCGGATTCCATGGTCTTGCCCAGGGTGTAGAAGAACACATTGTCCCGGGCAGGGGACAAATCCAGCAGCTGGCCACGGTCGGAATAGACGCAGTTGGCGCCGAAGAGAATGGGGATGACCTTGGCGTCGTCTGCCACCATCTGGTTCAGGTTATAGTAGTTGCCGGAGTTGGCCAGAGCTTCCTTCGTCATATTGTACAGGGTGCCGTCGGTGATGCCGCCGAAGCCCAGGTTGCCCCAGCCTCGGAAGAAGGCCGTCAGCTCCATGGTGGGCGGCAGCTTGGTCTGCCCCAGGTACAGGTCGAAGTTCCCCGCCCGGAGCACCTGCTCATAGGTGACGCTGGTGGAGCCGCCGTATTCCAATGTGCCCGTGGGAACGCCCAGGCTCGTCAGGTGCTGGGCCAGATACCGGGCGGTGCGCAGCCGGGCGGAGTCGTCGCAGTTGACTAAGATCAGCATTTTCTTGGTCTGCCTGTTTTTGTCCTCCGGCAGGTCCAGGCCGCTGATGGCGTCCACGAACTTCATGTCGTCATAGGTGTATTTTTCCGCCAGGCTCTTGTTGTAGTAGGGGGAGCTGGGGGAGGAGGGCAGGGTGCTGGGCTGGGCCAGGCCGTTGTAGAAGGTCTCGTTAATATAATCCCGGTCAATGGCGTAGGTCAGCGCCTTGCGCAGGGTGTCGTCTTCGTTAAAAAAGGGACTGTACAGCACGTTGCAGGCAAGGTAGGTAAATACCCCGGTGTCCGTGTTCCACAGCTCGTAGTCGCAGCGGTACTCGGCGTAGGAGTCCACCATGGGGTTTGCCACCGCCAGGGTCAGGTCTCCGAACTCAAATTCGTCCCGGATCTGGGACTGGGAGGACCCTTCAATGAGATGGATGGTCTGGGCACGGGCGGGGACCTTGGCATTGCCGCACCACCAGTTGGGGACCTTGCTCAGGTAGGCGGCAGTGGCGCCCTGGGCAAAGGCATAGGGCCCGGTGCCCAGGGGGAAGTCTTCCTTTACCTCGCTGGCTTTCAGAATGGGAATGTCCAGCAGCAGGGCCAGGTTTTCATAGGGGGTCTCCAGCTGGAAGGTGATGCTGTCGCTTCCCGACAGGGACATGGCAAGAATGTGGGTAAACCGTCCGCCGAAGTAGTTGCTTTCCTTGGCCGCCTCGTAGGTGGCAAGCACATCCTGGGCGGTGAGCTTGGTGCCGTCGGAGAAGGTGGCGTTTGGCTCAATGTAGATGGTCCAGGTCTTGTTGTCCGCGGAGACCTGATAGTGGGAGCACAGGATGGGATAGGTGTTGTAATTGCTGTCCGTGGCGAAAAGCCCCTGGTAGATCAGGGAGAACAGGGAACGGTTTGTAATGTTGTTGCCGATGAGGGGATTCATGGACCGGTCCGGATAGTAGGCCAGGGTCAGCTCCTGGGGTGCTTCTTCTTCCACAAGATCCTCCGGGTCCTGCCCCTCCATCAGGAGGGCGTCTCCCGTGGGAACATATTCCTCCCTGGGCTTGTTTTCCACGCAGCCGCAGAGCATCAGGGCGGCGAAAACCAGGGCCAGAAGCCGCTTTGCGTATTTCATGGGCGTACCTCCTTGCATTGGATCACCGCTCCCTGGGCGCCCCGCATACCAAGGGTTGCCCGGTGGGACCAAAACCTCGATGTGCTGCACATGGTGCAGTCGGTGCTTACATCCACAGAGGAAACCCCCGCCCGGTTCAGGGCGAAGCGGTTGATTTCCTTCAGGTCGACATAATATTTTTCTCCGGCGGGGCGGATAAAGGGCTCCACCCCAGCCCCGAAAGCTTCCAGCATAGCCTGGGGCACGTCGGCCCCGGTCTCAAAGTGGCAGAAGCCGATATTGGGGCCGATGGCGGCGCGGATGTTTTCCGGGCGGCAGCCGAAGGCTTTCTCCATTGTCCGGACGGTTTTCCCCGCAATATCAGAAGCGGTGCCCCGCCAGCCTGCGTGGGCCGCGCCCACCGCCCCCGTGACCGGGTCCCAGAAAAGCAGGGGGGTGCAGTCGGCGGTGAAGACCATGATGGCTAGCCCGTGGGTGTTGGTCACCAGGCCGTCGCACTGGGGGTAGACCTGGTGGCACAGCCCCAGGCAGTCGGCATCCGTCACCACCCGGACAATATCCGAATGAATCTGCCGGGTGAGGACGATCCTTTCCGGGTCAAAGCCCACCCCCCGGGAAAGAATGCGGATATTTTCCTCCACATTTTCCATGGTGTCCCCCCGGCCGACAGTCAGGTTGAGACTTGCAAAGCAGCCGGTGCTCACCCCGCCCAGGCGGGTGGTAAAAGCATGGGGGACGGAAATTTCGGAGGAAACGAGATATTCAAGAGCGTTTTGTTTTTTTGTAGTAATCATAGAAGTTGAAAGATATAAGATATGAGATATAAGATATGAGATAGGAGATATGGTGCCGCTTCGCGGCGATTTTTATAGTCGTGCGCTGGATTTGTGCAGTCGTTCCTTGCGCCGCTCGGTGTCGTCCTATGGTACGCGGGTGGAAAATGGTATGCGCCAAGGGCTCCCCTGTGTAAGGGGAGCTGTCAGCGAAGCTGACTGAGGGGTTGTAACGGTGGTTCTTTGTAAGTGAGCATCGTCAGAACGGACAGCATTATCGATAATCCCATTTCGCCCATCTGCCGTCAGAATCGGAACGTGGTACCGCACAATCCCTCAGGCCCTACGGGCCAGCTCCCTTTACACAAGGGAGCCTTTGACGCGTTCTGCGTCGGGCCGCAAACCATTCACCGAAACCGGGCGGAGATGGCGTTATCCATTTTCCATCCCCGCGGATTTATCCTTCTGCATGCAGCACTTTTTATACTTCCTGCCGCTGCCGCAGGGGCAGGGGTCGTTGGGGCCGATCTTTTTTGCCTTGTTCCGGACAGGCTCCTTCTTCACCTGGGCGGGGCCGCCCGCACCGGCGGCACCGGTCTCCTTGGCGACCTTTTCCCGCTTGACCTCCTGCTGGGGCCGCAGCTGCACCAGGAACATCCGCCGGACGGTCTCCTCCCGGATGGCCTGGATCATGGCCTGGAACATCTCATAGCCTTCCTCTTTGTAGGCAACCACGGGATCGTGCTGCCCGTAGGCCCGCAGGCCGATGCCCTGCTTCAGGTCGTCCATGGCGTCGATGTTGTCCATCCAGTATTCGTCCACCACCCGGAGCATGACCACCCGCTCCAGCTCCCGCATGAGCTTGTCCCCATACCCGGCTTCCTTAGCCTGGTAGGTCTGCTCCGCGATTGCATAGAGGGTGTCCGCGACTTCCTGGGTATCCTTGCCCAGAAGCTGCTCCCGCCGCCCGGCCAGGGTCCCCTTGGCAAAGTAGATGCCCTCCAGCTTGGCGCTCAGAACATCCAGCCCGGTTTCCTCCAGCTTGCCGCCGTGGTCGCTGAGAGCGTCGGCAACGGTTGTATCCATAAAGGTACGGAGCATGGAAAGAATATTCCCGCGCAGGTCCTCCCCGTCCAGCACCTTCTGCCGCTGGGCGTAGATGACCTCCCGCTGGGTGTTCATCACGTTGTCGTATTCCAGGACGTTTTTCCGCATCCGGAAGTTCCGGCTTTCCACGTTCTTCTGGGCGTTTTCCACCGCGCCGGAGAGAATTTTCGCGTCGATGGGGGTGTCCTCGTCCAGACCCAGGGAGTCCATCATGCCCATGACCCGGTCTGTTGCGAACAGCCGCATCAGGTCGTCCTGCAGGCTCAGGTAGAACCGGCTCTCGCCCGGGTCGCCCTGCCGTCCGGAACGGCCACGGAGCTGGTTGTCAATCCGCCGGGACTCGTGGCGCTCGGTGCCGATGATGAAGAGGCCTCCCGCGGCGCGGACCTTTTCCGCCTCCCCGGCAATTTCCTGCTTGTGCTTTTTGAGAAGCTCGGCGTAGTCAGAGCGGACCTTCAGGATTTCCGCATTCGTGGTCTCGGCGAAGGAGTCGGCTTCCGCAATCATTTCTTCCTCCAGGCCCTGTTTGCGCAGATCATCCTTGGCAAGGAAGTCCGCGTTGCCGCCCAGCATGATGTCGGTACCACGGCCTGCCATGTTGGTGGCGATGGTCACGGCCCCAAATTTACCGGCCTGGGCCACGATCTGGGCCTCGGCCTCGTGGTGCTTGGCGTTCAGCACGCTGTGGGGGATCCCCTCCCGCTTTAAAAGCTTGCTGAGAAGCTCGCTCTTTTCAATGGAGATGGTGC
>CAMCCS010000109.1 GCA_945873295.1 uncultured Clostridia bacterium
GGTTCCTCCTTTTTTATTTTCAATGACCCTCACCAAACAGATAAATTGGAATTTGGCGACCTCCCAGAAACGCCTTGGCTCCCCCCTATGGGGGAGCTGTCACGGCCATAGCCGTGACTGAGAGGGCCCTCTCCGCCCCCCTACGGGGGCACCTCTCCCATAGGGAGAGGCAAGGGCGGCTGCGCCGCCAGCTCTGCAAATTCCAATTAAGGTTATCGGATTTAGTAAGCACACTCAATTTGGTATGTGAAGCACTGGTGCGGCAGCACCATCGCTTCCCCCGGGGGGAAGCTGTCGAGCGAAGCGAGACTGATGAGGAACGGCGAGATGGAACGATTTCGTATGTAGTTCGTAAAAAAGGTACAATTTGAAAAGCTGTACGTTCTTATTTGCCTGCGTCCCATATCAGAAAATGTCGCCATTCCTCATCCGCCCCTGCGGGGCACCTTCCCCCCGGGGGAAGGTATTGGACTGACAAGTTACAATTTCACGATCAGCTTATTAAAGCCGATAACCTGAATTCCAATTTGTCGCGGGGATTCGATGACCCGATCTGTTTTTATTTATCATACCACCCTTTTTCCTGTATTGCAAGGGAATGGCTTCCCTTCCGGCTCCTTTTACAATTCCGAAACATTTCCGCCCTTGCGATTTCCTTGGGACGTGGATATAATAATGTATATTGATAAAAGAAACAAGGAGGAATGATTATGTGTACTGCAGCGTTTTACAAAACAAACAGCGCTTACTTCGGACGGACACTGGACTATGAATTCTCTTACGGGGACGAGGTGACCCTGACCCCCCGGAACTTCCCCCTGCCCTTCCGGGAGATGGGGACCCTGCGCTCCCACTACGCCATTCTGGGCATGGCTCATGTAAGCGGCGGGCATCCTCTCTATTACGATGCCATGAACGAAAAGGGGCTGGGGATGGCAGGCCTCAACTTCGTGGGAAACGCCTGCTACGGCAAATCCCAGCCGGGTAAGGACAATGTCGCCCAGTTCGAGTTCATCGTCTGGATCCTGGGTCAGTGCGCCACCGTCCGGGAGGCCCGGGAGCTCCTTGCCCGGGTGAATATCACGGACACCCCCTTCAGCCCCCAGCTTCCGGTAGCTCAGCTGCACTGGATCATTGCCGACCGGGAGGAAGCCGTCACCGTGGAGGCTGTCAAAGATGGTCTTCGGGTTTACGACAACCCCGCCGGGGTGCTGACCAACAATCCGCCCTTCGACGAGCAGATGTTTAATCTCAACAACTATATGCACCTGTCCCCCCGTTCCCCGGAGAATACCTTCTCCGACAAGCTGAAGCTCCACTGCTACAGCCGGGGCATGGGCGGCATGGGGCTTCCCGGCGACCTGTCCTCCCAGTCTCGGTTCGTCCGGGTGGCGTTCACCGCCCTCAACTCCCGGTCCGAGGGCACCGAGGAATCCGATGTCAGCCAGTTTTTCCACATCCTGGGCTCCGTGGACCAGGCCCGGGGCTGCTGCGAGCTTGAGGGCGGAAAATTTGAAATCACCCTCTACACCTCCTGCTGCAGCCTGGACAAGGGAATCTACTACTACACCGCTTACGATAACCACGGCATTACCGCCGTGGACATGCACCGGGAGAACCTGGACGGAGATACCCTGCGCCGCTGGCCCCTGCGGGCTAAGGGCGAAATCCGGTGGGAGAACTGATCCGAAAGACAAGGCAGCGCCAAATACCTTCCCCCGGGGGGAAGGTGCCCCGCAGGGGCGGATGAGGAACGGCGACATTTTCTGATATGGGACGCAGGCAAATAAGAACGTACAGCTTTTCAAATTGTACCTTTTTTACGAACTATATTCGTAATCGGAACATTTCGCCGTTCCTCATCAGTCATCCAAATCGGTTCCGAAGAGCCGATTTGGATGACAGCTTCCCCCCGGGGGAAGCGATGGCGCTGCTGCGCCAGAGTTCCAAATCGAATTTTGCTGCATAACAGCCGATAGTCTAAACATCATTTTATTGAATTTCTTAACTTAATGACATTGGGTTCGGAATGACACGTTGTTGGAAATGCAGCCGCTTATACGGGCCGACACCGAGCGGATCAGGGCAAAAACGGCAACACACCAGGGTGGTTACGACTTGGCTGCCCGCCCTGCGGGCCCGCCAGGAAAAACAGCAAAATATTCCTTGACTGTCTTCGGGGTTTCTACTATAATGTGCAGGAGAAACCGTATTTTGAGAAAGGATTTTGAAAATGGCAAAGGAATACAAAATTACCAGCCTGCGACTGGCTGATCTGGAAAAAGAACTGAACTATCTGAAGACCACCCGGGAGCGTGAGATTGCCGCCATGATCGCCGAGGCCCGGTCCTACGGCGACTTGTCCGAAAACTCCGAGTACGATGCCGCCAAGAACGAGCAGGCAAAGCTCTACGGCCGCATCGCGGAGATCGAGGAGATCCTGTCCCACGCCGTCATCATCGAGGACGAGAACGAAGCCAGCGGCCGTGTGGGCCTGGGCTGCACCGTAGTGGTGGAGGACGAGAACGGCAAGCAGACCGAGTACCGGATTACCGGCTCCCAGGAAGCCAACCCCATGGAGCACAAGCTCTCCGACGACTCCCCCTTTGGCCGGGCCGTAGTGGGCAAGGCTGCCGGAGAAAAGTTCATCGTCAACGCCCCCGCCGGCTCCTTTACCATGAAGGTTGTCAGCGTGACCCGTGAGGGCTGATCCATGGCAAAGTTTGTTCCCCAGTCTGAAATGTCCCTGTCCGACCAGGTCAAGGTCCGGCGGGAGAAGCTGGAAAACCTCCGTGCCGAGGGCCTCGATCCCTTTGTGCAGACCCGGTTTGAAGTGACCGCCGATTCCGTCACCATCAAGAACCAGTTCGATGCCATGGAGGGCCTGTCCGTACGCCTGGCCGGCCGTCTCATGAGCAAGCGGGGCATGGGCAAGGTGACCTTCTGCGACCTTCAGGACCGGGAGGGCCGGATCCAGCTCTACGCCCGGTTCGACGAAATGGCGGAAGCCGACTTCCAGCGCTTTAAGAAATACGACATCGGCGATATTGTAGGCGTGGTAGGTGACGTGTTCAAGACCGAGCGGGGGGAAATCTCTGTCCGGATTCACGAAGCCACCCTGCTGAGCAAATCTTTGCTCCCCCTGCCGGAGAAGTTCCACGGTCTGACCGATAAGGAGACCCGGTTCCGCCAGCGGTACGTGGACCTGATGGTGAATCCCGAGGTCAAGCGGAACTTTGTCATCCGTTCCAAGTTTATCAAGCACATGCGTTCTTACCTGGACAACATGGGCTACATCGAGGTGGAAACCCCGGTACTCAACACCATTGCCGGAGGTGCCGCCGCCCGGCCTTTCATCACCCACCACAACACCCTGGACATTGACATGTACATGCGCATCGCCACGGAGCTGCCTCTGAAGCGGCTGATTGTGGGCGGCATGGACCGGGTGTACGAGATCGGCCGGATCTTCCGCAACGAAGGCATGGATCCCAAGCATAACCCGGAGTTCACCACCGTGGAGCTGTACCAGGCTTACGCGGATTTCCATGATATGATGGACATTGCCGAGGGGATCTACACCTCCTTTGCCAAAGAAGTTCTGGGCACCTACGAGCTGGAATGGATGGGCGAGAAGATCGACCTGACCCCCGGCTGGCCAAGGCTTACCATGGTGGAAGCCGTTAAAAAGTATGTGGGCATCGACTTTGATGCCATCACCGACGATGCCGAAGCAGTGGCTGCTGCCAAGGCTAAGGGCGTAGAGCTGGCGGAGGCCGCGGAGAAGACCTGGGGCAACGCCCTGTACGCCTGCTTCGACCAGAAGGTGGAGGAACATCTGATCCAGCCCACCTTTATCACCATGTACCCCGTGGAGGTCTCCCCCCTGACCAAGCGTTCCCCCAAGGACCCCCGGCTCACCGAGCGGTTCGAGTTCTTCATCAACCGCAGTGAGATGGGCAATGCTTACTCCGAGCTGAACGATCCCATCGATCAGCGAGAGCGGTTCATGAAGCAGGTGGAGCAGCGGGAGCGGGGCGACGACGAGACGGAAATGCTGGACGAGGACTTCCTCACCGCCCTGGAATACGGCATGCCCCCCACAGGCGGCATGGGTATGGGCATTGACCGCGCCGTCATGCTCTTCACCGGCGCGGATACCATCCGGGAGGTCATCCTGTTCCCCACAATGAAGCCCACCGATATGCCCAAGGCTGAGAAAGTGGACGAAAAGCCCCAAAATTCTCCCGTTTCTGCTCCTGCGGCTCCCGAAGAAAAAATCGACTTCTCCAAGGTAGAAATCGAGCCGTTGTTTGCTGATTTTGTTGACTTTGAGACCTTCTCCAAGTCCGATTTCCGGGCGGTGAAGGTGCTGGCATGCGAAGCCGTGAAGAAGTCCAAGAAGCTCTTAAAGTTCACTCTGGATGACGGAACTGGCGTGGAACGCACCATTTTGAGCGGAATTCATGCCTATTATGAGCCGGAAGAGCTGGTGGGCAAGACCTGCGTGGCCATCACCAATCTGCCCCCCAGACCCATGATGGGCATCGAGTCCTGCGGTATGCTGATTTCTGCCGTCCACCACGAAGAGGGCGAGGAAAAGCTCCATCTTCTGATGCTGGACAACCACATTCCCGCCGGCGCGAAAATGTACTAAAAAGTTGCAAGTTCGCTTGTACGAGAATCCTAAAAAACACCATGTTACGCCAAGCTTACGCCAATGAATGCAAACATATTTCGGGCGGCAAGCAAAGGGCGGTGTTCAAAAACAGACCGTCTGAGTTCTTCCGGAATTCAGACGGTTCTTATTTTAGGAGGATTGATTATGGACATGCAATATATCCGTGTAGGGGACTACTACATCCCGGACTTGGAGTTGCCCCAAGAAACCCGCCCCATCGGGAAGTGGGGGCGAATGTACCGGGACTATCTGCGAGAGCACAAGCCGATTCAGTACAACTTCCTGCTCCTGTCCGGCAAGCTGTGGACATACCTTGCTGACCTGAATGAGCAGGCGCAGGACAGGCTGGAACGAATCATTGATCAGATGAAAGCCGCCGATGGAATCACGGAAGCCTTGAAAGCAAGCGACCCGATGGCTTGGGTTGGTGCCATGAACAACATCCGTTTCAGGGCCGAGGCGATTATCCGGGAGGAGCTGATCTTTGTATGAACATGGCGAAGTATATCCAAGCACTTGAAACCTATGTGGCATCCCGCAAGCTGAATCTGGGGGATGGCGAATCTGTCCTGTCGCTGCTCTATGAGGCATACGGTGATAGCAATCGGATGTATGATGACCAAATCAAGGCTGATTTTGCAGAACTGTATCAGGCATTGAACGGAACGCCGCTACAGGAAATGGACTGGATTATCAATCCCGTCTGCGCCCTCTGCCGGGATCATGAACGGAATGGATTTGTGCATGGTGTTCAGGTTGGAATACGATTGGCGCAGGAAGGAAAGATTATGAAATAACAGTTTGCTTCAGAATACCCCCGACTCTCAGTGTGAGCCGAGGTTTCAAACTTAATGGACCCAGAGGGAAGCGATATCATTCTGGGAAACCTCTGAATAAATCGTCAGCGGCTGAACAGCGGCTGTGCCGTATAACATACGAATAATCTCAGCCGTTTCCGTATGACGAGATCATGGATTTCGATTTGATTTCGACATGGTCAACGAAAAG
>CAMCCS010000110.1 GCA_945873295.1 uncultured Clostridia bacterium
AGTTCCTGCCGGCGGCCGAAGGCGGCGAGAAAGGCAGGAAGGGAGCCCTCAAATTTTTTATCCACCAGCTCGTCCAATTCGCTGAGCTGGGCTTCCTCCTTGGAGACCAGAGCGGTTACCACAGTGTTTTCGTTTTTGACCACACCCCGGTCCGACAGTCGCTTGATGACCGTGTAGGTCGTGGTCTTGGACCAGTCCAGCTTCTGCTTGCACAGTTTGGCAAGCTCCGTGCTTTTGATGGGCTCATTCTCCCAGAGAATCAGACAGAAGCGGTACTCGCTTTCAAAAATTTTTGGTGTGGGCATGGGGTTACCTCCTTGGTCTAATGAATTAGCACAACTGCATTCTAACACATTAGACCTATTCTGTCAATAGGAGAAATACAACCTTCTGGGGTAAATTGTTCAGAGCTCCATTCAAGCCGCGTATAGGCTATCATAAAGCAGCAAGTAAATTGGAATTTGACGAGATGTCAAATTCCCGGTCATTGCGAGCCCGAATTCCCGGTCATTGCGAACCAGTCCGCTTAACTGGTGTGGCAATCTCCCGGACAGAAGTACCACTTCTCGTGGACGAACTACAGAAAACGGCATGTCAGATCAGTCTGTATGACGATAGGTTGCCCGGGATTAGATGGAGATTCCCACACCAGTGTGCGCACTGGTTCGGAATGACATGTTCTGACGGTGCGCGAAATTCCAATTTCCCTATCTGCTGTTTTAAGATAGACTAACGTTGCGTTTGCTCCCGAAATGTGGTACACTGTAGCAAACTGACATTTTTTTGCTGCGAGGAACTTCCATGGCAGATACTTATCAAATTTTAGTGGTTGACGATGACTTTTCTATCGTAAATATTATCGAAACCGCTCTGAAACAGGCGGGCTTCCGGGTACTCACCGCCCACGATGGGGAAGCCGCCTGCCGGATGGCAAATACCAATCACCCACACCTCATTATTATGGATGTGATGATGCCCCAGTGCAACGGCATTATCGCCACCATGCGCATCCGGCAGGGGAGCAATGTGCCCATCCTGATGCTGTCTGCCAAGGCGGAGGGCTCCGACCGGGTGCTGGGGCTGGAAGCCGGGGCGGACGATTACCTGGTGAAGCCCTTTTACCAGCAGGAGCTGCTGGCGAGAGTGAAAGCCCTGCTTCGCCGCTATGATGCCCTGGGCTCCATCCGGGAAACCAAGGCAGATGACCGGATTCAGGTGGGCAATATTGTGCTGGACACCGCAAAAAAGCAGCTGATCGTCCGGGGGGAGGCGGTTCGCCTGACCGCCACGGAGTTTAAGATCCTGCAGGTGCTGATGTCCAATCCCGGGCGGGTGTACTCTGCGGAGGAAATCTACGAACGGGTCTGGGAAAGCGATGCCTATGCCGTGGAAAACACCGTCATGGTGCACATCAGCCGCATCCGGGAGAAGCTGGAAATCAATCCAAAGAAGCCGGAATATCTGAAAGTGGTTTGGGGGATCGGATATGTCTTTGAAGCGCCGTAATAGCATTGCCTGTAGCCTGCTCCTGCTGGCGGCGGTCTTATGGACCCTTGGATATGGGATGGTGCAGGGAACCCAGGGAAACGGTATTGCGAAAACCTCTTTCGCCACGGCCTATACTGCCACGGAATGGACAGCTATTGATACGGAAAGCAGTACCCCCACGACCCCTGCTGAGGTTGAAGCGGTGCGGACCAATCGGGGCAGTAAATTTCTTGGTGTTCTGCTCTGCTTTTCCGCCGCTGCTGCCGCAGTAACCGGAGTTTTCGTCCTCCGGCAAACAGCACCGGTTCTGGGACCGGACGGCGTCAGCATGCTTCTGGCCATCGGCGGCACACTGTATTATTTCCTGGGGAATATGGACTACATTCTGTGGAGCTCTACCCTCAGGGTATTGACCGCTTACGCGAATATCATCATTTCCTTTGCCGTTCTGGTTTCCGCGCGGGAGCTGTGGGGATGGGCCCGGGCAAAATTCCGCCTTCCCTGGTGCTTGGTCCACCGCGCTGCGAAGCGCTTGCCGAAACCGCAGCTATGTTTGCTTGTTTATGTTGGATGGATCATCCTGGCTTTGAGCGGCCTGGGCTGTCATTTGATTTGGCTTGCCAGATACGGAAGCCTCCGCGCAGTTTCCTTTTGGGGATTTCTTGCCGCGGCGGTATTTGGTTTCCTATGCCTATGGAGGTACGGCACCGATTTGGAGCATTTCAAAACCCAGCTGGACAATTTTCAGCAGGGGAGGCCCATCACCGTTGGAGACGGTGCTTTCGCCCGGACGGAAGCCCAGCTTCTGGAGGTCCAGGCCCAGCATGAGGAAGCAGTCCGTACCGCCGTTACCAGCGAACGGTTCAAGGTGGAGCTGATCTCCAATGTTTCCCACGATCTGCGCACCCCCTTGACTGCCATTCTCGGCTACAGTGAGCTCCTGCAAAAGGAAAACCTGTCGCCGGAGGGCCGGGAGCAGCTTCGCCGCCTGCACCAAAAGGCGGGCTATATGGGTGACCTTGTAGAAGCCCTGTTTGAACTGACCAAGGTTTCCAGCGGCGTTCTGGAAGCGAAGAAAGAAAAAATTGACCTCATCCGCCTGCTGGAACAGACCGTTGGCCTGTTTGACGATGAACTGAAGCGGGCGGGGCTGTCCGTCCGGCGCAGTTATCCCGCCGATTCTGTTCCCATTGTAACGGACGGAGGGAGGCTCCACCAGGTATTCGCCAACCTCCTGGGCAACGCCATAAAATACGCCCTTGCAGGAACCCGGATTTATCTGGAGGTCAAGGAAACCGGGGAATGTTATCTGGTCCGCATGGTGAATACAGCCTCCTACGAGATGGACTTTAAACCGGAGGAAATCATGCAGCGCTTCGCACGGGGCGATAAAGCCCGGTCAACAAAAGGAAGCGGCCTGGGACTGGCAATCGCCCAGACCTATTCGGAATCCGTTGGCGGAAGGTTCCAGGTGTGCGTTGATGGCGATCAGTTCAGCGCCATCGTGGAGCTGCCGAAAACTGAAAGAAACTTGTAGGAATTATCCCATTTCTTTGAAAGGCATCCCCTGTACCATAGATATGTGATAGGATTAAACCATCTAACCAGCTTTAATATGTCGAACAGTTCACAAAACTTGAATTTGACGGCGAGTCGCCGCTGACAAGTCGTGACGAACGTGGTCTGTGGTCGTTCCTTCCCTGACCCGCTCGGTATCGTTCTGTGGTGCAGTAAATTGGTATTTGGCGGGAGATGTCAAGGCATCGAACAACACTGTCATTCCGAACCAGTTCGCTTTCCTGGTGTGGGAATCTCCATCGAATTCCAGGCAGCTCATCGTCATCCATTCGTAGGGGCGGTCACTGACCGCCCGCAAAATGCGTCGAATTCCATCATGAATTCACGTCGTATGGTACCTTTTCGCCGAAAGAAATACGAATAGGTCACCTTTCCCTGCCGGGCGCTCAATGAGCGCCCCTACGAGGTATGACGTTTATGATTTGGAAATTCGATGGAGATTGCCACACCAGTGACGTCGGTCTACTCTTCGCAATGACACGTTCTGACGGCCCGCCAAATTTCCAATTTGACAAATCGTAGAGCTGCCGAAAACTGAAAGAAACTTGTAAGAATTATCCCATTTCTTTGAAAGACACCCCCTGTACCATTTAGGTAACAGGGGGTGCTGTTATGTCAAAGCAAAAAACACTAATTCAGAATCCATTTACGATTCCCAACCTTTTACGCCATGTTATCCTTTCTTGGCTGCTGGCTGATGTGATAGAGTATTTCATTCTGCCAAACGAACTGCGGGATCTGGCAAGCTTAAATGGTCTGGCGCGAATGTCCTTTGTCCGATTGATTGGAATAACTTGCGGTATCGCCGTTCTGCTGACAGGCATATCCTTCTTTTTTAAGACAAGGAAGATTGAGCGTTGGTGCATTGTTGCCGTATTTGCTGCTCTTGCGATCACCGCACTGCGGACATCCGCAACATGGGCGTTTCTTGCAGTCTGCGTGTTGGTGCTGGCAATCTTGACCGTTTTCGGTGTCTATGGCTGGGATAAAACCCCGGAGCCTGTTGCCGAGCCAAAGAAAGCACACAGAGCCTACATCTGGATCACCGTGGGATTATCTGCTGTTTTCTTTCTGTTTGTGAGCAGCTGGACAGTAGGCCGGGTTTACAGCTTCAGTACGCCGACCTTTGATTTTGGCATCTTCTGCCAGATGTTTTACAATATGAGAAAATCCGGCCCGCCCATGACTACGGTGGAGCGGGACGGGCTGCTATCCCACTTTGCTGTCCATGTGTCACCGATCTACTATTTGCTGCTGCCTTTCTATGCCCTCTTTCCCGCCCCTGCCACCTTGCAGGTGCTGCAAGCGGCGGTCATAACTTCAGCGGTTATCCCTCTATGGAAAATCGGAAAGCATCATGGTCTGACCGGCCCGCAGCGCACACTGGTCTGCGCAATGCTTCTATTGTACCCGGCGTTCTCTGGCGGCACCGGCTATGATATTCACGAAAACTGCTTCCTCACGCCCTTACTCCTGTGGCTGTTCTGCGGCATCGATAAAAAGAACTGGGTTGTCACCTGGGCTGCCGCAATCCTTACACTGATGGTGAAGGAAGATGCTGCCGTTTATGTGGCCGTCATTGCCCTGTGGCTCATTGTCAAAACGGTTCTGCAGATCCGGAAACAGGATGCGGGGAATCTCATAACAGGTATCGCAATGCTCGGAATTTCTCTCGGTTGGTTCTTCCTGGTCACCGGG
The DNA here is from genome assembly GCA_945873295.1 of uncultured Clostridia bacterium. GTDB lineage: Bacteria > Bacillota > Clostridia > Oscillospirales > Oscillospiraceae > Faecousia. The sequence goes on from CAMCCS010000110.1 coordinate 4,765, forward strand.
TTTTTGGCGAAAAGCGGGGACGGAGTGATGACTTACCGGTACAGTAACTTCCTGTATGACGGTTCATCCTCGCTGCTGACCGTGATCAAATCGGTGATCCTGAGCCCCATGAAAGCGGTCTATGAATGTGCAGACCCAGAAAAGCTGCAATTTATTGCACTGACCCTGCTGCCGCTTCTGGGACTGCCGCTTCTCACAAGACGGTATGAGCGCTATATTCTTCTGATTCCCTACCTCCTGGTAAATCTCATGTCCGACTATTCCTACCAGCACAATATTTTCTTCCAGTACACTTTCGGCTCCGCCGCATTTCTGGTATATCTGACGGCAGTGAATCTGGCAGACATAAAAATGGATTGGAAACGACTAACCGTCCTTTCCGCCGCCGCTGCCGTCAGCCTGGTCTGCTTCTGCAAGGTCGTGGTTCCAAAGGCGGTTTCTTATCCGGTACGGGCCGTCCGGTATTATGATTACTATCAGAATATCCGGGATACCCTGTCAGAAATTCCGGAGGGCGATTCCGTAACCGCTTCGACATTCTATACTACTTTCCTGTCTCAGCGGGAAAGGCTGTACGATGTGCGGTATTCTTCCCCTCAGCACCTGCTGGAAACCCAGTATGTGGTTTTGCATGTATCCGCTGATGGCGATTACAAACAGTATGCCCAAGATGGAGAGAACAACGGTTTTGAAAACCTGGTAAGGCTTCTGGAGGAAAACGGCTATGTGCCATACAAGTCAATTGAGGGCATACTTGTGATCTACCAAAAGAAATAGCCGGGGGAATGGTTACTCTGCCGGAAAATCTTCCACAGGCCGGTTCTTTACCCTGATAGATGGAATCCTTTCACACTTTTTTCAAAATAGAAAGGGGCTGTCTCACTAAGGTAAAACTGCACAACAAAAAAGCTGTCATTCCG
>CAMCCS010000111.1 GCA_945873295.1 uncultured Clostridia bacterium
TGATGGCAAGAAAATCGCTCCCATATTTCTGATAGCCCCACCGGGTGTCCCACTGGAGCATCAGAGGCACCGTGTCCCGGGAAAAGCCGGACATATCCCCTGACCAGTCTTTCCGGAAAGGGTAGTTCAGAACAAAATCCTCGGTTTCCGGGTTCCGCTCCAGCAGAGCGATAAGGCTTGCCGGATACTCGGCATAGGAAACGCCCTGGGAATCCGCATATTCCTTGACTTTCCATTCGGTCTCGGTGTGTTCCGTCAGGGGAAAGGTCAGATCCACCCACAGATTCCGCAGCTGCCGGTGAAAGAGAAACCCCAGAATCAGCAATACAGCGGCAGCCGCGGCCAACCATTTGATCTTTTTCATGCACACGCCCCCTCGCTTGTGTTTTTGCCATTATAACAGAAAAATAAAGCTATGTCTTTTAAGATTTGCTTTAAAAAAGAAAGAGAAATCATGAATATTCATCAGGGCGGAGCGACTGCGAGGGGAAGGACGGGAATCATTTTCTGCCGGGGCGTGTACCTGGCAGAAAATACATATCAGGCTGCAAGTGTGGAATTTGTTCGCCGGAGGCGAACAAATTATGCGCGCAGCAGACTGCAACCCTTTTGTCGGAAAAGCCCGAAGGGGTTTTTCGACAGTCTCAAATTCAGCCCCGGAAGCTCCGGGGCTGAATTCTATGAATTGGGGTGCCAGCCGGCATAAAGCGTAATGTCCTGGGTGATGGTGTCCTCCTGAACGCTCCAGAGGTCGTCACAGGCATAGTCCCGATACCAGCCGGTAAAGGTATAGCCCTCCCGTGTGGGAGGCTCCGGGAGCTCCAGAAGCTCCCCGTACATCTGGTTGTGGCAGGGAATATCGGTCCCGCCTTTGGAATCGAAGGTGATGGTAAAACCCGGGTTTTGCAGATCAATCACCAGCAGAATTACAATGACAGCAACGCAGGCAATGATAATCGTATCCAGTGCCCTGACGGAAATCTTTACATGGCTGTAAAGTCCGCGCAGCTGCCGGGGCTGTTCCCGGGATTGGGGCGTTTCGTCCATTATTTCTTCACCAGGTATTTGCGCATATCCAGAGCGCAGGCACACAGAATGATGGCACCCTTGATGATGTACAGGCTGGAGGAATCCACACCCAGCATTGTCAGCGCTACGAAGATCAGACGCAGGACACAGACGCCCATGATAATGCCGCTGATTTTACCGGTGCCGCCGACGAAGGATACACCGCCGATGACACAGGCAGCAATGGCGTCACACTCGGCGTTCAGACCGGTGTTTGCCGCAACGGAGCCGCTGCGCACGCCCTCAATGAAGCCGGAATAGCCGTACATGGCGCCGGCAAGGGTGTGAACCAGAACGGTGGTCCAGAACACATTGACGCCGGATACTTTTGCCGCTTCCGCGTTGGAGCCGACAGCGAACATGTTCTTGCCGAAGGTGGTCTTGTTCCAGATGAACCACATCAGGCCGGTCAGGAGGATGGCGTAGAGCACATACCAGGGAACGGCTACGCCGCCCAGACGGAACATGGTGCCGCCGACGAAATCCTTATACTCAGCGCTGAGGCCGGAAATAGGCTGACCGTTGTTGCCGTTCAGGGAGAAGAACCACAGGATGATACCGTAGGTAATCAGCTGGGTGGACAGGGTGACGATGAAAGGATGCAGACTGAACTTGGCGACGAAGAAACCGTTCACCAGGCCGATGACTGCGCCGATGGCGATGACGATCAGCATGGTTGCCAGAATCCACCAGATATTCACGGTGGGCAGGAAGCTGAACATCTTATTGGCAAAGTCCGCTTTCTGCAGGAACACACCGGCGAGGGCGGCGGTGAAGCCAACCACGCGGCCGGCAGACAGGTCCGTACCGGTGAGAACGATACAGCCGCCGATGCCCAGGGCCAGGGGCAGGTAGGCCGCGACCTGGGTAATCAGGTTCGCCAGGGAGCCCAAACTCAGAAAGTTGGGGCGCTCAATGGCGGTATAGATAACGAAGATCAGCATCAGGATATAAAGCGCGTTATTGAGGATGCTGTCCGTGATTGTACGCTTTTTATCCTTCGCATCCAGCTGTTTGAATTCCTCTGCGGAATTGCGCAGGGTGGTAATGGGATTTGCCATTTTCCGTTTCCTCCTTAAACATACTTGGCGGCAAGGGTCATGATTTCTTCCTGGGTGGTGCTGCGGGCGTCCACCTCACCGGCCACCCGACCGCCGGACATGACCACGATCCGGTCACAGATACCCAGCAGCTCGGGCATTTCGGAAGAGACCATCAAAACGGTCTTACCCTTGTTTGCCAGATCCAGGATCAGCTGGTAGATCTCATATTTGGCACCAACGTCAATGCCCCGGGTAGGCTCGTCCAGAAGCAGGACCTCGGGATCCGTCAGAAGCCAGCGTCCGATGATGACCTTCTGCTGGTTACCGCCGGAAAGACTGCGGATTTTGGTTTCCTGAGAAGGGGTTTTGGTCCGCATGGCATCGATATAGCGCTGTGTGTCTTCCCGCTGGGATTTCTCGCTCAGATAGATTCCAAACCGCTTGTGCCGCTTCAGGCTGGAAATGACGGTGTTATCCCGGATGTTCAGAACGCCGAAAATGCCCGTGGCCCGGCGTTCCTCCGTCAGCAGGGCAAAGCCGTTTTTGATGGACTCCTGGGCGCTGCGGTTGAGACAGGGCCTGCCATCCAAGGTGATGGAGCCGTTTTTGCGGGTGCGGACACCGAAGATGCTTTCCAGTGTTTCGGTACGGCCGGAGCTGTCCAGTCCGGCAAGTCCGACGATTTCTCCCCGGCGTGCTTCGAAGGAAACGTCCCGGAGCTGATTGTACATTCCGGTAATACCGTCGACCTTCAGATAGACCTCACCGGGCTGGTTGGTCTTGGGGGGAAACTGGTTGGTCAGTTCCCGGCCCACCATCAGCCGGATAATGTCGTTCATTTCCAACTCAGCGGCAGGACGGGTGGCGACCCACTGGCCGTCACGCATGACGGTGATGTAGTCGGAGATCCGCTTAATCTCCGCCATTTTATGGGAGATATAGATAATGCCCACGCCCCGATCCCGGAGCATATTGATGATCCGGAACAGGTGTTCCACTTCCTCCTCGGTCAGGGAGGAGGTGGGTTCGTCAAATACGATTACCTTGGAGTTATAGGAAACCGCTTTGGCAATTTCCACCATCTGCCGCTGGGAAACAGGCATGGTACTCATGATTCGGTGGGGATCCACGTGGATATCCAGTTCGTCGAACACCGCCATGGTATCCTTATACATTTTCCGCTCATTGACGGCGATGCCGCCGATGGTGGGGTAGCGGCCCAGCCAGATATTGTCCATGACACTGCGCTTGAGTGCCTGGTTCAGCTCCTGGTGGACCATGGCAACACCGTTTTCCAGCGCCTCTTTGGAGCTTTTGAAGTTGACCTCTTTCCCCTCCAGGTAGATATGTCCGTCGTCTTTGTTGTAAATGCCGAACAGACATTTCATAAGGGTGGATTTTCCGGCGCCGTTTTCTCCCATGAGGGCGTGGACGGTACCTTTCTGAAGCTCCAGACTTACATGGTCCAGAGCCCTGACACCGGGAAAGGTCTTGGTTATATCTTTCATTTTCAGCAGAACATCCTGCTGCATACTGCGTTCCTCCCTTGCGAGTTTTTCCGGGGTGAGACAGGTGACAGAGAACGGCACATGCCGCGCGACTCTTCTGGCAGCGGAATCTGCCGCTCTCTGCCGAAACGACGTGTGTGCTGTGTTTGCTCCGGACAAAACGCCCGGAGGGAAAACTGCCTGTCCCGACGATTCCTTAGAAAGGGGCAGCTGCCGCCGGAACGACAGCTGCCCGGAATGATTCAGGGGGCTTTCTGCTGATTAGCCAGTGTAGGGAGCGTAAGCAACGAACAGCTTGCTGGAGCAGTCAGAAGCGATGCTGAAACGAGCGTCGGACAGGGAAGCCAGCGCGTCCACGGGAGCCTTACCGCCGGCAATAGCCTTGACGGTCTGGGCAATCGCGGCAGCCATGCCTTCGGCATCCTGCTTCACGGTACCGGTCATGGCGCCCTCGGCGATCAGAGCCTTGGCGTTATCGGTAGCGTCAACACCAAACACGGGAACCAGGTGCGCGCCGGCCTTGTTGTAGCCCTTTTCCTGCAGGGAGGCGATGACACCTTCGGCCATACCGTCATTGTTGCAGATGACAAGCTCGATCAGGTTGCCGTTGGTCTCGTTGTAGGTAACGAAATTGGTGTCCATGTACTCCTTGGCCGCGGCGGCAGACCAGGCACCGCCCTGGTCAACCTGATAGCAGCTGGGGTTGGCAGCGTCAAAGTACTTCAGAGCGGGCTTGCCGGCAGCGGCCAGGACCGCGTTGGCATCCTCAACGCCGTACTGGGTACGGAAGATAGCCTCGATGTTGGCCTCGTCGCCCTTCATCATGGCGTAGGAGATAACACCGTCGCCGTTGACATCGATGTCCGCGTAGTTGGCAACAACATAGTCACCAATCATCTTACCCTGCATATGGCCGGCCTCGGGAGCATCGGTGCCGATAAAGCAGGAGGTGGCGTGATTCTGCAGCACGGGCAGGTCGGAGCCGTCGGTGCCGATGGCACGGTTAAAGAAGATAACAGGAATATTGCCTGCGGCCTTCAGAATGTCCTCTGCGGTATCTGCCGCGCCGGAGGTAACCTGGTTGACCACCAGCAGCTTTGCGCCGCCGGCGACAGCAGTCTTGATCTGGTCAAGCTGCTTGGACTGATCGTTGGCAGCGTACTGGTTGTCGTAGCTCACGCCTTCCAGACCGTCCAGCTCCTTGTTCAGAGCGGTGCGGACAGAGCTGAGGTAGACGTCGCTTTCATCATACCAGAACACGGATACCTTTGTTCCGCTGGACTTGCCGCCGTTTCCGCCGCAGGCGGCCAGACCAAGGGCAAGCGCAGCGACCAGCAGGATTGCAATGATTTTTTTCATGATTCTTCCTCCAAGTTCACAAAAAATATGCTAAACGGCTTGCTGCCGAAATAGCCGGTATACGGTTTTTCCGGGTGTACGCCGGAAAAGAGTATCCCCATCCGGGAACACGGATGAACGGTGAAAACATCATAACATAATTTGGTAAAAATGTAAAGGAAAACAGGAAGAGGGAGGAAATATAATTGTGAGAAATCTACAAAATTGTTTATCTGCACAAAAGAAGAAAGATTTTTTAGTGAAATAGTCTAATGCCGGATTGAAAAAGTACGGACGGAATCCGGACCGGGATGGGTTTTTCCTTCAAAAAAGGAAATCAGGCGCGCCGCGGGGAAACGCGGCGTGCCTGAGAATCAGTTCCGGAAGATACGAAGAGCGTAGATCCGGTTGGAAAGGGGGGTTCGAAGAAACACAATGACCAGCAGGGGAATCAGGATGCTTACCGGCAGGCAGCCCCATTGGCTCAGCCTGCCGGTGTCCGGTTCGTAGAAAGACTACCACCCGCTATGCGGGTGAGCCGGAAAAAGTTCTACTTATGCGTAGAAAAAAAGAACCTCCAGTGATAGAGTGGTAGCAGGTTCGCCAACCGCTACAAACAAAATCAATGGAGGTTATCCAAATGGACAACAATAGTTTAGCACATACGAAA
>CAMCCS010000112.1 GCA_945873295.1 uncultured Clostridia bacterium
GCAAACCCCCGCGTGAAAGTCACGCGGGGGCGAAATGTTATACTTTTTCCAGAAGAGACGCCCGGAAGGCTGCCATATCCACTGTCTTTCCCGTAAGACGGGACTGCTCCAGAGCGCAGGCCATGAGGTGGCTTTCCACACTGCGGGAAATGGAGCTGCGGGATTCCCTGTCCGGGTTTTGAAGTCCTTCGGTAAAGTCCTCCATGATCCCCGCGTCTCCGCCGCCGTGGCCGCTGGGACCGGTGCGGACGTTGATAACCCGGGAGTCAAAGCTTTCTGCCTGGTTGGCGGCAAATTTTGTGACAATGATCTGCCGCTTTCCATCATCGGCTTCAATTTCTCCGTTCTCACACATGATGTGGATGTTCCGGTGGATGCCGTTGGTCTGGGCTGTGAGGGAGAAAGTGGCGGTCACACCGTTTTCAAATTCCAGAATCATGCTCATATGGTCACATACATTGTTATCGCACCGGAAGACACAGCGGCCATAGGGACCTGCCCGCAGGGCTTTATCCAGTGCTGCCTCGTTCTGCTCCAAGCACACCACATCCGCGGGCCACTGGCCCAGAAGCGGCGTATAGACCCGGTAGGCGTTAAAGCGGCACTTATCCGCAGCCGGGCAGTCGCAGCACCTCTCCCCTGCCCCATCGGGCGCGTTTTCCGGGCGGAAAAAGCTTAGCCCACCAAAAGCCGAGACCTTAGTACAGTGGGATCCGGTGAGCCACAGCAGAATATCCAGATCGTGGCAGCTCTTCTGCATGATGATGGGGCTGGACAGGCGGTCATTGCGCCAGTTGCCCCGGACAAAGGAGTGGGCCATGTGGAAATTGCCGATATTTTCCGAGTGCTTAATGGCAACGATTTTCCCCAGTTCTCCCCCGTCCAGGATCTGCTTCAGGGTGCCGAAGAAGTTGGTATAGCGCAGTACATGGCAGACTGTGATCCGCCTGCCCAGGGCGTTGGCTTTTTCCTCAATGGCGATGCACTCCCGGGGGTCCGGAGAAATGGGCTTTTCCAGGAGGATGTCATAGCCACAGTCCAGGGCAGCCATGGTGTGGGCAAAGTGATCCCGGTCCATGGTAGCAATGATGGCCGCGTCGGCGATTTTCCCCAGGGAAAGAAGCTCCAGACCGTCGGAAAAGCGCATGGAAACCGGTACTCCCAGCTTTTCTCCCGCATCCGCCAGCCGGTCAGGCCGCTTTTCCGCTACTGCCGCAATCTCGATTCCATGTTCTGCCGCCCAGGCACCGTAGGTCATGCCCCGGGAGCCTGCGCCGATGAGAATGTATTTCATAGTACACCGCCTCTTTTGTATTTACCCCACTATAGCACCGAATCAATCTTCCGGCAACAGTTTTTTCAGGATTTCTACCGTTTCCCGGGAGGGGGGTGTCAGAGGCAGGCGGCAAATGCCGCAGTCATAGCCCAGTCGCTTCATGGCGGCTTTCACCGGAATGGGATTGACTTCCCGGAACAGGGCCCGGATCAGAGGAAGAAGCTTCAGCTGCAAATCAGAAGCGGTGTCAAAGTCCCCGTCAAGGGCCGCCATGGCCATAGCCTGCACTTCCTCTGGGAAAAGGTTGGAGACAACGGAGATCACCCCCGCCCCGCCCAGGGCCATTACCGCAGCGGCCTGGTCGTCATTGCCGCTCCAAACGGCAAATTCCGGCGGGCATTCCGCCCGGAGCCTTGCGATCTTGGAAATGTCCGGGGAAGCTTCCTTGATCCCCGCGATATTGGGGATCCGGGCAAGCTCCCGGCATACCTCCACGGGAACATCCAAACCGGTGCGGGAGGGAACGTTGTACACAATCACAGGGATATGTACCGCTGCGGCAACGGCACTGTAGTGGACCACGAGGCCCTCCGGCGTGGCTTTATTGTAGTAGGGTGTCACCACCAGCAGGGCATCCGCGCCTGCCTCCTGGGCAAGACGGCTCAGGCTGACCGCATGGTCCGTGTCATTGGAACCGGTTCCGGCAATGATGGTGCACCGGTCCCTTAGAAAGCTGCGGGCTCTTCGGATGATTGCCAGCTTTTCCGCGTCGGAAAGGGTTGCGGATTCCCCCGTGGTGCCGCACAGGACCACGGCTTGGATTCCTGCCTCCAGCTGCCGGCGCAGGAGCTGATCCAGCATGGGATAATTGACGGCTTCTCCCAGAAAAGGAGTGACCAGGGCTGTACACGCCCCGGTAAAAACAGGTTTTTTCATAGGCTGATACCTCCACGCCAGTCTATGCGCGCCGGGACCGTTTTGTCTGTTGCTTTTTTCCGGGAAATCGGTTATACTGAATGGACTAAAATGCGGAGGAATGCGGTGTGAAGACCCATGATTTTTACTATGATCTGCCCCAGGAGCTGATTGCCCAGACACCCCTGGAGCGGCGGGACGCTTCCCGCCTGATGGTGCTGGACCGCCAAAGCGGCGCGATCCGTCACGATCATTTTTATAATATTATCGACTATCTGAACCCCGGGGATTGCTTAGTGATGAACGACTCCCGGGTACTCCCCGCCCGGCTTCTGGGCCACCGGCCCACCGGCGGCGTAGTAGAGGTTCTGCTTCTGCGGGACCTGGGGGACAAGTGCTGGGAGTGCCTGGTAAAGCCCGGCAGGAAGATGCAGCCGGGAAGTACGGTCACCTTTGGGGACGGGGAGCTTACCGCCACAGTCCGTCAGGTTCAGGAGGACGGAAATCGGGTGGTGGAGTTTCACTACCAGGGAATTTTCCTGGAAATCCTGGACCGGCTGGGAAAAATGCCCCTGCCGCCCTACATCAAGGCGGAGCTGTCCGACCAGGAGCGGTATCAGACCGTGTATTCCCGGGAGGTTGGGTCTGCCGCCGCACCCACAGCCGGACTGCATTTTACCCAGGAACTTCTGGATAAAATCCGGGCCAAGGGGGTAAAAACGGCTTTTGTCACCCTGCATGTGGGCCTGGGTACCTTCCGCCCGGTGAAAGCGGAGGAAATTACGGACCACCATATGCACGCGGAGCTGTGTATGATGAGCGAGGAAACCGCCGAGATTTTGAACGAAACGAGAAGGAACGGTGGGCGGATTGTCTGCGTGGGCACTACCTCCTGCCGCACCCTGGAATCTTTGGCTTCCGCGGATGGTTCTTTCCGGGCAGGCTCCAAATGGACGGAAATATTCATCTACCCCGGCTATCATTTCCGGGCCATGGATGCCCTTATCACGAACTTCCACCTGCCGGAGAGCACCCTTGTGATGCTGGTTTCCGCCTTTGCCGGGCGGGAGCATGTGCTGAACGCTTATGAGGCAGCCGTAAAGGAGCGCTACCGCTTCTTCTCCTTCGGCGATGCCATGTTTATTCAGTGAGGAACAGATTATGAACGCACCTGTAGATGTGACGAATATCCGGATTGAAACGGACCGGCTGATCCTGCGCCCATGGCGTCAGGAGGATCTTGATGACTTTTATGAATATGCCCGTGTGGACGGTGTAGGGCAGATGGCTGGGTGGCATCCCCATGAATCCATAGAAAAATCCCAAGCGATTCTGGACGGTTTTATCCGGGATAAGAAAACCTTTGCCCTGGAACTGAAAGACAGCGGCAAGGTCATCGGCTCCCTGGGTCTGGAAGCCAAGGATGAAGGCTTGGACATCCCGGAGGAATTGCAGGGCCGGGAAATCGGTTATGTACTCAGTAAGGATTACTGGGGCCGGGGACTCATGCCAGAAGCGGTAAAGGCGGTCATTGATTACTGCTTTTCGGTGCTGGGCTTTGACTACCTGCTCTGCGGACATTATGACTGGAACCGCCAGTCCCGCCGGGTGATCGAAAAGTGCGGATTTCGCTTTTTGAAAAAAGTGGCCCACGAAACCCGGCTTGGGACAACGGAGCAGGTCAGGCTCTATATCCTCTACAATCCAGAAAAAGCGAGGTAACCTATGTTTGAACTGCTGAAAACGGAAGGCAGAGCCCGCCGGGGCGTATTTACCTGCGCCCACGGAAGCGTGCAGACTCCGGTATTTATGAATGTGGGCACCCAGGGGGCCATCAAAGGTGCGCTGAGCGCCAAGGACTTAAAGGACATCGGCTGTCAGGTGGAGCTGTCGAACACCTACCACCTCCATCTGCGGCCTACGGATACCTTGATCCGGGAAATGGGCGGCCTGCATAAATTCATGACCTGGGACGGCCCCATTCTTACGGACTCCGGCGGCTTTCAGGTGTTCTCCCTGGCCTCTCTGCGGCGGATCAAGGAGGAAGGCGTGTACTTTGCCTCCCATATCGACGGCCGCCGGATCTTCATGGGGCCGGAGGAAAGCATGCAGATCCAGTCCAATCTTGGTTCGGACATCTGCATGGCCTTTGATGAGTGCATTGAAAACCCCGCCCCCCGGGATTATGTGCAGAAAAGTACGGACCGAACCTACCGGTGGCTTGCCCGGTGCAAGGCGGAAAACGCCCGCCTGAACGCCCTTCCGGGAACCGTAAACCCCACCCAGCAGCTCTGGGGTATCAACCAGGGCGGCACCTATGCTGACATCCGGGTGGAGCACATGCAGCGGATCCGGGAGCTGGACCTTCCGGGGTACGCCATCGGCGGACTGGCTGTGGGCGAGAGCACCCAGGAGATGTACGACATTATCGACGCGGTGGAGCCTTTTATGCCCCAGGACCGGCCCAGGTACCTGATGGGTGTGGGCACGCCCAGCAATATTATCGAGGCCGTGGCCCGGGGCGTGGATTTCTTTGACTGCGTCATGCCCGCCCGGAACGCCCGCCATGCAAGACTCTTCACCTGGGAGGGCGCCATCAATCTGAAAAACGCCAAGTACCAATTAGATGAACGGCCCATCGATCCCCAGTGTGATTGCCCGGTGTGCCGCCGTTACTCCCGGGCCTATCTGCGGCATCTGTTCGTGGCGGAGGAAATGCTTGCCATGCGCCTGAGTGTGATGCACAACCTGTATTTCTACAACAATCTCATGCAGCGCATCCGGGACGCTCTGGACGCGGGCACCTTCTCTGAATTCCGCAGGGAGTATTCCGAGAAGCTGGGAAGAAGAATATAAGGACGGGCAGAAGAAATACTTCTTGCAATTTGCCAACGGAATGATATAATAGACCATATCAAACAAAAAAGGGGTTTTTCCAATGCAGAATTTTCTGACCACCACCGCCGCTTCCGGCGCCGGCCTGGGCAGCACAGTTATTATGCTGGTGCTGATGCTTGCCGTTTTCTACTTTATGCTGATCCGTCCTGAGAACAAGCGGAAGAAGGAAGCCGAGGAAATGCGCTCCGCCGTGAAGACCGGAGACCGGATTACCACCATTGGCGGCATTATGGGCACTGTGGTTCACGTTAAGGAAGACCGGGTCGTTCTGGAGACCGGTGCGGACCAGGTCCGTATCGAGATTGCCAAGTGGGCGATTTCCTCCAACGACACCGCCGACGAGGCTGCCAAGGCCCAGGCTAAGAAAGCCCAGGAGGCCAAGGCAAAGGCCAAGGCTGAGAAGAAGGCCGGAAAGGCCAACAAGGACGTGCGGTAATCCCGCCATAC
>CAMCCS010000113.1 GCA_945873295.1 uncultured Clostridia bacterium
GCTGCCGGATCGACCTGACGGAGCTGCAGACAGCCGGACGCAGCGCGTCCTGATTGGGAGGAAAAAGACTATGAAACGAATTGTTCTGATTGTGTGTATCCTGTCCATGCTCCTTGCCGGATGCGGCGCCTCCGGGGAAACGGGTGAGAAGCATTTCTCCGTGGCGGCAGGGGAGACGACCCTGACTCTGGACGCGCCCGCAAAGAGCGCTCTGGAAACTCTGGGCGCGCCCTACGGCTATACGGAGACCGCCAGCTGCGCCTTTGCGGGAACGGAAAAGACCTACGACTTTGGCGCTTTTTACCTGCGGACTTACCCGGCCAAGGACGGGGACCGGATTCTGGGTTGGTGGTTTTCCGGGGATAAGCTCCACACTCCGGAGGGAATTTCCATCGGCGCCCCCCGGGAGCAGGTGGAGCAGGCTTACGGCGAATTTTCCGGCAATGCCTGCGTCGTTACCCGGGGCGAGGAAAAGCTGACCATCCTCCTGGAAGACGATACCGTCGCCACGGTACAGTATAGCCTCCTGTGACCGGCCGGCAGGGCAATAGGAGATATAAGATACGAGATATAAGATAATGTGCTTATCGGTTTAACGCAGCAAAACGATAAATTGGAATTTGGCGCACCGCCAGAACGTGTCATTCCGATAAAGTAGCGCACTACTTTCGTGGGAATCTCCATCGAATTTCGGGCTATCTATCGTCATCCATTCGTAGGGGCGGTCATTGACCGCCCGCGAAAACGCGCCGAATTCCGGCGTAAATTCACGTCAAATGGAACCATTTCGCCGAAAGAAATGCGAATATGGAAACTTTTCCTGCCGGGCGCTCAATGAGCGCCCCTACAGAGGCAGACGATGGTGATTCGGAAAATCGAGGGGGATTGCCACACCAGGAAAGCGGACTGGTTCGCAATGACCGGGAAGTCGACACCCCGCTACCGCACCACGGAACGATACCGAGCGGCGCAGGGCAGAAACGACTACACATATCTTGCGCACGACTTGGCCGCCCGCCCTGCGGGCAAATTCCAATTTATCGGGCAGCTGAATAAAACCGATATGCGCATAAGCTAAAGCGGTACGGGGCAGCCCGTTTAACCGGCTGCGTTCCTGATACTGTGTGGCACGGATGTAAAACAATAATACATATTGAAAGGAGCACACCATGTTGAAAGGAAAGCAATTCATTGCCGCCGCTGTGCTGGCAGTTATTTTGTGCGGCTGCGCGGACAGGACGGCTGCACTGGAAAAGGGCGATTTTTCCTTTGAACTGCCGGATGGATATACCGTTTCCGATGTGACGGATAAAAACTGTTCCATTGTCCGGCTGGAAGACAGCGCGGTTGTCGGAGGGATCGAAGTCACCGGGCTAAAACGCAGGGACCTGAAAGACAGCGGTTCCAAAAACATCATGCTGTATTTGCAGAATGATTTCCACAAAACAAATGACATTGAATTCATCGCATCCCATTGGGGAGAAAAGAAACCCATCGTTTGTGTCAATCTCACGCGGCATGAGGAAGACACAGAAGAAAAACACGTTTTTTCCCATACGTTCTTCGAGAAAGATTCCTGTGTATACCATATGTGGTTCGACGGGAATGTGATGGATTTGGAGCTGGAAAACCAATTTCTGCCCATGACCGGCGTGGACAGTGGCTGATTTTTGAAGATTGTTGGGTGGTATGCGTCCGGTGACTGCGCTGCCATTGTGTACGCATCCACCCGTGAACCAAAAACTGCACCGGAGTAGGGCACGGGATTTGTGAAGAATGAAGAAACTCTCTTTTTGAGGAAACAGGAGATTTGGGGAAAGCTACAAATCTCCATTTTTTTGAAAAAAGTACTTTACAACTTTAGCGTATTAAAGTATAATGCGGACAACAGGGATCGGAACCGGGGAGCAAACGGAGCCGGTTCCCGCCAAAAATTGAAAGTAAACTCCCGCGTACCGCGGGCAGAAAGAGAGGAACTCATTATGAAAAAGATTATTGCTGTACTGCTGATTGCAATGCTGCTCCTTGCCGGCTGCGGCAAGAAGACGGATGCCACATCCGATCTGACCTATGTCCAGGAAAAGGGAACCCTGATTGTCGGCATTACCGATTACGCTCCCATGGACTATAAGGATGACAGCGGCGAGTGGACCGGCTTTGACGCGGAGTTTGGCCGTCTGATCGGGGAAAAGCTGGGTGTCAAGGTGGAGTTTTTTGAGCTTGCCGACTGGGACAGCAAGTTCCTGGAGCTGGACGCCAAAAACATTGACTGCATCTGGAACGGCATGACCATTACCGACGAGGTGTTGAAGAACACCGCCTGCTCCAACCCCTACGTGAAGAACGCACAGGTGGTTGTGATGGACACCTCCAAGGCTTCGGATTACCCCGACGCGGACAGCATCAAGGGGCTGAAATTCGCGGTGGAAAAGTCCTCCGCCGGTGCCCAGGCGCTGGATGATCTGGGAATCACGGGCTATGTGGAGACCGGCGATCAGGCAGGGGCCCTGATGGAAGTGAAAGCGGGCACCGCCGATGCCTGTGTCATCGATATTACCATGGCTAACGCCATGACCGGCGCGGGCACCAGCTATGAAAGCCTGGGCGGCGTTCTGGAGCTTACCAGCGAGGAATACGGCGTGGGCTTCCGGAAGGATTCCGACATTGCCCCCAAGTTTAACGAGCTGATGGCGGAAATGATGAAAGACGGCACTCTGGATGCCCTGGCTGCCAAGTACGAACTGACCCTGGTAAAGTAAGATGGAAATGTTCTTCCGGGTCACGCTGGAGCTGCTGGGGGGCTTCGGGCAGACCCTGCGGCTGTTCGCCCTGACCCTGGTGATCTCCATTCCTCTGGGGCTTGTGGTGTGCTTCGGGTCCATGAGCCGGTTTACCCCCCTGCGGCTTACGGTGCGGGTGTTCGTGTGGGTTATCCGGGGCACGCCCCTGATGCTCCAGCTGATTCTGGTGTTCTTCGGACCGGGCCTGCTCTTCGGGCTGCCTGCCATGGACCGGTTCCAGGCGGCGCTGCTGGCGTTTTCCATAAATTATGCCTGTTATTTTTCGGAGATTTACCGGGGCGGCATCGAGAGCATCCCCCAGGGGCAGTATGAGGCCGGGCAGGTGCTGGGCATGACCAAAAGCCAGATTTTCTTCCGGGTTGTGCTGCTGCAGATGGTGAAGCGGATTCTGCCCCCCATGGCGGGGGAGATCATCACCCTGGTCAAGGATACGGCCCTGGCCCGGACCATATCCGTGTACGAGATCATGTGGCGGGGCCAGGCGTTCATCAAAAGCGACGGCCTGATCTGGCCCATGTTCTACACCGGCGCTTTCTATCTGTTGTTCAGCGGACTTCTCACGCTGCTGTTCGGCAGACTGGAAGAGAAACTGAACTATTACAGAGGGTAAGCTATGCCGAGATTGGAAGTAAAAAATCTGCAAAAGGGCTTCGGCGGCACGGAGGTGCTCCGGGGTGTGAGCTTCACGCTGGAAAGCGGCCAGGTGCTGGCGATCATCGGTTCCTCCGGCAGCGGCAAGACCACGCTGCTCAGGTGTCTCAACTTCCTGGAAACCCCGGATGCTGGCCAGATTCTCCTGGACGGGGAGGAGCTTCTGCGGACGGATGAGAACCAGCTTCGGAAAAACCGTCTGCGGTTCGGGCTTGTGTTTCAGAACTTTAACCTGTTCCCCCAGTATACTGCCCTGGAAAATGTTTCTCTGGCCCCGGGGCTTCTGAAGCTGGGAACCAAGGAGGAGATTGACCGGCGCTCCCGGGAGCTCCTTTCCCAGGTGGGTCTGGCGGACAAATGCGGGGCCTATCCCTACCAGCTCTCCGGTGGCCAGCAGCAGCGCACCGCCATAGCCAGAGCCCTGGCCCTCCGTCCGGAGGTGCTGTGCTTTGACGAGCCCACCAGCGCTCTGGACCCGGAGCTGACCGGGGAGGTGCTGCGGGTCATCCGGGGCCTCAAGGACGGAAACCGCACCATGATCGTGGTCACGCATGAAATGGCATTTGCAAAACAGGTGGCAGATGTGGTAATCTATATGGCAGATGGGGTGATTGCCGAAATGGGCACCCCCGAGGAGGTCTTTGACCATCCGAAATCCGACAAGGCCAGGGCGTTTTTACGCTCTGCCGGTCAATTTGGGGAGGCAATGCCATGACGAGCCAGGAAAAGATCCGTGACCTGTATCAGATTCTTGTGAATGTGCAGTCGGTGGAGGACTGCGAAGCCCTGTTGGACGACCTGTGCACCAAAAAGGAAGTGGAAAAAATGGCCGAGCGGATCTATGCCGCCCGGCTTCTGCTCCAGGGAAAGACCTATACCCAGGTTATCGGGGACGCCGATATTTCCTCCGCCACCCTCAGCCGTGTCTCCCGGTGCGTCCAGTACGGCACCGGCTATGTCAAGGCCCTGGGGGAGGATGGGATGAAAGCATAACCCGGCGGCAAATTGGAATTTGTCGGCAGGGCCGACAGCCAAGGCGTGACGAACGTGGTCTGTTTTCGTTCCCACCCTGACCCGCTCGGTATCGTTCTGTGGTACAGTAAATTGGTATTTGGCGAGGGAAGTCAGGGCATCGAATAACATTGTCATTCCGAACCAGTCCGCTTAAGTGGTGTGGGAATCTCCCTCGTAATCGAGACCACTTTCTTCTATCGATGGAGATTGCCACGCCAGTGACGTCGGTCACTGACTCGCAATGACAGGGAATTCGATGAATTCCAATTTAACGTGTCGCTGCGAAGCCAGGAAATGAATAAAAAGGCAGT
This sequence comes from uncultured Clostridia bacterium, assembly GCA_945873295.1. Classification (GTDB taxonomy): domain Bacteria; phylum Bacillota; class Clostridia; order Oscillospirales; family Oscillospiraceae; genus Faecousia. The sequence continues at coordinate 4,778 of CAMCCS010000113.1, forward strand.
CAGCATCGGAAAAGCTTTCCCGATGCTGACTGCTTTTTATTGACTGACGCCCTCGCTTCCCGGGAACAGGTCGTCGAGGGTGCCGAAGGTGTACCCCGCTTCCTCCCAACGGGTCAGAAGCGTATCCAATATTTTTGCGTTGGTCTGGGAGGTGGAGTGGAGCAGCACCACGGCGCCGTTGTGGGTGCGCTTCAGAAGCTTTGCCAGGGACGCATCCGGGTCCGGCTGGTCGTCGTTTTTCCAGTCCACATAGGCAAGGCTCCAGAATACGGTTTTGTAGCCCAGTTCCTTCGCCATTTCCAGATTCTTCTCGCTGTAAATCCCCTGGGGCGGCCGGTAGTATTTGGGAAGCGCCTGGCCGGTGGTTTCCTGGAACAGGGCTTCCAGATCGGTAAGCTCCTTGGCAAAGGCCTGCGGATCCTGGATCCGGCTCATGTCGTAGTGGTGCATGGTGTGGTTTCCCACGGTGTGTCCCTCCTGGACCATCCGGCGGACCAGGTCCCCGTTCCGCTCTATATAATTGCCCACCAGAAAGAACGCGGCCTTCACATTGTGCTTTTTCAGGGTGTCCAGGATTCTTTCGGTGCAGCCGTTTTCGTACCCCGCGTCAAAGGTGAGGAACAGCACCTTTTGAGTGGTGTCTCCCAGATAGGCGGCGTTGTACCGCCGCAGCTGATCCTGCCCCGCGTTTCCCACCGGGGGCGCACCCTCCTGCCGGAAGCTCAGGCCCCAGGAGCCGGTTTCCAGGCTGCT
>CAMCCS010000114.1 GCA_945873295.1 uncultured Clostridia bacterium
GACAACCGGGTGATCTCCACCTTCCGGCAGACGGTCAAGGCCCTGGAAGAGGGTGTGGACGTGATCATTTTCCCGGAGAAGCTGGAAAAACGGAACCAGATTCTCTATGCGTTCCAGGAAAACTTTGTGGACGTGGCAAAGCTTTATTACAAGCGCACTGGCAAGCGGGCCGCCTTTGTGCCCATGTACCTGGCTCCGGCCCTCAGGCAGCTGCACATCGGCACCCCCGTGGTATTTGACCCGGAGGCCCCCATTGCCGACGAACGGAAGCGGATCTGTGCGGAAATGGCCCGGGCCATCACTGCCATTGCCGAGAGCCTTCCCGAGCACACCGTCGTCCCCTACGAAAACATGCCCAAGCATCTTTATCCCAAAAACATCCCCTGCGAGGTGAATCCTGACCATGAAAAAACCTGTGGTTGATTACAGAAAGCTGCGCTTAAGCAATATCCGCGCCCCGGAATATTCCCATTTGTTCCTGCTTCTGGGATGGGTCGGCTATTTTCTGCTGTACTTCCTGACAGAAAACTTCATTCCGCCGGAGCGGTGCTATCCCGTCCACTGCCGGCTGGACGATCTCATTCCCTTCAATGAATTTTTCCTGATCTTCTATGTATCCTGGTATGTGCTGATCGTAATATCCCTGGGGTATTTCCTACTCTATGATGTGCAGAGCTTCAAAAGCCTGCAGACCTACATCATCATCACCCAGGCGGTCGCCATGACAATCTACATTCTCCTGCCCAGCCGGCAGGACTTGCGGCCCGAAACATTCTCCCGGGACAATTTCCTCACCCGGCTCATGGCTTTCATCTATACCGTGGACACCAGCACCGGTGTATGCCCGTCGCTGCACGTGGCCTACTCCCTGGGCATCGCCTCCACCTGGCTCAAAAAGAAGGACGCTTCCCGGGCGGTCAAGGTCTTCATCACGGTGCTGGTATTCTTCATCTGCATTTCCGTTGCCTTTGTCAAGCAGCACAGCGTAGTGGATATTTTTGCAGCCATCCCTGTGGGAATCCTGGCGGAGTTCCTGGTCTTCCGGAATTACTGGCGTCAGAAGCTGGCAGCACCGGCATAATAACTGTCAATGCGAATCAATAGTTGAAACAGATAAAAATGAGGGAGAAAAGCTGTAAAACGTTCCAAAATAGTGTCATTGCGAACCAGTGACCGATGTCACTGGTGTGGCAATCTCCTGGTTAGAGGTGTGCAGCCTCGAATACGATGGAGATTCCCACGAAAGTAGTGCGCTACTTTTTCGGAATGACCGCATAATTGGGCCGTTCAACTCTTGATTCGCATTGTCAATTAACAAACAGCGGCCCCGGAAAATTCCGGGGCCGCTGTTTGTTAATTGGTTCCTTTGGTAAGCTGCTGCTTCTGATACTGCAGGGTGTAGAGCTGGTAGTACCGGCCCTTCCGGTGCAGCAGCTCCTGATGGGTGCCCTGCTCACAAATGACGCCGTGGGACAGGAGGATAATATTGTCCGCGTGCTGGATGGTACTCAGGCGGTGGGCAACGATCAGCATGGTGCCGATGTTCTTCATCTTTTCCAGAGAATCCTGGATCAGCAGCTCGGTTTCCGTGTCGATGTTGGCGGTGGCTTCGTCCAGGATCATGACGGCGGGCTTGTGGATGATGGTCCGGGCAAAGCTCAGTAGCTGCCGCTGACCGGCGGAGAAGTTGTTGCCCCGTTCCCGTACCGGCTCGTCCAGGCCCTTATCCAGCCGGGAAATGAAGCTGTCGGCGTTCACATACCGGGCCGCCTCCCAGACCTGGTCGTCGGAGATCCCCTCGGAGCGCAGCAGGATGTTGCTGCGGATGTCTCCGGCAAACAGGAACACATCCTGGAGCATCTGCCCGAAGTGCCGCCGCAGGGATGCGATCTTAATATGCCGCACATCAATGCCGTCAATGAGGATCTGGCCCTTCTGGATGTCGTAATTGCGGGTGATAAGGGAGAGGATGGTGGTCTTTCCGGAGCCGGTGGAGCCCACAAAGGCCACGGTCTGCTTGGGATAGACGTGGAACGAGACCCCCTTGAGGACCCACTCGCCGGGCTTGTAGGCAAACCACACATCCTTAAACTCAATTTCGCCCTTGATCTCGTCCAGCTCCACCGCATCCGGTTCATCCACAATTTCCGGCACCATGTCCAGAATGGTGAAGATCTTCTCCGCGGAGGCAAAGGACTGCTGCAGCATATCGAACTGCTCCGCCAAGGTCTGGATGGGGTTAAAGAACTTGGAAATATACATGTAGAAGGACACGACAATCTCACTGGTGATGACCTGTCCCAGGAAAGTGGTATCCTGAATGTAGCCACGGCATCCAATGTAGAACAGGAACAGGTTGGAGGTGACAAAGAGCATGTACACCATGGGCCGGAAAATGCCGAAGACAAACATCCGCTGGTACTTGCTCCTGGCAAGGGTCCGGCTCTTGCCCACAAATTCCTCCATCTTCTGATCCTCCCGGTTGAAGATCTGGGTGATCTTCATGCCGGACAGGTTTTCCGACAGATAGGTATTTACATCGGTCCGGGCGTTGTTCACCTTCCGGTGGACCGTCCGGGAAAATTTCTGGAATACGATGGTAAAGAGAATCAGGAAGGGCACAAAGCACAGCACCATCAGGGTCAGGGCGTAGTTGAGCACCAGCATGGCCCCCAGCACACCGAAGATCACCATGGTGTTCTTGACCAGTGTTACCAGAATGTTGGTAAACAGGTAGCTGATGGCGTTGGGGTCGTTACTCACCCGGGTCACCAGCTTGCCCACGGGAATCTGGTTCAACTGCTCGTGGGAAAGGCTTTCGATACGGCTGAAGATGTCCAGCCGGAGCTGGGACAGGATCTTCTGGCCCACCTCCTGGAGGATCATGGCCTGAAAATAGGTGCAGACCATGGACATCACCAGAATGCCCGCGTACACCGCCACCATCCGGTACAGCTCCGGCAGGGCGAAATTTCCCTTGATGATGCCCTGAATTTTGCCCACCAGCAGCGGAGAGACCACATCGTAGGCGATGGACACCAGCATGACGACAAATACCAGTACAAATTCCTTTTTATAGGGGACGGCGTACTTTAGGAGCCGCTTTACGATCTCCATATCCGCCATATGCCGTTCACCGGCGGCGTTTTTCGTCCGGCGGCACAGCACAACAATGTAGGCCCCCAGGAACACCACCGTAAAGGCGCCGATCACGGCGCAGACGATAATCAGGGGAAGATACTCAGTCATTGCGCTCCCCTCCTTCCTCCTCCAGCCGCTGCAGGTCCACCATTTTCCGGTATTCGGCGTTGGTTTCGTACAGGGTCTCGTGGGAGCCAAAGGCCGCCACGGTGCCTCCGTCCATAAAGAGGATCTTGTCCATCCGCTCGATGGTGGAAATTCTGTGGGCAATGAGGATGGTGGTCTTTCCCTGGCGGGAAGACCGGAGGTTATCCAGGATGGCCCGCTCCGTCTTGGTATCCACGGCGGAGACCGAGTCGTCCAGGATCAGGATGGGTGCGTCCTTCATGAGGGCCCGGGCAATGGAGATCCGCTGCTTCTGGCCGCCGGACACGGTGACGCCCCGCTCTCCCAGCACCGTCTGGTAGCCCTTCTGGAACTCGGCGATATTGCTGTGGACATCGGCAAGCTCCGCCGCCCGGACCACCGCCGCGGTGCTGCGCCGCTCAGAGCCGAAGGAAATATTATTTTCAATGGTGTCCGAGAACAGGAAATTGTCCTGGGGTACATAGGCGCAGGCCGCCCGGACGGAATGGATCGTAAGATCATTCACATCCTGCCCGTCAATAAACAGCGTCCCGTCGGGGACATTGTAGGTCCGCAGGATCAGATCCACCAGGGTGGTCTTGCCGCAGCCGGTACGGCCCACAAGGCCGATATTCTCTCCGGGCTGAATGGTAAAGGACACATGCTCCAATGCGTCAAACTCTCCGTCGGGATAGCAGAAGGACAGGTCCCGGAACTCGATGCTGCCCCGGACGCCGGTCAACTCCTTTGCGTTCTCCCGGTCCTTTACGGTGACGGGAGCGTCCAGCAGCTCAGTAATCCGGCCTACGGAGGCCTTGCCCCGGGCGGTCATGTCGATGAGCTCGGACACGGCCATAATGGGCCAGACGATGGCGGTAAAATAGCCGATGAACTCCATAAGCTGGCCTGCGTTGAAGGTGCCCCGGTACACAAGATAACCGCCGTAGCCCAGGATGACGCAGATCACGCTCTCGACAAAGGTTCCCACCAGAATGCGCATCAGCACGCTGATCCGGGTGTAGTCAATATTTGCTTTCTCGTTCTCCCGGTTCAGCTCCTGAAAGGCCAGCAGCTCCCGGGTCTCCTTGACGAAGGCCTTCACAACGGCGATGCCGGAGAAGCTCTCCTGGGAAAAATCCGAAAGCTGGGAGAAGCACTCCTGGCGGTAGTCCCATTTCTTGGTCATAACGCTTCCCACAACGGAGGCGCAGGCAAAGAGCAGCGCCATGGGGATGAGGGACAGCAGGGTCAGAAGCTTATCCATCTGCAGCATACGGTAGATGGCCAGGCCCCCCAGGAAGGATGCGTCGAAAAGCTGGAGAAAGCCCCAGCCAAAGCACTCCTGAATGGTGTCCAGGTCGTTGGTGAACAGGCTCATGAGGTTTCCCACCTTGTTCACCTGGTAGTAGTCCTGGCTCAGGTGACGGCAGCGGTCAAACATCCGGTCCCGCAGGTCCTGCTCCATCCGGGTGGCTGCGCCGAAAATGGTGACCCGCCACAAAAACCTGCCGAAGACGATGGCGAGAATGATCCCCACCATGGGCATGCAGATACTGTCCAGCAGCACCTCCATGGTAAAGGCAGTTTTTACGCCGTCAATGTTCACATAGCCCTGGTTGATGCCGTTAATAACCATCTGGTACAGAGCCGGGATCTCCAGCTGGAGGTAATCCACGGCAATCAGTGCCGCCAGTCCCACCAGCAGAAGCGGTGCGTACTTCCAATAGTAGCGATTGATATACTTTCCAAAAACCATGTTTCCCTCCTTACTTCCAAAACCTGTCAAAATCAGCAGGCCGAAACGGAGCAATTATAGCACATTTAATCGGTAATAGCAATAGCACAAAAAACGAAATTTGCGGCGGAAAAATCCGCCGCAAGCAGGCTGCTGTCAGGAAAATTTTTCAAATTGGGGAAAAGATGAACTTCTGCGTCAGACCGTCGCAGGAGGCATAGACCGTGACGCTGCCGTCCTCCCGGGTGTCCGAGGAAAGCTCCACATTTTTCCCTTTCAGAAGCTCCCTGACATAGCTTTCCGGGTCGGCGCACTCCACCTCCTGGAAAGAAATATCCCGCATCTGATTGTTCCGGCACAGGTTCTGAATCTCCCGCACCAGCTCGTATTCTGCCATAACTCGGGCCTCCTTTTGGTTGTTTTGGGTTCAAGCGTGGACAATTGTCAAAAAATAGGACAATGTGCATATCGGTTAATGCAGCAAACAGACAAATTGG
>CAMCCS010000115.1 GCA_945873295.1 uncultured Clostridia bacterium
GTTCCGCCTTTTCCTCGATCCCCCGGACCATTAGATCATAATGTGCTTTCATGCTGAGTTACTCCTTACCATGTTTGATAATTGACAGTGGAAAGTTGACAGTTAAGGTGTCGCTGTGTATCCCGATGAATGGATCGCGGGCAGAAAATGGGACGCACCAAGGGCTCCCTTGTGTAAAGGGAGCTGTCGCGAAGCGACTGAGGGATTGTGCGGTACAATCTTTCGACTTTGGAAGTGTATCGGCGAAAAGGTTCGCGGAAACGACTTTGCGGTAGAATCTTCCGGTTTTGACGGCACCTCGGCAAAATGGGGGCAGAACGGACATGGTACGTTCGGACGATGGGCACACCGGGAAGTCTGCCATTACAACCCCTCAGTCAGCTTCGCTGACAGCTCCCCTTACACAGGGGAGCCCTGTCCTTCGTCCACCACTTTACCACTCATCGAATCAGCTCTTAAAAAATACTATTTTTCGATATTCTCCTACGCATTATACCGCAAATGCCCCGGGTGTCAACTGTCTTCTCCCAGCAGGGCCGCACCCAGGATTCCCGCGTCGTTGCCCAGCTGGGCCAGGACGATCCGGGCGTTACGTCCCGCGTTCCGGGAGTAGATCTTTTCCGCCGTCTTTTTCCGCAGGGGGGTGAGCAGCTTGTCCCCCGCCCGGCTGACACCGCCGCCCACACACACCAGGGCGGGCTGGAAAATATTGATCAGGCTGGCGATCCCCTCGGCCAGGTAATCGGTATACCGGTCCACCAGAGCCATACAGGCTGCGTCTCCGGCCCAGGCCCCGTCAAAGACGGTTTTGGCCTCCACCTGCATGGGGTCGCCCCCGCACAGCTGCCACAGGATCGTGTTTTTATCTGCCGCCATCCGGTGCCTTGCTTGAGCAATGAGGGCGGTGGCGGAGCCGTAGGCCTCGAAGCAGCCCCGGCGGCCGCAGGTGCAGGGCACCCCGTCCATGCAGAGGGTCATGTGCCCAAACTCCCCGGCAGCAAAGTTGTACCCCGACCAGAGCTTCCGGTTCAGAATGATGCCGCCGCCGATTCCGGTGCCCAAGGTCACCATGAGCATGGAGCTTTCCGGGTAATCCCCCGCCACATACTCTCCCCAGGCGGCGGCGTTGGCATCGTTGCCGATACGCACAGGCAGGCCCAGCTTTTCTTCCAGCAGGGGGACAAAGGCCACATCGTCAAAGCCTAAATTGTTGGCATCCTCCATGTGCCCGGTTTCCTCGTTGGCGGTGCAGGGAACCCCCACGCCCACAAAGCGGAGGTCAGCCTTGCTCAACCCATTTCGCGCCAGCAGCGTGCAAACCATTTCCGCCATGTCGTCGGCCATTTCTTCAATGGGCCGGGGCACCCGGGTCTTTACGCTGACCCGGTCGATAATGGTTTTGGTTTCATCCACCAGCCCCGCGGCAATGCTGGTGCCGCCAAAGTCAATTCCCATCCAGTACATACGATGCCCTCCCTTACAGATGCAAAAGCAGTGTCTTGATTTCAAAGGGGCCGAAATGCAGAGACAGGGGAAGCGCCCGGGAAAGGGGATTTTCTTCCAGCATGTCCGTTTCGGTTGCTTTTTTCACCCGGTCCGACACCCGGACGGGGGTTACCGTCTCCCGGCCCATGGCCTCGTAGACCCGCACGAGAATTGCCCCGGGCACCGTGTCCGCAGGCTTCACCGTGTCCACGAGGATGTTTTCCGCCTCCGGCAGGAAGATGGGGCCCGTCCACGCGGGGGGCACTTCCGGGCTGCCGAACTGCAGGGGTTCATTCAGCTCTGCCGCCTGGCGCACCGTACCGCTGTCCGCGAAAGCGCCCAGAAACGGGTAGATAGAATAGGTAAAATGGTGGACCCCCTGGTCCGCCTGCATATCCGGCATCAGAGGGGCACGCATCAGGGACAGGCGAATTTCGCTCCCCTGGGCGCTGACCCCATACTTGCAGTCATTGAGCACCGCCGCCCCGGCGCCGCCGTCGTACACCGCGGTATAGCGGTGGTTGCACACCTCGTACTGGTCCCGATCATGCTGCCGGGACCGGTGGGTGGGACGGCGGAGGTAACCGAACTGGATCTCCTGGACGGCATCCCGGGCATAAACCGCCACTGGGAAGGCCGTTTTCAGCAGCTTGTGCCGCTCATTCCAGTTTAGCTCTGTGATGAAGTCCAGACGTTTCGCGTCGTGGCCCAGGAAAATTTTCTGTTTCCAAAGGGAGTTGTGGAGGGTCCTCTTAACCAGGAGGGCCGCCCCGTCTTCCTCCTGGCATATTTCGATGTTTGCAGGGCCCTCCAGGGGGACGGGCAGGTTTTCGTACATGCTCCCCAGCTCCCAGGCGTCGTAGCAGGTATTCACATCCTTGAACATGAGAAGCTTATTTCCCGGCCCGGACAGGAACTCCTTGCTTTCTCCGGCAATGCGCAGGCTGACAAGCTCTCCCAGGGCGTTAATCCGGCAGGTAAGGTTAGGATTTTCCAACACAAAGCAGTCCCCGTCGGTATAGGCCCGGGCAAAGCCTGTCCACCCGGGATCCTTTCCCACCAGGCGGCAGCCCTGGGCGGGGATGGTGTGCCCCCGGTAGGTCCGGTCCCAGCAAAGGTGGTTATAGACCATCCGGGTTTCCCCGGGGGTACCCAGAGCTTCCGCAGTCAGCGCCTCGGCCCCTTGGATGACCCTTTCCAGGGCCGCCACGGCTTCGGCGTGGACCCGGCGGATACCCGCCCCCGCGGCAATGTCGTGAAACTGCTGGAAAAGCAATGTCTTCCACAATTCGTCCAGCCGTTCCCTGTCCGCAGGCTTTCCCAGGAGCATTCCCCGGGCCGCATGGTACTCAGCCAGCTTCAGGGCAACCTCCCCTTTCCGGATCCCCCGCTTGGTTTCCGCCTGGGCGGTCAATGTCCCCCGGTGCCAGGCAAGGTACAGTTCGCCGCTATATACATTTTCCACGTTTTCCTGCCGGTCAAAGAACGCTTCCGGGCTTTCCATACGGCACCGGGGGGCGCCCTCCAGATCCCGGCAGCGCTGGGCCGATTCCACCATCTCCCGGGTGGGGCCGCCGCCCCCGTCCCCGTAGCCGTAGGGAAAGAGCATGCCATCTATATTTTCCGTCTGAATCCGGTCTTCCTCCCAGCGGGTAATCAAATCCTCCGGGCGGAACACCGCGTTGTTTTTCTTATAAATGTGAGCCATCACCCGGCTGCCGTCCAGGCCCTCCCACCAGAACAGGTTATAGGGGAAGGGGTCCGCCTCCGGGTCCTGGCGCAGAAGCTTCTGGGTGGCAAAATAGGGTACGCCGCACTTTTTGAGGATCTGGGGCAGGGCGGCGGAGAAGCCGAAGGTATCCGGCATCCAGGCCATCCGGCTGTCCGTGTCCAGCTCCCGGCGGTACCACCGTTTTCCCCACACCGTCTGGCGGATGAGGCTCTCGCCGGAGGGGATATTGGTATCCGACTCCACCCAGACAGCGCCGTCGGGGTAGAATTTCCCCGCCCGGACTCCCGCCTTTACCCGGTCAAACACACCGGGGTACCACTGCTTCAAGTATTCCAGAATGGGCGGCTCGCACAGAAGAAACCGGTAGTCCGGGTATTCTTCCATCAGGGCCAGCTGATTCGTGTATGTCCGCGCGGTCTTGCGCATGGTTTCCGCCTCCGGCCACAGCCAGGCAAGGTCTAAGTGGGACTGGCCGAAAACCGTAAATTCCGGGGCGGTGGAGCCGTTTTCGCAGGCAAGCAGGGGTTTTAAGACCGCGTCCGCCTTTACGATGCTTTCCGTCAGCGCCGGCTCCGGCAGCTCAAAGTCTGCAAGGTATGTAAACTGTTTCAGCCCTGCCAGGATCTTCATAGCCCTAAGGCTCCTGTCGGGAAGCTTTTTTAAAAGGCTGTACAATGTCCTAAAGTCCATGCCCGCCTGGAAAACCGGCTCGTTCCAGATGCCGATGGCGGAATCCCCCACCGTGACCTGGGCTTCCGGCGGCTCCGGTACGGATTCCTCTTCGAAACCCACCGGGCCTGCGCCCTCGTTGCGGACGCCGTGGCCGGCATAGCACTCGGCAAGAATCCGGTAGGCAGTTCCGGCCCGGGCCTGCCGGGTCAGGGTAAGATAGTGGTGCTGTTTATCGATGGAACCGGCTTCTTTCCCGTTTACGAACACCAGCATTTCCGGGGCGGTGCCAAGGGTAAGCACCAGGCGCTGTCCCGCCAGCTCGGGAGGGACGGTAAACTCCGTACGAAACCAGCCGTATTCCCACTTTTTTCCCCATCTCATCCCCACGGGCGCCGGGGAAAAGGGGCCCGCCTCCGCCTGGGCAAGGGAAAGACGGTCCATAGTGGGAAAGAATTCCACCGCCAGGGAGCGGTACTTCCGGTAAAAAAATTTATCAAACTGTTCCGACCAGATCCGAAGCCGGTCGGCCCATTGCCTGCCCATATCGATCAAGACGGGTCACCTCCATAATCAGTTGACAATTGACAGTGGACAATTGGAATTTGGCGGCGAGTCGCCGCTGACAGGTCGTGACGAACGTGGTCTGTAATCGTTTCCAGCCTGACCCGCTCGGTATCGTTCTGCGGTCCGGCAAATTGGAATTTGACGGGCCATCGAATTCCCGGTCATTGCGAACCCGAATTCCCGGTCATTGCGAACCAGTCCGCTTAAGTGGTGTGGCAATCTCCCGGATAGACGTACCACTTCTCGTAGATGAATTCCGGGAAACGGTACAAAAAGAACAGACTGTATGACGAAAAGCTTCCTGGAATTCGATGGAGATTCCCACGCCAGTGTGCGCACTGGCTCGGAATGACCTGTTTTGACGGCCCGCCAAATTACCAATTTGCCACACTTCCGCATAAAGCCAATCGGCACCTTACACTTTAATTGTCCATTGTCCACTCGCAATTGTCAACTCTTTTTTCTCTAAACGCACGAATTCCCCGCCCCCCGAAAAGGGGGCGGAGGAACCAAAATACTATTGCAGCTCAATGAGCAGCAGCATGGCCAGGGCCTGGCCGTAGGGCATGGGCTGAATGGGGATCTTCTTATAGAAGTCCTTGCTCTCCCGGCCCATGGGGGTACCGTAGGACACCTGGTTCACAACCCCATCGTCCGCAATGTAGCCCAGGATGGGATTAAGGGCCTTCATGGCGGCTTCCTCGTACTTGCTGTCCAGGAGCCCAGCGTGAATACCCCGGAGGATGCCGTAGGCAAAGCCACAGCTGGCGCTGGTCTCCACATAGGAGTCCTTGTCGTCAATGAGGGTATGCCACATGCCGCTTTCGTCCTGATACTTAACCAGGCTGTCCGCCTGGGCCCGGAGCAGCTCCGTCAGCATCCTGCGGACGGCGGGAGCGCAGTCAACCATTCCCAGAAATTCCGGAATGGCAATGGTAATCCAGCAGTTGCCCCGGCCCCAGAAAGCCTTGGCGAAATTATGCCTGCCGTTAAAGGTCCAGCCGTGATACCACAGCCCCGTTTCCCGGTCCGCCAGGTACT
>CAMCCS010000116.1 GCA_945873295.1 uncultured Clostridia bacterium
TCTATATCCTGGACGAGCCTACCACCGGCCTGCACAGCGCGGATGTGCACAAGCTGATTGATGTATTGCAGCAGCTTGTGGACGCGGGGAACACGGTGCTGGTCATCGAGCACAATCTGGATGTCATCAAGACGGCGGATTATCTCATTGACCTGGGCCCCGAGGGCGGCGACGGCGGCGGGAGTCTCGTAGCCTGCGGCACACCGGAACAGGTCGCCGAGACTGCGGAAAGCTATACCGGGCAGTACCTGAAAAAGTACCTGGAAAATCAATAAAACAAAAAAAGCAGGTGGACCTGACCTGGACAGACAGACAAATTGGAAATTTGTAGAGGGAAGTCAGGGCATCGAACAACATTGTCATTCCGAACCAGTCCGCTTAAGTGGTGTGGGAATCTCCATCGAATTCCGGGTAGCCTATCGTCATACAGACTGTCCTTTTTTGTACCGTTTCCTGAAATTTACCTGTGTATTATCGAGAAATAGTACTTCTATCCGGGAGATTGCCACGCCAGTGTAAGCTACTTTATCGCAATGACCGGGAAGTCCGCACCCCGCTACCGCACCACGGAACGATACCGAGCGGCGCAGGGCAGAAACGACTACACATATCTTGCGCACGACTTGGCCGCCCGCCCTGCGGGCAAATTCCAATTTGCTGCTGCGTTAAACCGATAAGCATTCATGCAGAAATTCCCCTGCCCGGGCGGGCAGGGGAATGGAAAGATCAGTTTTCAATTTCATACAGGGAAAGGGGCAGCACATCGGAAAGCTCGATCATGGTGTGGTCCCGTTCCCCGGCGTAATCCACCCGAAGAACATCGGAGCGGAGCATTGCCTCGCCGCCCTGGCGGATGGCAATGGTCAGGGTGACCCGGGTACCGGTATCTTCCGGCTGGTCCACCAGCACCGTGCCCCCATGGGCGGCAGCGGCAGCACGGATCAGCACCATGCCCAGACCCATACCATTTCGCCCATCCTCAATGGCGGGCTGGCGCAGATACCGCCGGAACAGCTCCGGCAGGACATTTTCCGGGATTCCCGGGCCGCTGTCGCTTACGCTGAAGCACAGAATCCGTCCCCGCCTGGAAAGGCTCACCCGGATCTCCCCGCCGGCTGGGGTAAACTTCAGGGCGTTGGAGAGCATATTCAGCGCCGCCCGTTCCAGTGCCTGGCTGTCGGCCAGTGTGTTTACCGGATGGTCCAGTCCCGCATAGGTGATCCTGACCCCGGCAAACTGGGCAAGGCACCCGGCCTTTTCCAGCACCTCCCGGAACAGCGCGTCCACATCCCGCATTTCCATCCGGGGCACCGGAACGCCACGGGCAGCGTCGGACATGTTGCCGATCAGCCGCAGAAGCTGGTACAGTCCCCGCTCCATTCCCGCGGCAGCCTCCCGGTCCTCGGGGCGAAGCTCCCCCGCGGTCAGGCGGGAAGCGCCCACCATCACCGCGGTGAGGGGGCCCCGCAGCTCCCGGGCTGCCAGGGCCAGGGCACGAAGCTCGCCTGGCTCTGTCTGGGCCTCTACCAGGAAAACATCCATGTCTCCCATCCGGGTAACGGTTGCCTCCCGGACCGCATTCCCCACCCGGAGGGTAAGGGTCAGACAGCCGCCGGTAAAGGCGGCATATTCCTCCTGCCCGGTGCACAGATGGGGGGTAATCTCCTCCCCTTCCGCCAGAGGCAGTTTCTTTGCTTCCAGATTGGTCTTGATGATCCTGTTGTCCCGGACACAGAAACCGGGATTGGGGATCAGTTCCAGAATACTGAGATTCTCTTTTTCCATGATTCTCCTCCTGCCGGTGCGGGTGCAGTCTCCCGCGTCGGGCCGCGCCGCTTATAGCATGCGCAGAAACCGTGAAAACTTTCCCGGTGGGTTTCGATGGCTTTCGCTGCTTCCTATTCTAGCGGAAAATGTCGAAAATAGCAAGTGAAAATCTCCGCACAGGCCGACAGCGCGGCACTGTTCAAGGGAAACCAGCCAAATAACCGCCCTATATTTTAATCGTTGCGCAGCGACACCATAATTGTCCATTGTCAATTTTCAACTCAACCAACCCCCGGAGGTGAATGCTATGCCCATCCATGACGGCCACAGAGAACGGATGAAGAAACGCTTTCTCGAGGAAGGTCTGGACGGCTTTACCCAGATCCAGGCCCTGGAGCTGCTCCTTTTCTACTGCATCCCCCAAAAGGACACCAATCCCCTGGCCCATGCCCTGCTGGACCGGTTTGGTTCTCTGTCCCAGGTGCTGGAAGCCCCGGTGGAAGAACTGCGGAAGGTTCCCGGGGTGGGTGCGCACACGGCAATTTTTCTTCACCTCATCACGGAGGCGGGCCGGTTCTATCTGGTGAACCGGTCTTCCCAGGAAAATATTCTCCCCTCTTTGGAAAGCTGCGCCGAATACATGCTGCCCTTTTTCTTCGGGCGCAAGGTGGAAACGGTGTATCTGCTCTGTCTGGACGCCAAGTGCAAGGTGCTGTGCTGCAAGGAAATCGGCGAGGGCAGCGTAAACGCGGCGGGCATCTCCGTCCGCCGGGTGGTGGAGACCGCCCTGAATGCCGGAGCCTCCACCGTGGTGCTGGCCCACAATCATCCCAGCGGCCTGGCCCTGCCCTCTCCGGAGGATATCCAGACCACCCGGCGGGTGGCTCTGGCTCTCTCGGCGGTGGAAATTCACCTTGCCGACCATATCGTTGTGGCGGACGGGGACTATGTTTCCATGGTTCAGTCCGGCCACAGCTTTGACACTGTTCTATACTAAGGAGCGAACCATGGATCACTTCAAACTGGTATCCCCCTATTCTGCCTCCGGTGACCAGCCGGAGGCCATCAGTGCCCTGGTAAACGGAGTGGAGCTGGGCCTGCGGGAGCAGACGCTGCTGGGCGTCACCGGCTCCGGAAAGACCTTCACCATGGCCTCCGTCATCGAGAAAGTGAACCGTCCCACCCTGGTGCTGGCCCACAACAAGACTCTGGCCGCCCAGCTGTGCTCCGAGTTCCGGGAATTCTTCCCGGAGAACGCGGTGGAGTACTTCATTTCCTACTACGATTACTATCAGCCGGAAGCCTATATTGCCCACACCGACACCTACATTGAAAAGGATTCCTCCGTAAACGAGGAAATTGACCGGCTCCGTCACTCCGCCACCTCCGCCCTGTTTGAGCGGCGGGATGTGATCGTGGTGGCCTCCGTCAGCTGCCTGTACGGCCTGGGCGACCCCATTGACTACAAGAGCATGGTCATTTCCCTCCGGGTGGGTCAGGAGCGGCCCATGGACGAGATCCTGAAGAAGCTGACGGAAATCCGCTATGAGCGCAACGACCTGGATTTCTCCCGGAACAAGTTCCGGGTCCGGGGGGACACCCTGGAAATTTACCCCGCCTACTGGTCCGGACGGGCCATCCGCATTGAGTTTTTCGGGGATGAGATTGACCGGATCAGCGAGATCAACGCCGTTTCCGGCATTGCCGAACGGTTTGTGGATCATGTTGCCATCTATCCTGCCAGCCACTATGTTGCCTCCCGGGAAAAGCTCCAGCGGGCCATGCTGGAAATTCAGAAGGAGTGCGACCAGCAGGTAAAATTCTTCAACGACAACAATAAGCTCATCGAGGCCCAGCGCATCGCCCAGCGCACCGCCTACGATCTGGAAATGCTGACGGAGATCGGCTTCTGCAGCGGTATCGAAAACTACTCCCGGGTGATCCAGGGCCGTGCCCCCGGCACGCCCCCCACCACGCTTCTTGACTACTTTCCCAAGGACTTCCTCATGTTCATCGACGAAAGCCATGTGACCCTGCCCCAGTGCCGGGCCATGTACGCCGGGGACCGGAGCCGGAAGGATTCCCTGGTGAACTACGGCTTCCGCCTGCCCTCGGCCTACGACAACCGGCCCCTCAACTTCCAGGAATTTGACAGCAAGCTGAACCAGGTGATCTACGTCTCCGCCACCCCCGCCGAATACGAGCGTACCCGCTCCGGCCAGACGGTGGAGCAGGTCATCCGCCCCACCGGGCTTCTGGACCCCGTTGTGGAGGTCCGTCCCATCGAGGGCCAGATCGACGACCTGATCGGGGAAATCAACGCCCGGACCGTCAAAGACGAACGGGTCCTTGTTACCACCCTGACCAAAAAAATGGCGGAGGATCTGACGGTGTACCTGCAAAAGGCAGGCATTCGGGTCCGGTATATGCACTCTGACATCGGTGCCATGGAGCGTATGGAGATCATCCGGGACCTCCGGATGGCGAAATTCGATGTTCTCGTGGGCATCAACCTCCTGCGGGAGGGATTGGACCTGCCGGAGGTGAGCCTGGTTGCCATCCTGGACGCGGACAAGGAGGGTTTCCTGCGCAGTGAGACCAGCCTGATCCAGACCATCGGACGGGCCGCCCGGAACGCCGAGGGCAAGGTCATCATGTATGCCGACACCGTGACCCCCTCCATGCGGGCCGCCATCGACGAGACGGAGCGCCGCCGGGGAATCCAGGACGCCTACAACAAGGCCCACGGCATCGTGCCCAAAACGATTATCAAGTCCGTCCGGGATCTCATTGAGATCTCCTCCCCCACTGCCGAGCGGAAGGGCCGCACCGGTGTGAAGATGACAAAGGCGGAAAAGGAAAAGGAGATCGCCCGTCTGGAAAAGCAGATGAAGGAAGCCGCCCGGATGATGGAATACGAATACGCCGCCGTCCTGCGGGATCAGATCATCGAACTGCGAGGAGACGGATTAAAGTAACACAGCAGCCGCCCCGACCGGAGCGGCTGCAATTTTATTCTCCTGTGAGAGCAACGGCAATATCATTTACATTTGTGCCCGTGGGGCCGGTAAAAATCAGGCCGTCAACCGCCTGCAAGGCGTGATAGGCGTCGTTATTCGCCAGCACCCGGGCAAGGGACAGCTTCCGTTCCCCCAGGGCTGCCAGGGTGTCTCCATCCACATAGCCCCCCGCCGCGTCTGTGGGGCCGTCGGTACCGTCAGAGCCGACGCTGATTACCGCTGCGTTGAGGCCGGAAATCCCCTCCGCCGCCGCAAGCGCCAGCTCCTGGTTCCGTCCCCCCAGCCCGTTTCCGGTCAGGTGCACCACGGTCTCGCCCCCGGCAAGAAAGGCTGCCTTCTTTTCCTCCCGGTGGGTTTGCAGAATGTCCGAAAAAAACCGCCCCGCCTCCCGGGCCTCACAGTCCAGGTGGTCCGACAGCACAATGGGTGTATAGCCCAGCTCCCGGCAGCGCACCTCCGCCGCCCGTATGAGCTCCCGGACGCTGCCAATAATCCGGGTGGATACATTCGTAAGGGTCTTCGGCGTCTCCCTTTCCAGGCAAGCAAGCGCCCCGGGGCTGAGCTTCAGACCGTATTTTTCCGCGATCTGCAAAGCCTGGGCGCAGGTGGTGCTGTCCGGTGCCGCCGGGCCGGAGGCGATCATATCCGGCGGATCCCCCAGAATATCCGAAAGGATAA
>CAMCCS010000117.1 GCA_945873295.1 uncultured Clostridia bacterium
GCGTAGCGGCTGTTGATCACCAGCTGGGTCAGCACCATTTCCCACAGCCCCGCCGCTGCCAGGATCAGGGTCAGCCCGGCAAACTGTCCGGCACTGGTGAGGTTCGTAACGGAAATCAGGGCCGCGTCCAGGGCCCGGATCCCCTGGGATGCCGCGAGAGCCCCGAAGCCGAAGCTGACGGAAAAGTACCCCATTCCAACAGGAAGGCCCCGGCGCAGGCCGAGGCTGTATTCTTTACGGTTCATAGTCTCTCTCACTTGCGGAAATTGGGGCGGCAAAATGCCGCCCCGTTTTTATCGGAACACTGATTAGAAAATGGGCACAACCGCGCCGGAGTAGGTATTGTTGATGTAATCCTTAACCTCCTGGCTGAGAAGCGCCTTCTTCAGGGCCTCGGTCTTGGGGGTAGCCTCGTTGCCCTCCTTCACCACCAGGATGTTAGCGTAGGTGGTGGCGGAAACGGAACCCGGGTCCTCGGTAGCGATGGCGTCCTTACCGGCGTTCAGACCGGCGTTCAGGGCGTAGTTGCCGTTGATGACCGCGAGAGCCACGCTGTCACGGACGCCGGCGATCTGGGCAGCTTCCATCTCCACGATGGTCAGGTTCAGGCTGTTTTCCGCAATATCCAGAACGGTAGCTTCCATGCCCACGCCGTCCTTCAGCTTGATGATGCCCTGGGCCTCCAGCAGCAGCAGCGCACGGGCACGGTTGGAGCCGTCGTTGGGAATGGCAATCTTGTCACCGTCACTGAGGTCAGCAATGGCGGATTTGGTGCCGGCGTAGATGCCGAAGGGCTCGTAGTGGATGGCGGCAACGCTCACCAGATGGGTGCCGTTCTCGGCGTTGAAGGTGTCCAGGTAGGGCTGGTGCTGGAAGTAGTTGGCGTCAATTTCGCCGTCCTCCACCACGTTGTTGGGGACCACATAGTCAGCGTACTCCGTGACCTTCAGGGTCCAGCCGTCCTTGGCAAGGACATCGGCGGCAACCTTCAGAATCTCCGCGTGGGGCGTGGGGGAAGCGGCGACGGTGATGACCTTATCGTTGGCTTTCTTGCCGCAGCCTGCCAGCAGGCCGATGCACAGGACACATACCAGGGCGATTGCAAGAATCTTTTTCATAACATTACACTCCTTTTCTTATTTCAGGCGCTCACACGCCGGGAATACGGTTTTTTCGGGTCAACGCAACAGCACGGAAAATTGGAATTTATCGGTGTGACAAATGCATCGTCAGAACATGTCATTCCGAGCCAGTGCGCACTACTTCGTGGGAATCTCCATCAAATTTCAGATAATCCATCGTCATACAGACTGTCCTACCACACCGTTTTCCGGAATTAATCCACGAGAAATTGTACTCCTATCCAGGAGATTGCCACACCACTTAAGCGGACTGGTTCGCAATGACCGGAAATTCGATGGCCCGCCAAATACCAATTTATCTGTTTGCCAGCTTATCTTCCCCGCAGGCGCTTGTCGCTCTTGGCGGCAAGTCTTGTACCGGCGGACTGGAAAATCTGAACCAGCAGGATCAGTCCAATGACGGCTGCCCACATGACGATGAACTTAAAATTGTAATAGCCGTAGTTGATGGCGAGCTTGCCCAGGCCGCCGCCGCCCAACGCAGCGGACATTGCGCCGTAGCCCAGGATGGTTCCCAGGGTGATGGTGCCGCCGGAGATCAGGCTGGGGGTTGCCTCCGGGAGCATCACCTTGGCAACAATCTGCCAGGTGGAAGCACCCATGGACTGGGCCGCCTCAATGACGCCCTGGTCAAGCTCCCGCAACGAGGACTCCACCATCCGGGCCACCAGCGGGAACGCGGCGATGACCATGGGAGGAATGGTCGCAATGGTGCCCACTTTGGTGCCCACCAGGATCTTGCTCAGGGGCAGCACAATAATCATCAGAATCAGGAACGGTACGCTGCGAAGAATATTGATGACCCAGTTGATGATCTTCATTAACCAGCCGGGCAGGGGGTGGATACCCTCCCGCTCTCCTGTAACCAGCAGCACGCCCAGGGGCAAGCCGATCACATAGGCAAATACGGTTTCCAGCACCAGGGAGTACATGGTTTCCCAGACGGCAAAGCCGTATTCACTGGCAATGATCTGAAGCTGCTGGGCGACCTTTACGGGATCCGAAAACAAATCAAACATCCTTATGTACCTCCTCCGCAGAGATGCCCGCGTGGCTGTTCAGGAAATCCAGCACCGCCTGTTTCCCGTCCTCTTCCTCCGGCAGGGAGATCAGCATGGTGCCAAAGGCCTTGCCGTCCACATTCCGGGTGTCCGCGCCCAGGATGCTTACGAGGATTCCCTTTTCCTTTACCAGGGAGGCAATCACGGGTTCCTCCGTCATGGTGCCGTTAAAGGCAATCCGGGCCACGGGGGTGTCCCAATCCACAACGGGCAGTGCCACATCCGGGCTGACCAGCCGCCGTCCGGCTTTGGACTGGGGATTGGAAAATACACTCTCCACCGCCCCCACTTCCGCCACCACACCGGAATCCAGAATGGCGACCCGGTGGCAGATCTGCTCGATGACGGACATCTGGTGGGTGATGATGATAACGGTGATGCCCCGCTCCCGGTTAATCTTCTGCAGGAGCTTCAAAATGGAGTCCGTGGTCTTGGGGTCCAAGGCGGAGGTTGCCTCGTCGCACAGCAGCACCTCCGGATCCGACGCCAGCGCCCGGGCGATGGCAATACGCTGCTTCTGACCGCCGGACAGCTGCACCGGGTAGCTTCCCGCCTTATCCGGCAGGCCCACGGTTTCCAGCAGCTCCATGGCCCGTTTTTTCGCGTCCTTCTTGGAAACCCCCGCCAGCTCCAGGGGGAAGCAGATATTGTCCAGGGAAGTCCGCTGGTCCAGGAGATTGAAGCTTTGGAAAATCATGGAGATCTTCCGCCGCCGCTGCCGCAGCTCCTTATCCGTAAGCTTTGTCAGGTCCTCCCCGTGGAAAAGCACCTTTCCCGCGTCCGGCCGCTCCAGCAGGTTCACGCAGCGCACCAGGGTGCTCTTGCCCGCGCCGGAAAGGCCAATGATGCCGAAGATCTCTCCGGGGTTTACCGCAATGGATACATTCTGCAGCGCCGCCACCTGACTGTCCCCAGACCCGAAGGTCTTGGAAAGGCCCTGTAATTCAATGATCGGTTCCAATTTCATTCCTCCTGCTCCCGGATTCCAACAAAAAACGCCCTTGTGCATACGCACAAGGACGGAAAGAATCCGTGTTACCACCTTGCTTCGCCCCAGCCTCACGGCGGGAGCCTCCGGGAGTACCAGCATACTCCTGCGCTTTAACGGGCGCACCCGTCGCAGGCTAAAAAATCACCTGCGCGGCTCCAGGACCATGTTCGGCACGCCTATCCGTACCCCTTTCCACCAACCGGGGCTCTCTGAACGGCATCCGCGAGCCTACTCTTCCCTTCACAGCCTTGCTCTATGAACGTTGCGGCTATCTTACAGCAATTTTTTTCGTTTGTCAAGGGCTTTTTTGGAAAAAGTTCGCCGGACACGGCAGAATGTGCGTCCGGCAAAGACGGTTTTTGACTATCGGCTGAAGCCATCAGAGAGGAAAATTGGAATTTGGCGGCGAGTCGCCGCTGACAAGTCGTGCGCCAAATTTGTGTAGTCGTTTTTGCCCTGCGCCGCTCGGTGTCGTTCTATAGCAGTTTGGCAATTTGGAATTTGTCGCATCGTCAGAACATGTCATTCCGAACCAGTCCTCAGACTGGTGTGGGAATCTCCATCGAATTCCGAATAATCTATCGTCATACAGACTGCCCTATTCCTCCATTTTCCGGAATTCATCCACGAAAAGTAGCACTTCTAACCGGGAGATTGCCACGCCAGTGTGAGCACTGGCTCGCAATGACACGTTATTGAGAATGCAGCCGGTTGTTCGCTCTGCCCGGCGTACGGCCAATGGAACGATACCGAGTGGGTCAGGGAATTTACGATTACGCAAATGAAGTGCACGACTTGGCTGTCGGCCCTGCCGACAAATTCCAATTTTCTTTACTGCGAAAAGCCAAATTAATCAGAGATTCCCTGAATATCCAGCAGGTCCAAAACCTGCTGGCCCCGGTTTGTCAGGCTGATGCTGCCCCGGATGGGGTAAGCTTCATATCCGGCAGGATACTGGTTCATGGGAATATCGTAATCCAAGGAAACAAGGCCCTTGCGCTCCAAGCCTAAAAGCAGGGCGGCAAACGCTTCCCGGTTTTCCTCCCCCGCTTCCAGATACACCGGGGTTTCCTCCGAGGCTTTCCGGGCCACCGGAAGAAAGGGAGTCTGTGCAAGCTCCATAAGAAAGTCCCGCTCCCCGGTTGTCAGGGTCAGCGTGCCGCCGCAGCCGGAGCAGCCGCCTGCCGAGGGGCACCCGCCGCAGCCGGAACAGTTTTCACATCCGGACATTTTCATTTCTCCTTTCCGCCATAATTTTCACATCCGTACTTTCAGGCGGCTTCGCAAAAGATCCACCGCATAGTACATAGTCTCGTAGCGGATATACATGAGGGCGTTTTCGTCCCAGTAGTACCGCAGAGCGGCGGGGAAATCCTCATCCGCCTGCCACAGGGCCACGGCGATCTTCAGCCCGTCAAACAGCTCGATGGCAAAGCCCATGTCCCCCATGGGGACAGGCGTACCTCCCAGGCTCCGGCAGGCCCCTTCAAACCGGTCCATGTTTTGGGCAAACTGCTCCGCAGCCGCGTCCCTGGGCCGCTCCAGAAGATTTCTGTGGATCTGGTTTCCAAAGGCCTGCATACTTTTCCAGTTTCCCGTGAGGAACCGGTCCTCCCGGCTGTCGCACAGAAGATCCAGCAGGGTCATCACCTCGCCGTGGGAATTGGCATCCACCCAGGTATCCCCCGCATACCGGGACAGGTCTCCGGTGGTGCGGCTGAGCCGGTAGGTATCCGACAGCATCACGGGGTACAGGTAGTTTTCATCCGCCCGGAGGCGGAACTTCCGGATCAGGGCCTCCTGATCGTAATGAAGAAAGCTTTCCTTTGCCTTTTCCGCCTGCATGGCATAGTTGTCCCTGCGTTCCATAGGATTTCCCCCTTTTGGGGGATTATATCACATTGTATAAGAAATGGGAAAGGTTTTTTAAGTTGACAGTGCGAAAAATAGGAATTTGTAGAGGAAGTCAGGACATCGAACAACATTGTCATTCCGAACCAGTGCGCACACTGGTGTGGGAATCTCCATCGAATTCCGGGCAGACTATCGTCATACAGATTGTTCCAACCTGCCGTTTTCCGGAATCCTTCCACGAGAAATTGTACTCCTATCCAGGAGATTGCCACGCCAGTGTGAGCACTGGCTCGCAATGACCGGGAAGTCGCCAAATTCCAATTAAGGTTATCGGATTTAGTAAGCACACTCAATTTGGTATGTGAA
>CAMCCS010000118.1 GCA_945873295.1 uncultured Clostridia bacterium
GGACCTTCTTGGGTGCACCGTTAGAGTTGTTGGACAGACCGCCGGTGGACTTCAGACCCTCGTTGGAGAACAGCTTGATGGCTTCCAGAACTTCCATCTGCTTGTCCTGCATGCCCTTAACCACCAGGAACAGGGGGTCGAACCACAGGTCGGTGGCGTCCATGCCCAGGCTCATGCCACGCTCCAGCATATTGTGGCAGTGCATCATACGCTCCTCGTTGTCCTTGGCAATGCCGTCGGCAGAGCACAGGGCGATACAGATGGCGTCGTTGGCAGCGGCCAGGTCGATGTAGGAGATACGGGAGCCGGCGTCAGCGGAGTTGACGATGGGCTTGCCGTTGGTGCGGTTGTAGACCGCGATACCGGCTTCGATGGCCTTCTTGTTGGCGGTATCCAGAGCCAGAGGCACGTTGTTGAAGTTCTCCTGCAGCAGCTTGACAGCCCACATCATGCGCTCGGGACCGTCCTTCTCGGCAGGTCCGATGTTCACGTCCAGATAGGTGGCACCGGCAGCGATCTGCTCGGCGGCACGCTTCAGGATGGGAGCGGGATCCCGCTCGTCCATGGCCCGGCGGATAACGGGGGAGATGCAGTGGATCCGCTCGCCGATGGTGACAAAGGTGGGAGACTCGGGGTTGTGGCCGCCGTACTTGACGCCCATGTCAACAACCTCGATAGCAGGCACCTTGGTGGCCAGCAGCTCGTCGAAGGTCAGCTCCTTGACTTCTTCGGCGGGAGCAGCAGCGGCCTTGGCGGCAGCCTCGGCAGCGGCAGCCTTGGCGGCGGCCTCATACTCCTTGTCCTTCATGTACTTGGGCAGCTGGACAGCCTCGGTAGGACCGACGACCACGTTCCAGCCGGGCAGCTTCTCCTGGATCTCGCCCTTCATGACGGCAACCTTGCCGGGGATGATCAGGGTGCGGTTCTTGATCTTGTTCTCGATGTCCAGGGTCTCGAAGGTCTTCTTGACGGTGGAGGAGGAGAACTTGCCGGCGGCCCAGGCGGTCAGAACGGACATACCGGAAGCGTCGGTGATGATCAGGTTCACGGGCTGGTTGCTCCGCTCCAGTTCGCCGGAGACCAGGAAGTAGGTCAGGGCAAAGTCCACGGTCAGAGCGCAGGGGGAGTTCTCGTCGGCGCCGTTCAGGGGGTAGATCTTGCTCTCCACCTTCATGGGCTTCTGAGGATCGGTGTAGATGTTCTGACGCAGGCCGTACAGAGGCAGAGCCTGGGCGTAGGACATGTTCTCCATAACGATGATGGAGGCATACTTTTCGGTGAACATGGTGGCGTAAGCGGTCTGCAGACGGGCATCGCCCTTGGCCAGCTTGGCAACGTTCACGATGGAGGGGTAACCGAAGCTCCGGTCGCCGCCCTTCAGCGCGGTGCGGCGGACATTGACAGCATTGGCCAGGGTTTCCTTAGCGGTCTTGCCGGTGACATCCAGCACCAGGTTCTTGTTGCCGGCGGCTTCCAGCTTCTTCACGGTGTCATACAGGTCGGAGATATTCTCGGCAGAAACGCCCAGAGGCACGCCGGCGGCGGTGGCAACAGCGTTCATAGCCTCCCAGTTGTCGGGGGTAGCGCCGTCCAGAATGGCGTTCTTGCCGGCGACAGCCAGAGCGGCCTTGGCGCACTCCACATCCCAGCAGGCCAGGACCAGGCTGCGGCCGGTAGCGGCGGCCTTTTCAACCAGCTTCGCGTAAACGGCGGGATCGGTCTGCTTGTTGGCGACGTAGACGAATTCCACATACATCCGCTCGCCGATACGCTCGTAGTCCACCTTGGCCATTTCGGCAAGTTTAGCGTCGGCCTTCTCCTCGCCGCAGTCGGTGCAGACGCAGACAGCGTACAGGTTCTTATTGACCAGCGTCTTCTCGTGACGGAACAGGACGGTCTCGCCGCCCAGCTTGTGCTCGCCCACGGAGATGGTCTTCATGGGAGGCGCGGTCTGCTCGTTGAGCATCGCCTTGGCGTCGTCAGAGAAGTAGGGGCACTTGTCGATGGACACAGCGCCCTGGGCGACCTTCATGCAGAAGGCCATACAGGTGGGGCTGCCGCACTCCTTGCAGTTTTTCTTGGGGGACAGCTTAAAAATGTCAAGACCCTTCAAAGCCATAATATGGTTCCTCCTTCCGAATCAGACCAGTTCCGAAATGAACTTCCGGATGGTTGCCACAGCCGCGGGATGCCGCATGATGACGGCGTCCGCGCCGCCGGTCAGGTTAGCGGCAGCGGTGGAAATTTCCATCGCGATGCCCCGCTCCTCCTGATTGCCCCAAGCGGGCTCATCCTCTTCGGAGGCGGTGGCTTCCTTCACGCTCCAGGCGTCGGGGGACACCGGGCTCATGATGGGCATCTGCAGGTCGGCATCGGACTGGTCCAGAGCCGCCAGGCGGATCCGGTCCAGGGTGGAGGCCACATACTCAAAGCCGTAGCCGACGGCGGCGGTGCCAACGTTCATGACGATGGACTCGGGCTTCACGGTCAGGCCCTTGAGCATGATGTTCAGCTGCTTGGCAAGGTTGATGTCGTCGGCGGTCTCAGCGCCCACCTTCTGGCCGTAAGCCAGGGCGACGGAAGCACCGACGGTTTTGTAGTCTTCGCTGCGGGCGGAGAGCACCAGAATGTTCTTGCCCTGGAGGGCCTCGGCGATCTTGGAGAACAGCTCGCCGTCCTTCTCGATGTTCTTGCAGCCCATGATGACGATGGGCATGGAAACGGCTTCCGCCACGGCCTTGGCGTCGGCAACGCAGTCTTCCACGGACCGGTTGGCGCCGTTGGGATCGGCGGACTCAAAGTGCAGGCACAGGAAGTCGGCACCTTCCATGGTCTCGGCGCGCTTAGCGTAGTCAGCCATGGTGGCGCAGCCGGCGTAGAATTCCTTCAGCGCGGGAGCGGTCCACTCGCCTGCCATATCGGAGATCTCAATACCGATCTTGGGCGCGTTGGGCATTTCGGCATCGAAGGTGTAGAAAGGCAGCACATTCTGGCCGCCGATGACAATTGCCTTGTCGCCGGTGCCCAGGGTCACGGCATTAATCCTCCCCCTGTAGGGCTGCTGCTTGGGAACAAAAGACATGTTGATTTTCCCCCTTATAATATGTTGGTGTGAAAACTATCTCTTTCCGGCGGTTTGCCGCCCGCCGGAAAGGAGCTTATGTGGTAAAGCGCGGCAGGAAAGACCTTTTACAGGCCCAGCTGCTGCATGATGCCCCGAAGGGCAATCTTCATGGGGTCGGTGTCGGGAAGCAGGGCGGAGGGGTCGCCGCTGCAGTCGCAGCGGTACACGGCGTCGTCCTGGGGCAGGACACCGAAAAGGGTCAGACCGTGCTTTTCGACTTCCTCCCGGATGCCCGCGTCCAGCTGGCCGCCGGGAGCCCGGTTGATAATGAGGCCCATTCTGCCGGGGTTCAGGTTCATTTCCTGAATCATTTCCGCGATTCTGGCAACCGCTTGGACACCCCGGCGGGAGCAGTCGGAAATAAGCAGCATGGTGTCCACATGGGGCAGGGTGCCCCGGGCCACATGCTCTAAGCCTGCCTCGTTGTCCATGACCAGGTAGGAATAGTTTTTGGCGTACTTATCCACCTGGGCTTTCAGGACACCGTTGACGTAGCAGTAGCAGCCCTTGCCCTGGGTCCGGCCCATGACCAGCATGTCGAAGTCGTCCTCCTCGATGAGGGCGGAGGAGAACTTAAACTCTGCGTAGTCTGCCTTGGTCATGTTTGCGGGGATGGTGCCCTTGAGCTCGGCCTGGGCCATCTCCTCCCGGATCTGTCCCAGGGTTACACCCTCTTCCACTCCCAGAACCTCGTTGAGGTTAGAGTTGGCGTCGGCGTCCACCACCAGGATGGGGCCTTTGTGCTGTTTGCTCAGATAATCGATGATCATGCCGCAGGTGGTGGTTTTACCCACGCCGCCCTTGCCGGCAACTGCGATGGTATGGGGATTTGGCATAATGCGCTCCTTCCGGATATCCTTCCCCGGCTTACCGGGAGCGGGAGATTCCGAGAACTAGATGATGGGAAAGCTGTTTTCTGAAAAAGAAGTGAATCCCAGGGGCATAGCTTGCCCCATATCGATACAACGTTATCGTATCACAGATTGTCTGTAAATTCAACCCATAAATTCCGGAAATCTGCGAAAATTCCCCCGCAGGCATGGGACCGATACTGGACGGGGCAGGGAAAGAACGATTACAGACCAGGTCCATCACAACTTGGCTGCCGCCCTGCGGCTTGTCAAGTCTTAAATTTTACACAAAAAAAGGGCTGTGGTAATTATTACGACAGAAGAAAAAGTGGGAAATCTACACGCAAAAGGCGGATTGCGTTATGTTAAGTGAAAATGCATACCGCTGCCGCAAAATAGCGCAAAAAGTTCCTGTGGAAAAGTCTGTGGAGAATGTGGAAAACTCAGCGTTATCAACAGTTATTCCCATCCGTTCCACCGGCAGGCCGGAACCCGGAAAATGAATCTCCGAGATGTATATTCACCGGGACCCGGGCCGCCCCGCCGGGTTACGTCGCCGTTGCGTTCCGCCGTGAAAGGGAAGAAATAGGGAAAAAATGTTGGATTTTTACCTGGTTAGACTGCCAAGAACCGGGACCGCTTCCAGCCGGGCCAAAAAAATTTGTGTAAAATTCCCAAAAAAACGAGGATTGAAAGAAATTAAAGGCGCAAAGAATATTTTTTGAAAATAACTTGCATTTTAGGGGATATTATGTTAATCTAATTGCATATTTTCGCATGCCAGCAGAGAGGAAATGAGGCAATGAATAAATCCGAACTGATCGCCGCCGCCGCCCAAAGCGCCGGAATTACGAAAAAAGACACCGAGCGTGTGCTCAATGCCGCCATTGACGCCATTACCCAGAGTCTGATCCGGGGAGAGAAGGTCCAGCTCAGCGGCTTCGGCACCTTTGAGACCCGGGACCGTAAGGAACGTACCGGCTGCAACCCCCACAACTCCCAGCCCATCCGCATTGCGGCCACCCGTGTTCCCGCCTTTAAGCCCAGCAAGGCCCTCAAGGACAGCGTGTCCGGGTGAAAGCATGCGGCTTGACAAGTATTTAAAGGTATCCCGCCTGATCAAGCGCCGGACGGTTGCCAACGAGGCCTGCGACGCGGGCAGAATTCAGGTGAACGGCCGGGTGGTAAAGGCCGGATACGAGGTTAAAACCGGGGACGTGATCGCCATTGCCATGGGGGCGCGGACGGTCCGTGTGGAGGTGCTTCAGGTAGCGGAGGCAGTCCGGAAGGACGATGCTGCCGCCATGTACCGGGAGCTTCCGGAAGAAAAATGAATTTGCATATCGGCTTCCGGGACAAACAGAAAAATTGGAATTTAGCGGGCCGTCAGAGCCTGTCATTGCGAAGAGTAG
>CAMCCS010000119.1 GCA_945873295.1 uncultured Clostridia bacterium
TTTACCAGGTCGTAGCCCTGCAGGCCGCCGGGGCCGTAGTCCTCCTGGATCTGGGTCCAGGTGCGCCTGTCCACGGTGCAGCCCATGGCATCGCCCACCGCAAGACCCAGCATCAGCCCCCGGATGTGCTTCCGTTGCGAGCGCATACCGATCCCCTCCTTGCTTTCTTTTCCCCATTATAGCCCGAAAAGGAATAGAATGCAAGGAAAATCACGATAAGAGATATAAGATATGAGATACGAGATATAAGATAAAGCGGAACGGGGAAGTCCGTACAGCAGGCCGCAAATCAATTAAGGTGTCATTTAAGAACCAGTGCTCACACCAATGTCATTAAGTTAAGAAATTCAATAAAATGATGTTTAGACTATCGGCTTTATGCAGCAAAATTTGATTTGGCACTCTGGCGCGGCAGCGCCATCGCTTCCCCCGGGGGGAAGCTGTCGAGCAAAGCGAGACTGATGAGGAACGGCGAAACAGACCGATTTTGCATGTAGTTCGTAAAAAAGGTACAATTTGAAAAGCTGTACGTTCTTACTTGCCTGCGTCCCATATCAGAAAATGTCGCCGTTCCTCATCCGCCCCTGCGGGGCACCTTCCCCCCGGGGGAAGGTATTTGGTGCTGCCACGCCAGTACTTCAAATTCCGATCTATTTCCTTAACTTAATGACATTGGTGCTCACACTGGTGTGGGAATCTCCCTCGTCATCGAGACTGCATTGCGTCTAAAGATGGAGATTGCCACGCCAGGAAAGAGAACTGGCTCGCAATGACCCGAATGGGGAGACCGCGTTCTTCTAAAGATGGAGATTGCCACGAAAGTAGTGCGCTACTTCTCGCAATGACCGGGAATTCGGAATTGTCAATTCTCAACCGCCTCCGGCGATTTCACGCAAAACCGCCACGGCCTTTTGGAAGGCGGCCTCCTCCAGGCCGGAGTAGTCCACCACCAGCCGGTGCAGGTCCTCCTGCTTTGTGTGGTAGAAACTGCTAAGGGCCTGGGCCCGGACGCCCCGCGCCTTCAGGGCCTCCACCAGCGCCGCATCGGAAAGGGGGGTCGAAAGCTCCACGAGAAAATGCAGTCCCGCATCCTGTTCCAGCACCCGGATGCCTTCTAGCCCTGCCAGCATGGCGGTGAGCTTATTCCTTCGCAGACGGTAGAATTTTCGCATCCTATTGATGTGCTTTTCAAAATACCCCTCGCTTAAAAACCGGGCCAGGGTGTACTGCTCGAAGCTTGCTACGGTGCAGCTGTAAAAGCCCAGCTTTTCCCGGAACCTGTGCATGAGCCCCGCCGGGAGCACCATGTAGCTGATACGAATAGAGGGGGCCAGGCTCTTGGAAAAGGTGTTCATGTAGATGACCCGCTCCGGGTCCAGGGACTGCATGGCGGGCAGGTTCAGGCTTTTAAACCGGAATTCCGAATCGTAGTCGTCCTCGATGATCCACTTATCCCCCGCCCTGGCCCAATTAAGCAGCGCCTGCCGCCGGGAAAGGGGGGTGACGATGCCCGTGGGGAAATGGTGGGCCGGGGAAATGTGGAGCACATCCGCCTCCCCCAGCATATCCGGCCGGACACCCTTACCGTCCATGGGGGCGTCCACGCACCGGGCGGCAGCGGCGGCGTAGACCTTGCGGATCTTGCCGTAGCCCGGGTCCTCCACGGCGTAGGTCAGCTCCCGGCCCAGCAGCTGAATCAGCAGGTTATACAGAAAGTCCGTGCCCGCGCCCACGAGAATGTTTCCCGGGTCCACCGCCATGCCCCGGAAATCCGCCAGGTGGGCGGCGATGGCCCGGCGCAGCTCCGGGATGCCCTGGTTGGGCAGGGGCTGCAGCAGCTTTTCCCCGTAGTCCAGGAACACCTGCCGCTGCAGGCGGCTCCAGGCGGTGAAGGGGAACCGGCAGCCGCCGCCGGAGGTCAGGTCCGCGACAAAAGTTTCCGCCGGGGCGGGAGCTGTCTGGGGGATCTGGGGCTTTGCCGGGGGCAGGGGCAGGGCCTCCACGAAGTAGCCCACCTTTTCCTTTGACCGTAAAAAGCCCTCGGCGGTGAGCTGGGCAAAGGCGGCCTCCACGGTGGTCTTGCCCACCTGTAAATTCTCCGCCAGGGCCCGCTTGGAGGGAAGCTTCTCCCCGGGGGCGAGCCTGCCGGAGAGGATGTCCGCCCGGATGCACCGGTAGAGGGATTCGTACAGCGGCAGCCCCGGTTTCTTTTCCAGCTTGTAGGTGAGCATGGCAAGCCTCCTTGGGAGTTGAAAGTGGAAAGTGGAAAATTTAGCTCGTATAAGCGGCTGTATTCTCAAATTATGTGTCATTCCGAACCAGCGCGCACGCTGGTGTGGGAATCTCCCTCGTCATCGAGACTGCATTGCGTCTAAAGATGGAGATTGCCACGCCAGGAAAGAGAACTGGCTCGCAATGACCCGAATGGGGAGACCGCGTTCTTCTAAAGATGGAGATTGCCACGCCAGTGTGATCACTGGCTCGCAATGACCGGGAATTCGGGGTTCGCAATGACCGGGGAATTCGACGGTGCGCGTCCCGGAATTGTCAATTGTCAATTCTTAATTGCTTCCGCCGGAATGGACGTGTTGCTTTCCGGAACAGTTCCGAGGCCCGGCTGCAAAGCTTCTCTCCCCAGTCGAAGATCCGCTGGATGGCAAAGAATACCGTGGGGGTCATTAAAAGCAATGTCATCATGAGAAGCCGCGCCTCCACGGACCCGGAGCTTAAGGAAAGTGTCTCCCCCAGCAGGGTAAAGCAGGCGGTAAGACCCAGGGCCATCCCCGCCCACAGGAATTTCCGGAACAGATCAAAGGGCTTGCACACCTGGAAGAGGACCATGAGGCCCACCATGGCAAGAATCGCCGCGCAGACCGTGGAAATGTGGTCCCCGTTCAGGCCGAACACCGCCCGGAAGGCCTGGCACACCAGCACCACGAACACGTTGGTAAGCCCGCCGGGGAAGGCCCTGCGCAGAACCCCCCTTAGGAAGTGGCCCCGGATCCGGTCATACCTTGGCTCCAAGGTCAGCAGGAACGAGGGAAGACCAATGGTCAGGGAGGAAATCACCGTCAGGTGGATGGGCTCCAAGGGGTAGGGCCAGCTGGTAAACAGGGTGATAACGGAGAGGAACAGGGAAAAGATGTTTTTTACCAGGAACAGCGTCGCCGCCCGCTGGATGTTGTTGATGACCCGCCGGCCCTCGTTTACAATGTCCGGCATGGCGGGAAACTGACTGTCCAGGAGCACCAGGCTTGCCAGCTGGCTGGCGGCCTGGGCGCCGGAGGCCATGGCCACGGAGCAGTCCGCCTGCTTCATGGCAAGCAGATCGTTGACGCCGTCGCCGGTCATGGCAACGGTGTGCCCCTGCTTTTGCAGGGCGGCCACCAGCTTCTTTTTCTGTTCCGGGGTCACCCGTCCGAAGACGGTGCAGGAAGCTGCCTTGCGGAAATCTTCGTCGGTTTGCAGCCTGGAAGCGTCCACATAGTTTTCCGCCCCGGGGATCCCCGCGTCCATGGCGATTCGGGAGGCGGTGGCGGGGCTGTCGCCGGAGATGACCCGGATGGACACCCCCTGCTGGGCGAAATACGCGAAGGTCTCCTTGGCCCCGGGGCGCAGGGGACTGTTTAAGAGAATCAGGGCCAGGGGGGTGAGGGCGTCCTCCTGAAGCTTTCCGAAAGCCAGGGGGGAGCCGTACTCCGCCGCCAGAAGCACCCGGTAGCCCTGCTCCGTCCAGGCGGAAATTTCCTCCTGAAGCTGTCCAAACCGGCTGCCCATTATATACTCCGGCGCGCCCACCACGAGGCTGCGGCCATTTTCAAAGGTGCAGCCGCTCCATTTTGTCTCCGGGGAGAAAGGAATCCGCTTGGCACAGCGAAGGCTCGTCTCCCCGGAAAACAGCTCCGCCATGGCGTCGGCGGTGGCGTTGTCCGGCTCGGTATCACCGTACATGGCGGTGAGCATGTCCTGCAGCTGCTCGGGAGGAAGTGAACTGAGAGGAATGAGGTTTTCCACCTCCATTTTTGGCTCGGTAATGGTGCCGGTTTTGTCCACGCACAGCACATCCACCCGGGCCAATGCCTCGATGCAGTTCCAGTCCTGGACCAGCACCCGCTTTCTGCTCAGCTTCTGGGTGGAAACCGCCAGGGCCACGCTGGTGAGCAGGTACAGCCCCTCGGGGATCATGCCTGTGAGAGCGGCGACGGTGCCCTCGGCGCTTTCCCGCAGGCCCAGGGAAAGGACCCGGTACTCCTGGTAAAAGAGGATGATGCCGATGGGCACCAGGGCAATGCCGATAAAGAGGATCAGCCGGTCCAGGGAGCGCATCATTTCGGACTTCTTTGCCCCGGGGTGGTCCTTTGCCTGCCGGGAAAGCCGGGCGGCCTCGCTGGCGTCTCCCACGGCGGTGAGCTCGGCAAGGCCCCGGCCGGAGACCACAAAGGAGCCGGAATGGAGAATGTCTCCGGGGTGCTTTTCCACGCTGTCGGCTTCGCCGGTGAGAAGGGACTCGTCGGCCCACAGGGTGCCCTGGCGCAAGACAGCGTCGGCGCAGATCTGATCGCCCTGCTTGAATACGGCAATGTCGTCCCGGACCACGTCCTCCGGAGGGATTTCCTTTTTTGTGCCGTCCCGCACCACCGTCACCGGGCGGCGGGCGACCAGGGCCAGCTGGTCAACCGCGTGCTTTGCCCGCAGCTCCTGGAAAATGCCGATGATGGTATTGACGATGACCACCAGCAGAAACCCCATATTCATCACCGTGGAGCGGGCAATGAGCAGCAGCGCCGCCAGGATGAGGAAGATGAGGTTAAAGAAGGTAAAGCAGTGGGTGAGCAATATCTGGGCGTCGGTTTTCCCCGTAGGGCTGGGGACCCCGGCGGCAAGGCCCGCTTCCATCCTAAGCTGAGCCTCCGCTTCGGTCAGGCCCAGCTGCGGATCGGCATGAATGACTTCCGGGTTTTCCATACTATGTTTATCTCCCTTATGAATATAGGAAAAATGATTGACAATAAGGTTATCGGTTTCGTAAGCACACTGACAAATTGGAATTTGCCCGCAGGGCGGGCGGCCAAGTCGTGCGGTAGATTGGTGTAGTCGTTTTTGCCCTGCGCCGCTCGGTATCGTTCCGTGGTGCGGTGGCGGGTTGCCGACTTCCCGGTCATTGCGAACCAGTCCGCTTAAGTGGTGTGGGAATCTCCGCCGTACAGCAGGCCGCAAATCAATTAAGGTGTCATTCCGAACCAGTC
Source organism: uncultured Clostridia bacterium (assembly GCA_945873295.1). Lineage (GTDB taxonomy): Bacteria > Bacillota > Clostridia > Oscillospirales > Oscillospiraceae > Faecousia. The sequence goes on from CAMCCS010000119.1 coordinate 5,247, forward strand.
CTCTTAAGTGGTGTGGGAATCTCCCTCGTCATCGAGACTGCATTGCGTCTAAAGATGGAGATT
>CAMCCS010000120.1 GCA_945873295.1 uncultured Clostridia bacterium
CTGGCGTGGGAATCTCCCTCGTCATTGAGACTGTGTTCTCCTAAAGATGGAGATTCCCACACCAGCGTGCGCGCTGGTTCGGAATGACACCTTAATTGATTTGGTCCTGCTGTACGATGGGGGATTCCCACACCGCCTGCGTCCCATAATTGTCCCCTTTCCACTTTCCACTAAAAAACCGCTCCCGGTTCCAAACGGAACCGGGAGAAAATCAATCTTCCACTCTTTTAATATCCGCGCCCAGGGCGGTGAGCTTGCCGATCAGGTCCTCGTAGCCCCGCTCCACAAAGTGGATCTGGTCCACGGAGGTGGTGCCGGAGGCCGCAAGACCCGCGATTACGAGAGCCGCCCCGGCCCGCAGGTCATGGGCGCAGACGCTGGAGCCGTAAAGCTTCTCCACGCCCTGGACCGTTGCCGTCTTGCCGGTGATGTGGATATTGGCTCCCATGCTCTCCAGCTCCGTGCAGTAGCCGAAGAACCGGGTCTCGTACACGCTCTCCGTCAGCCGGCTGACCCCCTCCGCCAGGGACATGCACACGCAGACCTGGGCCTGCATATCCGTGGGGAAGCCGGGGTAGGGCTGGGTCTTCACCGTGGTCCGGCGAAGCTTACCGCTGCGCATGACCCGCACCGCGTCGTCGTAGGGGATGACCTTCGCCCCCATCTCCTGGAGCTTGGTGGTAATGCACTCCAAATGCTTGGGGATCACGTTGGTCACCAGGACGTTGCCCCCCACCGCCGTCACGGCGGCCAGGTAGGTTCCGGCCTCGATCTGGTCGGGGATGATGGTGTAGGTGCCGCTGTGCAGGGCGTTGACGCCCCGAATCTTCACCGTATCGGTGCCGGCGCCGGTGATCCGGGCGCCCATGGTATTGAGGAAGTTGGCAAGGTCCACAATGTGGGGCTCCTTGGCGGCGTTCTCGATGACCGTCTGACCGGGCAGCAGCGTCGCCGCAAGCATGATGTTCACCGTGGCACCCACACTGGCAATATCCAGACTGATCCTGCCGCCCCGGAGGCCTTCCTCACTGGGCTTCAGGGCCACATAGTCCTCCGTCTCGTCCACATCGGCCCCCAGACCCAGGAAGCCCTTGATATGCTGGTCGATGGGCCGGGAGGCGAAATTACAGCCGCCGGGCAGGGCCACATGGGCTTTGCCGAACCGGCCAAGCAGCGCCCCCATCAGGTAGTAGCTGGCCCGCATCTGCCGGACCAAATATCCGTCGGGCTCGCTGCAATGGACCTCGGAGCAGTCGATTTCCACCACATGCTGTTCCGGAATTTCAATCCGGGCGCCCATCCCCTCCAGAATATCCAGGAGGATACGCACATCGGATATATCCGGAACATTTTCGATCCGGCACTTCCCGCTTACCAGCAGGGCGGCGGGCAGGATCGCTACAGCCGCGTTCTTCGCGCCGCTGATGGATACGGTGCCGTTCAGCGGAATTCCGCCGCGAATTTCATATCTGGCCAAGGAATATCCTCTCCTTGTGATAGATTAAAGGGGATTGTTTCACACAGGTTTTGCTATTATACCATAAAATTAAGTTTATGTAAAGAACAATTCTCCGCCCGCAGGGCGGGCAGCCAAGTCGTGCGCTTGATATGTGTAATCGTTCCTGCCCTGACCCGCTCGGTGTCGTTTCATATGTGTATGGGCCATTATCAATCAGGCCGCAGGGCGGGCAGCCAAGTCGCCGGGCAAGGCCCGGAACTAAGTCGTGACGGGCTTGGTCTGTAATCGCTCCCAACCTGACCCGCTCGGTATCGGCGGCAGCGCCGCAGGCTAGTCGTGCGTAAAATTTGTGTAATCGTTCCTGCCCTTTTAATTGCGGTATGATTGCCCCCGGCAATCATTCGGATTTTGATTCACTGCGTGCAGCACCACCCGCTCGGTGTCGTTCCGTGGTGCCCACCATCGAATTCCATGTCATTGCGAAGAGTAGACCGACGTCACTGGTGTGGCAATCTCCATCTTTAAACGCAATGCGGTCTCAATGACGAGGGAGATTCCCACACCCGAATTCCAGGTCATTGCGAACCAGTCCGCTTAAGTGGTGTGGCAATCTCCATCTTTAGAAGAAAACAGCCTCATAATTCGGGTCATTGCGAACCAGCGCGCACGCTGGTGTGGCAATCTCCCAAATAGAAGTACCACTTCTCGTGGATAGATGCCGGAAAACGGCAGGCTAGAACAAACTGTATGACGATAGACTACCTGAAATTCGATGGAGATTCCCACGCCAGTGTGCGCACTGGCTCGGAATGACAATGTTGTTCGAAGCCCTGGTTTCCCGCTACAAATACAAATTTGTCAGTGTGCTTACAACCGTCTATTTTAATCGTCGCGGAGCGACACCTTACTTTTTTTCTCTTCACTGTCTTCTAAGTCCCTTTGGGTAATGGTTTTTGAGAATCTGCCCATCGCCCTTGGCCCAGCCCAGGGTGTATTCCCCGGCGCAGACCAGCTGGAACCCCCGCCGGGACCCGGGGATGGTCTCCCCCCGCAGGTACCCGGCAAGCTCCGGGCTGTCCGGGGCGAGCCTCGTGTCTCCCTCCCGGGGCCGCAGCCACAGGGCCAGGGCGTGGGCCGGTTCCAGGCGGTCTTTTTTCAGCGTCCCCAGCTCCAGCCCCGGACGAAGCACCCGAAGCCTGCTAATATCCGGCATTTCCTCCGGCGCCCAGAACAGGGTGTCGCCGAAACGCACCGCCTTGCCCGCGGGGAGGGAAATGCCCTGCTCCCGGGCAAAGCGCAGCCAGCCGCCGGGCAGGGAAGCCCCGGAAGCCGGGTTTCCGTCTTCCCCATTCCCGTCCATTCTACGCAGTACCGCGGCAAAATGTCCCTCCCCAAGAAGCTTATGGGGCCAGAGACGGAAAGAGCCGTTTTCCCCAGGGGTAAACCAGGGGGCATCCACCTTTTCCGGGGCAAAATCCGGGTGCCGGGCCAAAAATGATGCCACCGCTTCCTCGTCCTCCCGGGGGGCAAAGGTGCAGGTGGAGTACACCAGCCGTCCGCCGGGGCGGAGCATCTTTGCCGCCGCGTCCAGAATTTCCCCCTGCCGCCGGGCGCACATGTCCACCAACTCCTCAGTCCAGTCCGCCACCGCCGCCGCTTCCTTGCGGAACATGCCCTCCCCGGAGCAGGGAGCATCCACTAAGATCCGGTCAAAGAAGCCGGGAAACCGCTGGGCAAGGGTGGCCGGGGCTTCGTTCAGCACCAGGGCATTGGAAATTGCCATCCGCTCCACGTTCTGAGAAAGAATTTTCGCCCGCTTGGGGTGGATCTCATTGCACACCAGCAGGCCCTGACCTCCCATTTTCCCAGCGATCTGGGTGGTCTTGCCCCCGGGGGCGGCGCACAGGTCCAGAATCCTCTCCCCGGGCCGAGGGTTAAGGAGCACGGCGGGGGCCATGGCGCTGGCCTCCTGGAGGTAGTAGACACCGGCATCGTGGTATGGGTGCAGGCCGGGTCTCGCCGTCGGTTCATAGTAGCACCCCAAGGGCTCCCATGGCACCGGGGAAGTCGCAAAAGGCAGCTCCGGCGCTTTCCCCTTTTGGGGGTTAAACCGCAGGGCCACCGCCCGGGGCCTTTCCAGGCTGGCTAAGTATTCCGGATATTCCGGTCCCAGCTGCATTTCCATCCGCTTCAAAAACAGTTCCGGCAGCATACGTTTTCCCCCGTTTCCATTTCTTTCTGAAAGTATACCCCGCTGGGAGGAAAATGTCAAATTCCTGTTTGCTGCCTGTCGAATTCCCGGTCATTGCGAGCCCGAATTCCCGGTCATTGCGAGCCCGACTTCCCGGTCATTGCGAGCCAGTCCTCAGACTGGCGTGGCAATCTCCATCTTTAGGAGAATGCGTTGTCAGTGCGGTACACGGCAAACGCTCCCCTGTGCAAGGGGAGCTGTCACCAGTCCGCAGACTGGTGACTGAGGGGTTGTAATAAAGTTCATTCGTATGTGCCCATCGCCAGAACGGATAGCATTATATTTGATCCCTTTTCGCCGTTTTTCCGTCAGAATCGGAAGATTCCGCCGCACAATCCCTCAGGCCCTCCGGGCCAGCTCCCTTTACACAAGGGAGCCTTTGGACCGCATCCGCCCGCGTTCCATTCATCGGCACACGGAACAATACCCCCTCTTTATTTGAATCGCCGCGGAGCGGCACCTTAATTATTCATTTTTCATTATTCATCAGCCCCGCTCCTCTGCCCTGCGGAACGCATAAATGCATCCCCTACGGCATGGATCGAAACCGAGTGGGCCAGGCGTGGAACGACAACACACATAATGCGCACGACTTAGCCCCGGGCCTTGCCCGGCATATAATAATTTAATAATTTGGGGGGAGACAAGCGGCAAAAAGTATGATATACTATATTGACTTCTACTCTCTGCATACAAGGAGGCGTTTCCTTTGAAATATCTGCGCGGATACCTGGCCGCCGGCATTTTCGGCGGCATCACCTGGATCCTTATGCGCTACGGCGAAAAATTCTCCGCCCTTGTGGATATGATTTACCCCTATGTCATCCGCACCCTGCAAACTACCCTGGCCCAGTGGAGCTCCCAGGTGGACTTCTGCCTGTGGCAGCTGCTGGCGGTGGTGCTGGGGGTGCTGGTCCTTGCCAGCATCGTGCTGATGATTATTTTCAAGTGGAACCCCATCTCCTGGTTCGGCTGGGTGCTGGCGGCAGGCTGCGGCATCTATATGCTCCACACCCTGGTCTTCGGCCTGAACTACTACGCGGGCCCCATTGCCGAAGACATCCGCATGGAGTCTTCCGCCTACACCCTCAGCGAGCTCACCGAGGCCACGGAATACTACCGGGACAAGGCAAACGAGCTTTCCCTCCGGGTTCCCCGGGACAACGCCGGGAACGTCAGCTACGACAGCTTTGAAACTCTGGCGGCAAAGGCCGGGGACGGCTTCCGGTACCTGACCTACCAGCGCAAATTCTCCGTCTTCGCCGGTTCCACCCTCCCCGTCAAGAAGCTGGCCTGGGCGGACATGTATACCTCCATGGGCATCACCGGAGTCACCATGGGCCTGACCGGTGAGGCGGCGGTGAATCCCCAGATCCCCGACGTGTGCCTGCCCTTTACCATGTGCCACGAGATGGCCCACCGGATGTGCATTGCCTCCGAGCGGGACGCCAATTTCGCCGGATTCCTGGCAGCCAGCACCAACGAAGACATCCAGTTCCAGTATTCTGCTTACTTCATGGCCTACCGGTACTGCTACAGCGCCCTGGCCAGCGTCAACTCCCAGTCCGCTTCCGCCGCTGCCGCCCGGGT
>CAMCCS010000121.1 GCA_945873295.1 uncultured Clostridia bacterium
TCTTCTTGACCACGGGATAGCCGCCCCGCTCGGACTTGCCGTCGATGACCTCGTCATTGGAAAGCACGGTACCCAGCTCCTCGCACCAGTTCACCGGCATTTCGATCCGCTTGGCGTAGCCCGCCTCGTACAGCTTCTTGAAGATCCACTGGGTCCACTTGTAGAAGGAGGGGTCCGAGGTGGCAATCATCTTGGACCAGTCGTAGTCAAAGCCCAGTTCTTTCAGCTGGGCGGAGAAAGTCTTGATGTTCTCCTGGGTAAAGCCGTTGGGGTGGTTGCCGGTGCTGACCGCGTACTGCTCCGCCGGCAGGCCGAAGGAATCATAGCCCATGGGGTGCAGCACATTGTAGCCCTGCATCCGCTTCATCCGGGACATGATGTCCGTGGCGGTGTAGCCCTCGGGATGGCCCGCATGCAGGCCCACGCCGGAGGGGTACGGGAACATGTCCAGCACATAATATTTGGGCTTGGAGAAATCCCACACATCCGTGTGGAAGGTGTCATGCTCCTGCCAGTATTTGTGCCATTTAGCCTCGATGCTTGCAAAATCGTAATTCATTGCGAATCAGCCTCTCTTTACACGGTGGGTTCCGTGACAATATCCTTCAGTTCAATTTTTTCCCCGTCGGCCCACAGCCGCTCCAGGCTGTAAAATTCCCGGGCCTCCGGCGTAAACACATGGATCACCACCGCGCCGAAGTCCAGCAGCTCCCAGGAATTGCCCCGGTGGCCCTCCCGGCCCAGCATGGTCTCTCCCAGCTGCTCCAGGGTGTATTCCGCGCAGTCGCACAAAGTTTTTACATGGGTGTTGGAGGTGCCGGTGCAGATGATGAAATAATCCGCCAGGCTCGTCACCCGGTCCACCCGCAGGACCTGAATGTCCAGTCCCTTTTTGGAATCCAGGGCCTTGGTTGCTTCATAGGCAATCTCTTTAGGAGTTAACATAATTTCTTTCCTTCCTTTATCCGAATGGGAACCCATGCTTTTGTCAGCCGCGTTTGAGCCAATCCAGTGCCTGCCGGGATTCCGGAGAGACCTCGCTGCCCTGATTTTTCAGGTGCACCAGCGTCATTTCCAGGCCCAGCTTCAGCGCGGCCTGCAAATCCGAAAAGGCCAGAGCCCGGAGCTCCTCCACCCCGGGAAAATCCCGGTTCGGCTCCATATAGTCCGCCACATAAATGATGGCTTCCAGCACATTCATATCCGCCTTTCCCGTGGTATGGTGGCGGATGGCGGATACCACCGCTTTATTTTCCCCAAAGATCCGCTCCGCAACCAAACTTCCCGTGAGAGCGTGGAGGGTTTTGGGATATTTTTTTGAAAAATCATCCAATAGTGTACCATAGGCCCGGCACAATGTCAACTGAAGGGGGCCGTCCAGGGCCTTTGTCACATCGTGGAGCATTCCCGCCCGGGCGGCATCCACCGTGTCCGCCCCCCAGCGCTTTGCCAGCTCCACCGCTGTGTCCCGGCAGCCCAGCACATGGCGCACCCGGTTGGGGTTCAGCAGCCCAATGACTACCTGCTCCAAACGGTCCATGGGAAGGTTTTTCCAGTCGCTGGCGGTATGGTACAGGCCGTTTTTCACGATATAGTCTTCCACCGCCGGGTCCAGAAACTCCGATGCGCACCGGAAAGCCAGCAGCCGCCGAAGCTGGGTGGAGGAAATCTCACAGGGAATGTTCTCTGCCACCGTAACCTTCGCTCCCATACTTTCCAGGGCGGTCACCCCTGCGGGCAGGAGATTTTTTTCCTGCCTGCCCCCCCGGGGCAAAACGGCAATGGCGGCAGCTTTCACAATACGCTCCGCCTGCTGCCATTTGGGAAGGCTCAGGAGCATATCCGATCCCACCATTAAAGTAAGCTCCGCCCCAGGATACCGCTCCTGCAAGGCGTGCAGGGTCTGCCAGGTGTAGCTGTCCCCCTGCCGGCTTACCTCCAGGTCGGAAACCTCCAAAACGGGGTGGGCGGCAGCTGCCAGCCGGACCATTTCCAGACGCTGCTCCGGGGTGGGAGAATCCGCGGGAATCTGCTTACCCGGGACCTGCCGGGCAGGAATGAGTAACACCTTATCAAGGCCCAGCGCCTCCGCCCCCCGGAGGGCCGAGCGGATGTGGCCGATATGGGGCGGGTTAAAGGTCCCGCCGAAAATGCCGATCCGTTCCATAAAACACACCCCTTTTCAGCGTTTTTCCGCCAAAAACGTCAGTTTTCTTTCTTTTCCTGTCTGCGGGCAATGGCCTGATCGATGGCCTGCTGACGGAAATAGGCGTTGCGCTGCTCCCGCTGCTGCTTCATGGCCTGCCGCCGTGCCCGGGCGCCCTTGCGCACGGGGTCCGCTTTGCTGGCGGGGGTGGGCTTCCGTTTGGCCCGGCCCGTCTCGTTGCGCTGGGCCTGGCATTTCTCACTGAAACGGTAGATTACAAATTTGGAGCCGATGCAGGCGATTCCGTCGGCGCCGGTGGCTTCGCAGAGGGCATCGCAGGCTTCCCGGGCGGTCATCAGCGCCCCCTCCAGCACCCGGCCCTTTATCAGTTCCCGGGCGGTAAGCTGGGTGTCGGCTTCCTCCGCCACCGCCTGGGTGACGCCCTCCTTGCCCACAATGAGGGTGGTATCCAGGGTATTCGCCCGGGCCCGCAGTTCCGCCCGTTCCTTACTTGTCAGCATAGCCTGCCTCCTTCAGCTTTTCATAAAACACCTTTAACGCGTTTGCCCGGTGGGACACGCTGTTTTTTTCCGCCGGGCTGACCTGGGCAAGGCTCTTGCCAAAGGGCGGATAGTAGAAAATGGGGTCGTAACCGAAGCCCCCCTCCCCGGCAGGCGCACGAAGAAGCTCCCCGTGGACCTCCCCCCGGGCCTGAATGACCTTTCCATCGGGGGTCACAAAGGTGATAACGCAGACGAACTGGGCCTGGCGCTGGCCGTCGGGCACATTCTCCGTGTTTTTCAGCAGCAGCTGCAGCCGTCCGAAATCATCCAGGGAATCGTCAAAGCCGTACCGGGCGGAGTAGATCCCCGGCTCGCCCCCCAGGGCATCCACGCAGATGCCGGAATCGTCCGCCAGGGCGGGCAGCCCGGTGGCTTTCATCACAGCCTCCGCTTTCAGAAAGGAATTTTCCTCAAAGGTGGAGCCGGTTTCCTCCACGTCAATGTCCACCCCCAGCTGGCTTTCCAGCACCAGCTCCATGCCGAATTTCTCGGTAATCTGGCTGATCTCCACCAGCTTATGGGGATTTTTGCTTGCAAGAACTACTTTCATGGTCTCTCCTTTATTAAATCAGGGCTTCCACAAAGGTCCGGGCCTCAAAGGGCATCAGGTCCTCCGCCTTTTCTCCCACCCCAATAAACTTCACCGGAATCTGCAGGGCATCCGCCACGGCAATGACGATGCCGCCCTTGGCGGTGCCGTCCAGCTTGGTCAGAGCAATGGCGGTGACACCGGCGATTTCCTTAAACTGCTTTGCCTGAATGAGGCCGTTCTGACCCGTGGTTCCGTCCAGCACCAGCAGAACCTCCTTGGCAGCATCCGGCAGCTCCCGCTCCACGATCCGGCTGATCTTGTTCAGCTCGTTCATGAGATTGGCCTTGTTGTGCAGCCGTCCGGCGGTATCAATGATAATGACATCGGTGCCCCGGGCCTTTGCCGCCTGAATGCCGTCATACACCACGGCGGCAGGGTCCGCCCCCTCGTGCTGCCGCACCAGCTCCGCGCCGGTGCGCCCGGCCCAGATTTCCAGCTGGTCCGCCGCCGCCGCCCGGAAGGTATCCGCCGCCACCAGCAGGACCCGCTTCCCGGCCTCTATCTGCTGCTTGGCGATCTTGCCGATGGTGGTGGTCTTTCCCACGCCGTTGACCCCGATCACCAGAATCACGCTGGGTTGGGTGCTCAGGTTCAGTTCCGGATCTCCCACATTCAGCATATCGGTGAGGATTTCCCGCAGAGCCTGGCGGGCCTCCTCTGTCTGCTTCAGGTGCTGCTCCCGCACCGTCTTTCTGAGCCTCTCCACCGCCTTTCCGGCAGTTTCCACACCCAGGTCCGCCAGGATGAGGCACTCCTCCAGCTCGTCATAGAAATCATCGTCAATTTCGGAAAAGCCGGTAAAGACGCCGCCCAGGGTATTGCTCAGCGCGGCCCGGGTCTTTGCCATTCCGGCCTTGATTTTTTCAAAAAAGCCCATACGTCTCCCCCAAATACAATAGATATAAGATACGAGATATAAGATATAAGATAATATGCTTATCGGCTGTTAACGCAGCAGTTCGGGAAATTGGAATTTGGCGCATCGTCAGAACGTGTCATTCCGATAAAGTAGCGCACACTGGTGTGGGAATCTCCATCGAATTTCAGGCAGTCTATCGTCATACAGTCTGTTATAATCTGCCGTTTCCCTGTGTCTATCCACGAGAAGTGGTACTTCTATTTGGGAGATTGCCACGCCAGTGTGAGCTACTTTATCGCAATGACCGGGAAGTCGGCACCCCGCCACCGCCCCACGGAACGATACCGAGCGGGTCAGGGAAGGAACGACCACAGACCACGTTCGTCACGACTTGGCTGTCGGCCCTGCCGACAAATTCCAATTCGTCTGATTGCTGAATAAAGACGACATGCATATAAGATAATTGATTAAGGTAATGATGATCTTATATCTCATTCTGCAATGCCCAGCATCTCGGACATCTGATTCAGATCCAGCCGGAGGAGCTTGGATACACCCTGCTCCTGCATGGTCACACCGTATAGCACATCGGAGGCCTCCATGGTGCCCCGGCGGTGGGTAATGACAATAAACTGGGTCTTTTTGCTCAGATTATGCAGATACCCGGCAAACCGCTCCACATTCCGGTCGTCCAGGGCCGCGTCGATCTCGTCCAGGAGACAGAAGGGCGTGGGCCGGACCTTCAAAATGGCAAAGTACAGCGCCGTGGCGACAAAGGCCTTTTCGCCGCCAGACAGCAGGGTGATGGTCTTGAGCTGCTTTCCGGGGGGCTGCACCCGAATCTCGATGCCGCAGCTTAAAGGGTTCTCCGGGTCCTCCAGCACCAGCGCGCCCTTGCCGCCGCCGAACATTTCCTCAAAGACCTGGCCGAAATAGTGGTTGATCTTTCCGAATTCCTCCACAAAGATCGTGGTCATTTCCTTGGTGATGTCCCGGATGATGCTTTCCAGCTCCCGTTTGGAGGTGAGCACATCGTCCCGCTGGGAGGCAAGGTAGGTATAGCGCTCGTTCACCCGGGCGTATTCCTCGA
>CAMCCS010000122.1 GCA_945873295.1 uncultured Clostridia bacterium
GCTGTGCGCAAGCTTCCGCCCACAGCCGCAGACGGTTTTACACGCGTATGAAGCCCGCGATGATCACATCCAGAATCATGAGGGCGTAGCCGATCTTGCGCAGCTTCTTTTCCTCCGGCGACCAGACATTGTCCGGCGCGACCAGCTGCCGCCGCTGAAAAGAGATCTTTGCCCGCATGAGGCAGAACATACCGATCAGCAGGAGGATAATCATGATGATGTTTTTAATGGTATCCGGTGTCATAGAGGTTTACTTTACCAGATCTTCGACGAAGGCGCGCAGCGCGTCGTCGGTGCAGCCGGCCCGGAAGCACTCCAGGAACCGGGGGGTCAGGCTCTTCTTAACGATGTCCGGATCCACTTCCTTCAGACCCTCGATGAGGGGCTTGCAGGTGGCCTGCTTCATGCGGAACAGGTTGGCAGCGTTCCGGTTCTGGGACTCCCGGCGCTCCGGGGGATAGCCCAGGCCCTTGGGGGAGCCGAAGGCCTTTTCAAACATGGTGTGAATATTCAGCTCGGCGCCCCAGCCGAAGCCCTTGGCGTAGGGGATGGCCAGCGCGTTGCCGTTGTTGATCTGCAGGAACAGGTAGGCGTCGGTGGGCTCGATGCAGTAGCCGCAGACCACGCCGGGGAAGGCGTTCAGGGCCATGAGGGCGCCCTGGCCGGTGCCGCAGCCGGTGACCACGAAGTCAGCAGCGCCGCTGTTGAGAAGCAGGGCAGCCTGAACACCCAGATTCAGGTAGGTCAGGTAGTAAGGATCGTCGTCACAGCACATACCGGTGTTATACACGGTATGCCCCATGGGCTCCACCACATCCTTGAGCTGGGCCAAGACAATGGCATTCTTGGAGGCCTGGCTGAATTCGTTCATCATTGCGATTTTCATAGGGTTCTTTCCTTTCTGAAAAAAGGCGAATGAATTGCTCCATCCGCCTTTCTGTTTTCAAGTTATTCCTTGCTGCCGTTGTCGGCGTACTCGAAGGTGTAGCGGTCGTTGGAGCCGATCATGCGGATGTAATCCTTGACGAACTTCTTGATGGCAGCTTCGGCAGTGGCCATGATCTCCATGTAGTTGGTGCCCGGGGCTTCTGCCCACTTGGCCTTCATAGCCACCTCGGCGGCATGGAAAGCGTCGGTGCAGACGTTGATCTTGTTGATGCCGCCGGCAACCGCCTTGCGGATGTTCTCCTCACCGGAGCCGGAGCCGCCATGGAGGACCAGGGGCATTTTCAGAGCGGCCTTCAGCTCGGCCAGCCGGTCAAAGTCCAGAGTGGGCACATAGCCTTCGGGATATTTGCCATGGGCGGTGCCGATGGCAACAGCCAGAGCGTCAATGCCGGTCCGGGCAACGTAATCCTTGGCCTGCTCCACGTTGGTATACATATCGGAGGTCTTGCCGTCGCCGTCGGCAGCCTGGCCCACATGGCCAAGCTCGCCCTCCACGCTGATGCCCTTGGCATGGGCCAGGTCAACGATCATGCGGGTGCGCATGACGTTCTCCTCATAGGGCAGGGAGGAAGCGTCGATCATCACATTGGTAAAGCCCTTGTGAATGGCCATGAGCTCCGCCTCCAGAGAGGGGCCATGGTCCAGGTTCAGGCAGACGGGAACGTCAGCCCGCTCGGCCATATTGATGACCAGGGGAACAATGTCCTCCGGATGAGCCAGCTTCTTCATCTGGCCCACGCCCATCTGCACGATGATGGGGGAATGCTCTTCGCTCGCGGCTTCGATGACCGCACGCACCATTTCCATATTGACGCTGTTCACCGCCATGACAGCATAGCCGTCCCGGTTGGCGTTGTCCAGCATGTACTTCATGTTGACTAACATAGATCGGGTAAACCTCCTCAGATTTTCCGTTTGTGCATATTATGGGGGACGGATAAAATCCGGTCCCCCACAATGGTTTTATCGGGCAGCACCGAGCAAACCGGCTGCGGCCGTTTTGCCGGGGTTGCCAAAGCTTTCTATGGACGCTTCTCCCCGGAGGGAACGGGTGTCAGACCTCGATATCCAGCTCGACGATCTCTTCTTCCTTGTTGTCGTCCTCGCTGGGCATCTTCTTCAGCACAGCGTACAGAACGCCGGTGATGACGGAGCCGATGACGCAGGCCAGCAGCCACAGGCCGAGCTTATTGGACAGAGGAGCGACAAAGATACCGCCGTGAGCAGCGGGGGTGTTGATGCCCCAGGCCATAGCCAGGCCGGAAGCAACAGCGGAGCCGATCATGGAGGTGGGAATCACGCGCAGGGGATCCTCAGCCACGAAGGGCAGAACGCCCTCAGTGATGAAGCACAGACCCATGGGGATGCAGGTGTAAGCGGCATCCTTCTGCTCACGGGTGAACTTCTTGGGAGCGATGATGGCAGCCAGGCCCATGCCGATGGCAGGAGTCATGCCGCCGATGATCTTGGCAGTCTCCGCGCAGCCGCCGATGCCGTCGGGCATATCAGCGTACAGAGCGTTGGCAGCCATGGAAGCGGTCTTGTTGACGGGGCCGCCCATATCGAAGCCCATGCAGGCACCGATAACGGCACCGACCACGAACAGGGAGCCCTCAGCCAGGCCCTGGATCCAGGCCTGGAAGGCCATCATAACGGCAGCGATGGGGCGCATCAGAACGCCGAAGAACACGAAGCTGCCGACCATGGTAGCAAGAACGGGGATTACCAGAACGGGCATCAGGCCAGCAAGAGCCTTGGGAACCTTCCAGGTCTTCATCCACTTGACGAAGTAGCCGATCAGGAAGCCCATCAGCATGGCGCCGATGAAGCCGGTCTTGGTGGGGCCGCCGGCGAAGTAGCCGATGGCGAAGCCGGGGACGATGCCCGGACGGTCAGCGATGGAGAACGCAATACCGGCGCACAGGAAAGCATAGGCCCAGTTGAAGCCGAAGCTGTTCATCTTACCCAGGACAGCCATAAAGTCGCTGATCTTGGTGATGGAGTAGCCGGAGAATTCCAGGCCGGCGATCAGAGGATCGGACAGGGCAACGCCGGACCAGCTGAAAGCCTTCTGGATTGCGCCGACGATACCGGCCATAACGACCATGGGGATCAGGAAAGAGATACCCGTCATAATGTGCTTTTTGAACTCTTGCATCTTCATAAGATTGTTTCCTCTCCTTTATAATAGGATATAATAGGATGGTGTTTGCGCGAGACGGATTACTTTGCAGCCAGCTTCTTCTCGATGGTAGCGATCAGGCTCTTCGGCTGCTTCATTGCCAGCGAAATGGGCACATCCACAATGCGCTTGCCCTCGAACCGGTCGGTTCCACGGATAGCAATGTCATGGCTGAAGATGATGACGTCGGCGTCCTTAATGTCGGCCGCGGTCAGCTCGTTCTGTACGCCTGCGGAACCCTGCGTCTCCACTTTGCACTGGTGACCCAGCTCCTCGGCTGCTTTCTGAATCTTCTCCGCCACGATGTAGGTGTGTGCAATTCCAGCTGTGCACGCTGTTACTGCCAGGATTTTCATCCCGTATTCCTCCTTCCCCCCAAGGATATTACCTAATCACAGAGCCCGCTATGGGGCGCGGCGCTGTGAGAAAGCCAAAATAAGTACGATTCTGAAATCAGAAATCCAGATCCAGATCCATGATTTCTTCTTTGGAATCCACGGATTCCAGCTCTTCGTCCTCAGCCAGGATCGCGGCGATGATCTCGTCGGGGGTCTGGCACTGGTGCAGGCGGGCCAGGCGGGCTTCGTTGCCCAGTTTCCCTGCCAGCTGAGACAGGAGCATCAGGTGGTTGGAGGCAAACTCCGTGTCAACGAACACGCAGAACAGGAAAACCAGGGTGGATTCCTGCCAGCCGTCATCTTCCATGCTGCTCTCCCAGCGGATGGGATTGACGGTGCGGCCAATGGCAATGCCGATCTTCTTGGCGGCGGTGGACTTGCCGTGGGGAATGGAGATTCCCTCGCCCATGCCCGTGGGGCCCTCGGCTTCCCGCTCGTAAATATCGGAAACAAACTGCTCCACATCGTCAATGTAGCCGTTGCGCAGCAGGACCTGGGCCAGGTTTCGGAGTACCTCGTCCTTGGTGGTACCCTCCACAGACAGGTCGATAATGGCAGGGTTCAGGATGGAGCTAAGATCCATAATTTCCTTCCTTTCTTAATGCGGTTATGGGGTATGAAAGCCGGATTCCCGTAGGAACCGGGTTATCCCTTGACGAGCATGTTGTGCATGGCGATGATCTCACTGTCGGAGATGAAGTCGGCCTTCACCTGGGACAGCTCATCCGCCAGCTCCGAAAAGTGAATGGGTTTCATGTCGGTACGCAGGCTGGAAAAATCCGCCTGGTTGTGAAAAGCGATCCGGGCTTCGATATGTACACCGGGGAAGAGCTTGGAAATGCGGGCAACGTAGGCCTTCGCGTCCGCCGTGGGGTTGGGGTGGCGGTAGGTGTGGTTCTTGCCTTCTTTATCCGGGCGGATCACATTCCAGTTCTTCTGGTTGGGATTTCCCAGGTACTGGCCGGTGGCCCGGTCATAGCTCACGACCATAATGCCCTTGTTGTAGAAAATCACGCAGAATTTGCTCTTGCCGCCGCCCTCCTTGGTCAGGGAGGAATAGACGATCCGGTGCAGGCCGATCTTACCGCGCAGATAGCCGCTTTCGGAGCAGTTGCGCAGCACCACATACCGGTAGAAATAGGCAAAAAAACTGCCGTAAATATCGTTGTAAATATCGCCCTTGCAGTTTCTGTACAACCGGATCCCCTGAAGCAGCCAGGCGAAGGCCATAACGCCGACGATGGTGAGGAGTAATATTGCAATTGGTTCCATAAACAGTTTCTTCCTCCATCGTCTCAGAATCAACGAAAATTTTCCGTATAAAGAAAGTCGATCATTCATCGATAATTCATATTATATGCATTTACTATTATTTGTCAACAAATAAAAACAGGAAAGGTATGGACATTCCGTACATTTTCAACAGATACCGATTCCGCTTCCACGCAAATTAACGGAAAATTTTTTACCAGCCAAAGAGACCGCTGTTCGTTTCTTCCTGACTGCCGCGTATTTTCCCATAAAATGATGTGCAGGAAAAAGGGGTTGCCATTTCATGAAGCCCCGAATATAATGAATAAATAATGAAAAAGTATACCGGACGGTAAGCCGCGTTTTACACGCATTGGGCTTCCTGAAGAAATCGGCAAATTGGGAATTTGTAGGGCTGTTTGTTCAGTGGTGCGCGGCTTAGTGCGGTACGCATCAA
>CAMCCS010000123.1 GCA_945873295.1 uncultured Clostridia bacterium
TCTCACCATGCTGGAAACCAAGATCTACATGGGTAGGCTTCTGGCTTCCGGCATGTCCCAGAGTCAGGCGGATACCATCCGGGGCATTTACGGCATGACCCAGACCATCTTCAACATGCCCTGCGCCTTTATTACCCCCATCACCATCAGCATCATCCCCGCCATCACCTCCCAGCTTACCCTGCTCAACTATAAGGAAGCAAAGGCTACGGAGGAATCCGCTGCCCGGATCACAGGCCTCATTGCCATGCCCTGCGCCATCGGTCTTGCGGTTCTCGCGGAACCCATCACCGCCCTGCTGGGGCTTTACTCCGGAGAGAAGCTGGTGCTTGCGACAAGTCTGATGCGGGTTTTGGCCATTGCCATCATTTTTGATGCCGTAGTCCTTGTCACCACCGCCATTATGCAGTCCCACGGCCACGCGGGCAGGCCCGTGATCAATATGCTGGTGGGCGGCGTTCTCAAGCTGCTGGCGGTGTACATTCTCACCGGGAACCCCCATATCGGTATTCTGGGCACCCCCATCGGCACCCTGACCTGCTATATCATGATCTCGGTGCTGAACCTCATTTCCATCCGGCAGCTGATTCCCCAGACCCCCGCCATTGTTCGGAATCTGGTGCGCTCGCTGCTGGCGGCCCTGGTTATGGGCGTGTTCGCATGGGGAACCTGGTTCGGCATGAAGCACCTGGGCATTTCAAGCCGCTTGCTGCTGTGCGCCGCCCCCATTGCCGTGGGCGTTGTGGTGTACTTTGTTGCCGCGGTTGCTCTGAAAGCCATCACCCGGGAGGACTGCCTGCTCCTGCCCAAGGGAGAGAAAATCGCCAGGGTGCTCCATCTGTAAGCCGGAAAGCCCCGGCGTCCGGGGAATGGTACGCAGGCGGACGCAGTATGCGCCCTCGCCCCCCGCGTTTACGAAGGGGGTGCCCAGTCCGCAGACTGGGCGGGGGGAGCGCATCAACCGCATGTCTTTCACAAAAAGGTGCGAAGAATAAGAACGGCAAACACAGAAAGATAATTCTATTGACGCTCTGCTGCCGGGAATTCGTACTCCCCCCGTCCCTGCGCTAGCGCAGGGACACCCCCCTCACAAGTGCGGGGGGCAAGGCCGCGTGCCGACACCGGGGTGTGCGTCTATACTATCCACTCTCCATTAAAAAACACCGCCCCCGGGAAAGCTTCCTTTTGCTTTCCCGGGGGCGGGTTGTTCTGATTCCATTATTCCTTTTCCAGAGCCATGACCTTGTCAATGCGGCGCTGGTGCCGGGGCTCCCCGGAGAAGGGTGTGGTCAGCCAGATGTCCACAATGGACAGGGCCAGGTTTTCTCCCACCACACCGGCCCCCAGGGCCATCATATTGGTGTCGTTGTGCAGCCGGGTAAGCTGGGCGGACATGATGTCACTCAGCAGGGCGCAGCGGATGCCCTTGACCTTGTTGGCGGTGATGGAAGCGCCGATACCGGTGGTGCACAGCACAATGCCCCGGTCACATTTCCCTTCCGCCACCGCTTTCGCGGCAGGGGCCACAAAGTCGGGATAGTCACAGCTTTCCGTGGAGCAGGTGCCGAAATCCTCCGTTTCGTACCCCTCCGCTTTCAGGTGGGCGACGAGCTTTTCCTTCAGGGCGTAGGCCCCATGGTCGCAGCCGATGGCAATTTTCATAATCTTTTCTCCTCTCTGCCGCGGTTAAGCGGCATTTATTTTTGTGTTTGTAAATGAAACGCATTGCACAGGTAAATTGGAATTTATTGACTTCCCGGTCATTGCGAACCAGTGACCGACGTCACTGGTGTGGCAATCTCCCGAATAGAAGCACAATTTCTCGTGGATGACTTCCGGAAAACAGTGGGTTAGAACAGTCTGTATGACGATGGATTATCTGGAATTCGATGGAGATTCCCACGCCAGTTTGAGAACTGGCTCGGAATGACCCGTTCTTACGGCTCGTCAAATTCCAATTTATCTGTCTGCCGAACCAGGTCGATATGCGTTTTTCAATTCCGGCGAAGCCGGCTAGATCGCGTAGCCGCCGTCCACGTTCAGTACATGGCCGGTGACAAATTCCGCGTCGGTCAGAAACGCGATGGCTTTCGCCACATCCTCGGGCCTGCCGTTGCGGCCCACCGGCGTGTCCTCCGCCATGGCAGCAAGGATTTCCCTGTCCACCCCGGCACACATGTCCGTCAGGATGACCCCCGGGGCCACGCAGTTGACCCGGATGCCGCTGGGCCCCAGCTCCTTGGCCAACGCCTTAGTCAGGGCAATCACCGCCCCCTTGGTGGCGGAATAGGCCGCCTCGCAGGAGGCGCCTACCCGGCCCCACATGCTGGACACCGTGACAACACTGCCCCGCTGGCGGCGCAGAAAGCCCGGCATGGCGGCATTGACGCAGTGGTAAATTCCCTTGACATTCACGTCAAAGAGCCGGTCCCAGTCTTCCTCGGAAAGCTGCTGCATCAGGCCGTACCGGCAGATCCCGGCACAGAGGATCAGGTTGTCCACCTCCGGAATGGACGCGAAGGCAGCGCGCACCGCGGCCCCGTCCGCTACATCACAGCAGATTGCCGTAGCTCCCGTGCGCTGCGCCACCTCCCGGGCGGCCTCATGCTCCTTTTCATACAGGAAGTATACCCGGTCACCACGGGCGGTATACAGCTCCACCGCTGCCCGCCCGATGCCCCGGGATCCGCCTGTAATCACTGTTACTGGCATAGTCATTCTCCATTTTCCATTCGTCAGAGCTTCCCTATAAAGAAAAAGGGCTGCAAAAACAGCCCAATTTCCCTATCTTCTTCTGCTCTTGGTCCGGTGGTCAGAATACTGCTTGATGGAAGAGATCTTGCTGTCGGACTCGGACATGAAGGCTTTCAGCTTTTCCTCAAACAGCTGGTCCGCGGTCTTGGGCGCGGCAGGCTGGGCCGGGGCGCGGGAGGGCCGGTTCTGGTTTACGCCGCCCTGCCGGGGCGCACCGGTACGGTGCATGTCCGTACGCCCGCCCTGGGGCCGCTGGGGTCTAGGCTCCAGCCGCTTAATGGACAGGTTGATTTTCCCGTTTTCATTTCCGATCACCACTACCTTGACATCCTGCCCCTCGGTCAGATGCTGGCGGATGTCACTGACATAGGCGTTGGCTACCTCCGAGATATGTACCATGCCGGTCTTTCCCTCCGGCAGGGAGATAAACGCGCCAAAATTGGTGATGGACTTGACTTTGCCTTCTAAAACAGCTCCAACGGTTAGCTCCATAGTTTCCTTCTCTTCCTCCATTTTTTAAGAAGCTATGGAAACTCCGAACAAATCGTCTGCGGCTGCCGGCGAATCTTTTGCCCCATCCGTTCAGTTCTAAAAACGGGAAATACATACAGTATTCCCTCGTTTTTAGAACTTTCGGCTGAGTCAAAATCTTCTGCCGTCAGCGCTAAACGATTTATTCAGAGCTTCCCTATTGCAATTCGATCAGCACGGTGTCGGGGGTCACGAGGTCCAGTTCTTCCTCCGCGATTTCCCGGATCGTCTTCACATCCCCCGGATTCTCCAGCCGGTGAGACAGCTTTTCATTCTCGCTCACGATGGCGGCGGCTTCGGCGGTCATATTCCGAACCTGGCTTTGCAGCCCCGCCTGCACCCACATCAGTGCGCCCAGCGCTGCCATAGAGAATACAATAAGTACGATCACTACCGCTTTCAGTACGGGTGAGCTGTGGCGCAGGATCACCTGTACCTTTCCGATCTGCAGCTTTCGTTCTTCCATGGGATGTCCTCCGGGTCCTACGCCGTTGCCGACGATTATTCCATCTTATTGTAACCCATTTTTCCCCAGATGCAAACAAAATTTTCGCAAATTGCAAAAATTTTTTTCCGGGGGTTAGGATTATCTTCCAAAGCCACTCCAGCCCCCGCCAAAAAGACCGAAAAACCGGACCAAAAAGCCGCCCCAGGGTCCGCTCGGCGGCAATCCCGCCCAGAAGCTGCCCCATGAGACTCCCCAACCGGATGTCCCCGCCGCAGACACCGAAGCTCACCCAGGCAAAGGCCCACAGCGCCGCCAGCAGAAACAGGCTGTCGGCCAGAACCGTATGCTTTGGGCGCAGGGGCCGCAGAAAGCTGTACAGCAGTCCCAGCACCGCTCCGGTCAGGATGCTCTGCCCCAGGTAGATCAGGGCGGTGGCCGGAACCGTCATCCCAGCATGCGGCGCAGCCAGCCGCCCCCCTGCCGGGGCTCCTGGTAGGAAAGCACCGCGATGTCCCCGGTGACCTCTACCTGGCCTCCCTGTACGGACAGCTCCTTCAGCTGCAGGCCGGTGCCCTGCACCGTCAGGTCCCCCAGGGCGGTGCGCAGCTCCACCGCCGTATCGTCAAAGCTCACCACCTCCGTCACCCCGGTCATGGTCAGCTTCTTCCGGTTTTTCAGATTCAGGCTGTGTTCCCCCTGCTCCTGCGGCATGGCAATCCCTCCTCATCTGCCCAAAGAATATGCGCTCCGGGACGGCTTTATGCTATGGGCTGCGGTGCTTTTCCGGGACCGGGCCGCGTTCCGTCTTTTGCGGCAGGAATCGCCCATACCCGGCGGAAGCATTGACAGGCCGGGAAAAATGGGGTATAGTATACAATACACTTTGCTCAGAAGCGATGGGTTTCATATAATATGCCTATCGGTTTCACACAGCAGTGCGGCAAATTGGAATTTGTCGGCAGGGCCGACAGCCAAGTCGTGCGCAAAATATGTGTAGTCGTTTTTGCCCTGCGCCGCTCGGTATCGTTCTATAGCAGTTTGGCAAATTGGAATTTATCGACTTCCCGGTCATTGCGAGCCAGTTCGCTTTCCTGGCGTGGCAATCTCCCGGATAGACGTACCACTTCTCGTGGACGAACTACAGAAAACGCTCGTTAGATCAGTCTGTATGACGATAGGCTGCCTGGAATTCGATGGAGATTCCCACACCAGTCTGAGGACTGGTTCGGAATGACAGTGTTGTTCGATGCCCTGGCTTCCCTCTGCAAATACCAATTTGTATGTTTGCGGAACTACGCCAATTGTTTTAAAATTATTACAACACATGGAAAGGGGGATGGTTCATGCGCTACGCGGCCTGCCGGCTGGAGCCGGGAAAAAGCGGTCACGATGCCGGGTGGGAGCTGCTGGAAAGGCTCTACCGGGAGGAAACCGGCTGCCCCCTGC
>CAMCCS010000124.1 GCA_945873295.1 uncultured Clostridia bacterium
TGTATTTCCCATTTTTCATACTGCACGGTTGGGGCAAAAGATCCGCCGAAGCCCGCAGTTCCCATTGTGCGGTGTTGCCTTAAGCGGACGTTTGTAACGCAGAGGGCAAACGGAGCCCTCCGCAATTACATTGTCACGCAAATTCCGCAATGGTGACGCCATCCTCACCCTCGCCGTAGACACCCAGTCGATAGCTCTTGATAAACTTGTTTTTCCGAAGAGACTGCCCAACCGCATTCCGGAGGGCTCCGGTTCCCTTACCATGGATGATCCGAACGGAGGAAAGCTTAGCCCGCATAGCCTCATCCAAATACCGGTCAAGGACGCAGATGGCCTCCACGGTATCCATACCCCGCAGGTCGATCTCCGAAGACATGGCGCTCATTTTCATCTCCCTGCCGGAATGGGCAGGGTGACCGCCCTTTTGCTTATAGGGATTCTCATTTTCCAGCAGATAGATTTCATCCGCCCGGGCATTCATTTTCAGGATTCCCGCCTGGAGCTGATAGGTTCCGTCCTTGTTGATCGCGAGAACGCTGGCCTTGGTGCCAAGCTTCAGAAGCTCCACTGTATCCCCCACCAGAATCCCCCGGCTGGGCTTGGGACGCTGGGCCTGGGGCTGATGGGCGGTGAGCTTTTCCTCCGTCTCATTCAGCGTACGGCGAATCTCTGCCTGACGTTGATTCAGACCCGTAGTGTCCGCGCTGTCCTGGAGCTGCTTACGCAGGGCTTTCAGTTCCTCCGACGCAAGATTCGCAGCGGCTCTCGCTTCCTGGATGATGCCCTGGGCCTCCCTTCGGGCAGACTCCATGGCCTTTTCCTTTTCCTTTCGGAGCTGCTGGTTAAACTCCTCGCTCTGCTGCTTGATCTTTTCCGTTTCCGCTTTCAGGCGTTCCGCTTCCAGACGGGCGGACTCCATCTGCTGGCGCTGCTGCTCCAGCTGGGAAAGGACATCCTCAAAATCCTTATCACTCTTGCTGACCAGGTTTTCCGCGTCCTTCAAAATTTCCTCCGGAAGACCCAGCTTCCGGGAGATGGCAAAGGCGTTGGATTTTCCGGGGATGCCGATCAGCAGCCGGTAGGTAGGCTGCAGCGTCTCCACGTCAAACTCACAGGAGGCATTGATAACACCGGCAGTTCGCATGGCATAGAGCTTCAGCTCTGCGTAGTGGGTGGTGGCAACCACCCGGCTGCCCATCTTCCGGCTGAACTCGATAAGGGCTACCGCCAGTGCCGCGCCCTCGGCAGGGTCCGTGCCTGCGCCCAACTCGTCAAAGAGCACCAGGGTACGGTCATCGCACTGCTCCACAACATCCACGATGGTGCGCATATGGCTGGAAAAGGTGGATAGGCTCTGGGCAATGGACTGCTCGTCGCCGATGTCCGCAAGAATCGCGTCAAAGGTGGACAGGGTGCTCCCGTCCCCGGCGGGGACATGGAGACCGCACTCCGCCATCAGCGTCAGAATACCGATGGTTTTCAGGGTCACCGTTTTACCGCCGGTATTGGGACCGGTAATAATCATGGTATCAAAATCCGAGCCAAGGCGCAGGGAAATGGGCACTACCTTCTTCGGGTCGATCAGCGGGTGCCGGGCGTTTCGCAGTTCAATCTTTCCCTGATCGTTCATAATGGGCGCCCAGGCCCGCATTTTATAGGCAAGCTTGGCCTTGGCAAAGATTACATCCAGCTGCACCAGCACGGAATAGCTGAGATTGATGTCCTCGGCATGGGCTGCCGCCTCGGCGGACAACTCCACGAGAATGCGCTCAATTTCTTTCTTTTCTTTCAGCTCCAACTCCCGCAGAGCGTTATTCGCGTTTACCGCGGACATAGGCTCGATAAAGTAGGTAGAACCGGTAGCCGATACATCGTGGACAAGCCCCGGTACGTCGTTCCTGCATTCCGACTTCACGGGCACCACATACCGTCCCTGGCGAATGGTGATAATGGGTTCGCGCAGGAACTTGCTGTAGGCCGGAGAGGAAATGACCTTTTGCAGGCTGTCCCGGATCTTTCCCGCCTGAATCCGCATATGCCGCCGAATATCCGAAAGTTCTGGTGACGCAGTATCCGCGATCTCCTCCTCGGAAAGAATGGCGCCAAAAATCCGGTCTTCCAGGTATTTGTTAGGGGTCAGAGCGGCAAAGAGCGGGTCCAGAACCGTTGCCGCGTCATCCTCGGCAACATAGCCTTTCATCTGCCGGGTGCTGCGGAGCACCCCCGCTATCCTGAGCAGCTCAACAGGCTGGAGACTGCCGCCCCGGTCCGCCCGCTCCAGACTGGATGACACATCATTTACATCCCCGAAAACAGGATTTCCTTTTCGGGTGCAAAGGCCGGAGGCTGCCGTGGTTTGTTCCAGAAGGGCATTTACATCCTCCAGATCCGACGTAGGCCGCAGGGCAAGGCAGGCTTCTTTTCCCCCGGCACTGCCCGCGCATTCGGCAAGCAACGCAAGGACCTGGTCCAGCTCCAGCTTGACGAGAGATTTTTCATATAATTCCGACATGGTTTTCTCCTATGTTCCGTCCCTGCCCGGCAGATAGGGATCCGTAAACAGGGACTTGTAAAATTCCAGAGCGAAAAAGCTTTTTTCCGTCTGGGTTGCTAAGTAGGCTTCCGTCAGAGAAGATAGCTTTATAAGGGTATCCTCCCCGATCCGAAAGGAAAACAGTTTCTTGGGATCGCACAGGCATATGTAGCGCATGGCTTCCAGAACACCGGGTGTAACCGGGATCCGGATCCCATCCCCCTCTGTCCGGCAGTCGGCACATTCCAGTTCTCCGGCCGAAAGGTCAAACCGGTCCGGTGTTTGACTTCCGCAGACATGGCAGCCGAACAGCGCCGGGGTAAAGCCGGCAATACAGGCTACCCGCAGTTCAAAAACCGCTTTGACCAGCATCTCCGGAAGCTTCAATACGGAAAGGGCATGCAGGCAGTTAAGAAGCAGGGATAATAGCTCCGGGCTGGGCTGGTCCTCCTGGGAAATAAGCTCGCACACCTGGGCAAAATAGGAGCCCAGGCTCAGCCGGGTCAGTTCCCGCCGCAGTCCCTGGAACAGCTCCAGGGACCGGGCCTCGTTGACGGTATACTGGCCCCGGTATTCAAATAACGTAAATTCCCCATAAGCAAGGAGCTGGCAAGGAGCGGTCAAAGGACTGTTTTTTCGCCGCAGGCCCCGGGCTTTCACCGTCAGCTTCCCGTGGGCCTGACTGAGGACCGTCAGCAGCGCATCCCGGTCATTGTAATCCGTTACCCGCAGGACAACGCCCCGGATCGTCAGGTACATGGTGTTCCTCCATCTTCATCGCCTTGCTGTAGGCAAGATATGCTTCCGGCGCACCGGTCTCCAAAAACAGGTGCCAGTAATCCGCAGCGTTCATTGTTCATCCCTCCCGGGATTAGGATTTGCCGCCGCGAAAAATTTAGCCCCGGAAAAATCCGTCAATCAGTCAGTCTTTATAGCCAAAGTTGCGGACAAGAAAATCGCTGTCCCGCCAGTTTTCCTTGACTTTTACCCAGGTTGTCAGATACACCTTGGTGCCCATAAACTTTTCGCAGTCCGCCCGGGCCAGTGTGGAAATCTTTTTCAGCATGTCCCCATGCTTTCCGATAATGATCCCCTTGTGACTGGCTTTTTCACAGTAAATAGTGGCATCGATGTCAATAATGCCGTTATCCCGCTCGGAAAACTTAGTGATCTCCACGGCGGTACCGTGGGGGATCTCCCGGTCCAGACACCACAGAAGCTTCTCCCGGATGATCTCCGCCATCACCTGCCGCTCCGGCTGATCGGTGGTGGCATCCTCCGGGAAGAGGAAGGGGCCGGGCTGGGCATACTTTTCACATACGGACAGAAGCTCCTCCACCCCGTCGCCGGTTTTCGCGGAAATGGGAATGACCGCGTCAAAGGACGCTGCCTTGGCGTAGACATCGATGACCTCCAGAAGCTTATCCTTTTCCACGGTATCGATCTTATTAATAACCAGAATGCCGGGGCAGCCGCTGGCCTGGATCTTCTGGATCAGTCCTTCCTCCTGGGGCCCGACGGCAGGGATGGGCTCCACCACAAGCAGGGTAAGATCCACATCCGCGATGGATTCCCGGGTCACATTTACCATGTAATCTCCCAGCTTGGTTCTGGGCCGATGGAAGCCGGGGGTGTCCACAAAGACAAACTGGGTTTCCCCACGGGTGAGAATACCGCAGATCCGGTTTCTTGTGGTCTGGGGCTTATTGGAAACAATGGCGATTTTCTCCCCCACCAGGTAATTCGTCAGGGTGGACTTGCCCACATTGGGCCGTCCGGCAATGGTAATCATTGCGGTTTTTGTGTTCATTACTTATCTTCCTCTCTGGTCATTCCCGGAATAGAGGCTGCAATTTCTTCCTCCCGCCGTCGCATCTGCCGTTTCTGCGGGCCCTCGTCCAGGTGGTCATAGCCCAATAAATGGAGCATGGAGTGAATGGTCAGGTACCCAACCTCCCGGCGCAGACTGTGGCCGAACTCATGGGCCTGGGCCTGGGCGCGTTCCAGGGAAATGCACATATCTCCCAGGGGGCACAGCCCGGTCTCCGGGTCTAAGTACTCCCCCCAGTCCTCCGGGAGCTTCCCCGGGGTAAACGAAAACATGGGAAAGCTCAGTACATCCGTGGGGCTGTCGATATTCCGGCTCTCCCGGTTCACGGTCCGGATTCCCGCGTCGTCCGTAATGAGGACATTGATTTCACAGGGCGCTTTTACGCCCTCCGCCTTGAGCGTACCCTGAATGCAGGTGCGGATAATAGCGGGCACCGTCAGACGTCGGATACTAAGCTCTTCAAACACCAAATTGATCTTATGTTTCATTTTGTTTTCCTCTGATACCGGCCATGAAAATCCTGGCTTGGTTTTTTGATTTCCGTTTTTTTACTGTCTGCCCGCTCGTAGGCGTTGATAATCTCCTGAACCAGTGCGTGACGGACCACATCGGCACTGGTCAGGCGGCAGATGGCAATATCCTTTACCCCGCCAAGCACCCGGATGGCATCCTTCAGGCCGGAAACCTTATCATCCGGCAGGTCGATCTGGGTAACGTCACCGGTAATGACGATCTTGGAGCCAAAACCAAGACGGGTCAGGAACATTTTCATCTGCTCCCGGGTGGTGTTCTGGGCCTCGTC
>CAMCCS010000125.1 GCA_945873295.1 uncultured Clostridia bacterium
ACACACCACGTTCGTCACGACTTGGGGCCGGGCCCTGCCCGGTAAACGATCATTTTCCGCAATACTTCGTTAACCCAATAAGCGCATAACATCTATCAACGGCAGGAGGATATTTTTATGCATCGGAAGTCTTTTCTTATCCCCGCGGCGGCGCTGATCTGTGCCCTGTGTTTGCTCTTTAGCGGCTGCGGGAAGGGCGGCAAGCTTGAGGGACTCTCTGCCCAGGCGGCGGAGCTGGCAGGAAGCTATGCGGGCAGGGATACCTTGGTGACCTTTGCCGCCGAGTATTCCCTGGACGACTTTGAGGGGGAGCCCTGCCATGTTCTGCTTCTGCGCACCTCCGACGACCGCTTCTTCGCCTACAGCTATACTTCCGGACAGGTGTACAGTCCCAGCGCGGACGCGGTATGGAATTATGACGGTAGGCTGGCAACGGAGGAGGATCGGTGTACCTATCTGCTCTGGGTCAGCGCCAACGGAGCTTCCCCCTATGTCAACAGCGATGAAGTCCGGCAGGAACTGACGGCGAAGGAGCTTGCCGAAGTGAACATGGCCCTGACAGAGGGAAAATACGGCACCGGGATGCTTTCTACGGAATCGGCTCCGGATGGCGTAAAACCGGTTTCGGAAATTACAGAAGCGATTCCGGAAACCACTGAGGCGGCAGTCCAGGCCACCGAGGCGACTGTTGAAACCGCTCCGAAAATCACGATCCCAGAGGGCACCGGGCAGTACACTGTTCTAACCGAGTATCCCGAGCTTCTCACAAAGCGGGTTCTGGACGACAATGCCATTGCCGCCCTGAAAAACGCGGACCTGGAAACCCTCCGGGAAAAGATCTCCACCCCTGCCGACTTTGCGGCCTGGATCGATACCCAGGATGCACCCTATAACAGCAATGTCATCAGCAATTCCCAAGGGCAACGCACCTTTGGCGCGGATTTTTCTTTCTGCTGGTACCAGCAGATGATCTCCACTCCGATTATGGCATCCATTGCGGTGCGCGTTCTGGGAGATGACATCCCAGGAATCGGCATTGTGGCGGTGAATATGGATTACAATGGCGGGGTTATGGTCTGCGGCAATGTGATCCCTGCGGATGATGGCTTCTATGTATTCTCTCTGGACACCACGTCCCGCCGGTGGCAGCAGACAACCAATATTATGAAAGAGGTTTTCCCGCTGATCCGGGTGGGAGAGGTTAAGGATATTCTCGGCTACTGCGGAAGTGAGGATGATATTTCCTGCCCTGGCGGAAAGGTAACCCAGGCATTCTACATTCCCGGGGACACAGAAGTGGTGCTCGACTGCGATTACGGCGCCTATACCCCCCAAAACCCCAAGGATGTGGTAGAGCTTTACAGGGACGAAGAATACATCGCCGGGGGCGAAGAGCGGGAAACCGGACATATCAAGCCGGAATACATTGACCGGTATGCCCTGTCCAACATGCTGGGCGGAACCACCCTCACCCCGGAGGAAGCCTACGAACTTCTTGATATGGAGCCTGAGCAGGTAAAGGAACGGGTCAGGACTGCCGCCGATGTGCTCATGTACATGCTGGCAGCGAAAATCGGCGACTGCGGCGGCGACCGATGCAAAGTGATCGGCGGAAAGGAATGGCACTATAACCTGAACGCTTTCGAGGTGATGGAGCAGCGCCTTGCCAACTGCGGGGCCTCGGCGAATCTGGCAAACTACCTGCTGGAGGGGGACTACGAGGAAATCGGCTTCATCCTCCACGCCTATTACATCGGAGACGGCGGCGGCCATGTTTACAATTACTTCCTCTATGAGGGAAGCTACTACATTGTGGACTTCAGCTGGTATATCTTCGGGAACTACCGTCCCGAAAATGACTTCCCGGTAATGAAGCTGGATCGGCTGGAGGATTACGGTAAGCGGATTCCGGAGCTTTACGGCGGCGTGTGCATGGCCCTGGCCCATACCTCCCCGGGACAGCACTATCCCAATGTGTTTGACGATGGAGCCGGGAAATACGCTATTCCCGGGGGAACGGAGTACCAGGTCCTCTATCAGGAAAACGGCCCCGGCTGCTATCAGCTGGCAGAATACTCCCTGGATAAAAATAAGCTTGACTGGACGGTATTCGGATAATAAAAATCTTCCCTGCGGAGCTTAGCCCCGCGGGGAAGATTTCGTCTATTTGAGTGTTTATCAGGCTCTGTTCACTTCGTCGATAAAGTCCAGGAAAGCAGACTTTCCTTCTGGGGTGCGCTTGTAGACCCCGGCGTCCTCCAGAACACCGGCAAAGACCTTACCGGTTTCCTTGCGGAGAATGTCCGCGGTATTCTCCGGGGTAAAGGTGTACCGCGCTTTCAGTTCTTCCACCCAGGGGGCGTGCTTGCTGAGGACCGGATCGGCGGCAATATCGGCACCGTTTAGAATCGCGTCTCCCAGGGCGGCCAGTTCGTCTTTCAGACGGCTGGGGAGCACCGCAAGACCCATGACCTCGATAAGGCCGATGTTCTCTTTCTTGATGTGGTGCTTTTCTGCGTGGGGATGGAAGACACCCAGGGGGTGCTCGTCGGTTGTGATGTTGCACCGCAGGACCAGATCCAGCTCAAAGTCCTCACCCCGCCGCCGGGCGATGGGGGTGATGGTGTTGTGGGGCTCCCCGTCGGTATAGGCGTAGACCCCCACCCGGGGATCGGAGTACCCCCGCCACAGGTTCAGGATCTTCTCTGCCAGATCCGCCAGCCGGGCCGGGTCCCTGCCGTCCAGGCGGATGACGCTCATGGGCCAGTTCACAAGGCCCGCCCGAATATCCTCGTAGCCCCGGAAAGTAACCGGGGTGTCCACTGCCGCTTTCTCCATGGGGAAGGTGTAGTGACCGCCCTGGAAATGCTCGTGGCTGAGGATGGAGCCGCCCACGATGGGCAGGTCCGCGTTGGAGCCTACAAAGTAGTGGGGGAATGCGGTGACAAAGTCCAGAAGCTTCTGGAAAGCGGCCCGGTCAATGACCATGGGCACATGCTCGCCATTGAAGACGATGCAGTGCTCGTTATAGTAAACATAGGGGGAGTACTGCAGGAACCATTCTTTGCCGCCGATGGTCACGGGGACAATCCGGTGGTTAGCCCGGGCGGGGTGGTTCATCCGTCCGGCGTAGCCCTCATTTTCACGGCAGAGCTGGCACTTGGGATAGCCGGACTGAGGGGCCAGCTTGGCGGCGGCGATGGCCTTGGGGTCCTTCTCGGGCTTGCTCAGGTTGATGGTAATGTCCAGATCGCCGTACTGGCTTTCGTACTTCCAGCGGATGTCCTTTGCAATCCGGTATCGGCGGATGTAGTCGGTGTCGCAGCTGAGGGCATAGTACCAGTCCGTTGCCTCCCGGGGGGAGAGGGCGTACTTTTCCCGGAAGCTGCGGACAATTTCCCGGGGCATGGGGGTAAGGCACCCCATAATCCGGGTGTCGAAAATGTCCCGGGCGGTGATATTGTTATCGCACAGCCCCTGGGCGCAGGCATAGTCCAGGAGCCCGGCAAGGATCGCTTCCAGGTCGGAGATCAGAGGCTCCTCCGAGGGGGCATAGTCGTCCTTGCGGAGAATGTCCAGAACGCGGTTGCGGAGCACCACTGTGTCCTCCGGCAGGGCAAGGCCCTTCTGGAGGGCGTAGGCTACAAGAGAATCGATGCAGGTTTCGACTTTCATGATTCTTCCTCCACCGCCATTTCTACGCCGCCCTGGGGACGGATGGAGAGTACATGGCAGGCTCCCTGGCCCAGGGCCGCGTCAATGCCGGCGCGGAAGCCGTCCAGCAGATCAAAGGGGACAAAGGCCTGCACCGTTCCGGCGAAGCCGCCGCCGTGGACACGGCTGGCGCCCCGTCCGTGGAGGTAATGCTGGCACAGCCCCAGGGCCACAGCCACATCCTGATGGGCGGTGTAACCGGCAGGGGTCACGTTCTGTAAGTACATCCAGGAGGAATTGCCGCTTTCCTGGATCAGGGAGAGGAAGCGGGGGAAGTCACCGCTGCGCAGGGCCTCCACCTGTTCCGGCACCCGGGCGTTCTCCTGGTAGAAGTGGATGGCCCGGAGCACCGCCCGGTCGCCGCACTCCCGGCGCAGGGCGGGAACGGCGGCGTAGAAGGCATCCTCGGGAATCTCGGTCAGCACTTCCTTGCCAAAGTAGCGGGAGACGGCTTTAAGTTCCGCGGGGATGGCGGCGTACTCGTCGGTCAGGTCGGCGTGGCTTGCCCGGCTGTCGATGATGCACAGGGCGTGGCCGCAGGCGGAGAAGTCAAAGTCCACCGGGGTGATGACGGGGTGGTCCTTATCGAAGAAGTCGATGGTCACAAGATTGCCCACGGCGGAGGCGGTCTGATCCATCAGGCCGCAGGGCTTGCCGAAGAACACGTTTTCCGCGTACTGGCCGATCTGGGCAATTTCCGGCTGGCTCACCCGGTTGTCAAAGAACAGTCCGTTGAGAATGGTGCCGATAAGCACCTCGTAGGCGGCGGAGGAGCTCAGGCCGGAGCCGGGGAGCACTGTGGATTCGCAGTAGGCGTCAAAGCCGGAGACGGGGCATCCCAGCTCCCGGAACCGGGCGGCAACGCCCCGAATCAGGGCGGGGGTGGTGTTGAACTCGGCAGGGTTGGGGGTGAGGTCGTCCAGGGAAACGGAGCAAAGGGAATACCCCTTGGACAGGATCCGGATGGTCCCGGTGCCGTTTACCCGGACGGCAGCCCGGGTGTCCAGATTCACGGCGGCGGCCAGAACCCGGCCCCGCTGGTGATCGGTGTGGTTGCCGCCGATCTCGGTACGGCCGGGGGCGGAGAAATACCGCTCCGGCTCACATGCGAACGCGGCCTGGAAGCCTGCGTCCAGGGCGAGCTTATCCTGCCGGGAAAGATACAAAGTAGGTGCGGACATATTGGTTACCTCCCAAAAGGCCATATTTGTCAGTATAATTTATTATACAGCTTTTTGGTCAAAAAGCAAAGAGTATTTCTTTACATCGGTGGGAGATTACGATATAATTTGTTTATCGGATCAACCCGGCAGTGGGGTAAATTGGAATTTGACAGCCCGTCAGAACGTGTCATTCCGAACCCGAATTCCCGGTCATTGCGAACCAGTCCGC
>CAMCCS010000126.1 GCA_945873295.1 uncultured Clostridia bacterium
GACAATGACGACAGCGTCTCCGTTGCCACCATTCGCCGGGCGGTGGAGCTGGGCATCAACTGGATTGACACCGCCCCGGCCTACAACTTCGGCCACAGCGAGGAAGTGGTGGGTCAGGCCCTCCGGGAGCTGCCCCGGGACAAGGTCATCATCTCCACCAAATGCGGCCTGCAGTGGTACGACCAGGGAGGCGAATACCACTTCTCCCGGGAAAGCCGGGACCCCAGCAACAAGATACTGCTGCGAGATATCCGCCGGGACCTGTCCCCCAGAGCCATCCGCCGGGATCTGGAATACAGCCTGAAACGACTGGGCACCGACTATGTGGATATTCTCTATACCCACTGGCAGTGCAAGACCTACGGCCTGGTCCCCGTGGCGGAGACCATGGGCACCCTGCTGGATATGAAAAAGGAGGGCAAGATCCGGGCCATCGGCGCCTGCAATGTGGACGGGCAGATTCTCACCGAGTACCTGCAGGCCGGCCAGCTGGATGTGATCCAGGAGAAAATGAGCATCCTGGACCGGAAGCCGGAAAAGGAGCTGCTCCCCCTGTGCGAACAGCACGGCATCACCCTGCAGACCTACTCTCCCATTGAGCAGGGCCTGCTGTCCGGCAAAATTTCTAATGACTACCGTACCCAGCCCGGAGAGGTTCGCCACGGCAGACCCTGGTGGACCCCGGAGGACATTGCCGCGGTCAACGCCATGCTGGCGGGCTGGGCCGACCTGACGGAGAAGTACCACTGCTCCCTGGCAAATCTGTGCGTCAAGTGGAATTCCATGGTCTCGGATCGGATCAACGTGCTGTGCGGCGCCAGAAAACTGTCCCAGATTGAGGATAATGCCCGGTCTCTGGATGTTGCCCTGAGCCGGGAGGACTTCCTGCGGATGAAAGCGGATGCCGACCGGTGCATCCGGGAACGGGAGGCGCGGCTATGACCATTCGTCTTCCCCGCTTCACCGTTGGCGCGGATGCCTTCGATGCTTTCGGTCCCGAGCTGGGCAGCCGAGGCAAAACCGTTGCCGTTGTCCACGGTGAAAAGGCCTGGCAGGCCGCGGAAAAATATGTGCTCCCCGCCCTGCAAAAGGCGGGCCTCACCGTGAGCGGCTGTATCCTCTACGGCAAGGAGGCCACCTGGGAGAACGTGAACAAAATTTGCGCCCGGGAGGAAGTCCGGAGCGCGGACTGCATCCTGGCCGTGGGCGGTGGCAAGTGCCTGGACACCGTGAAGCTGGCAGCGGATATGCTTGACAAGCCGGTGTTCACCGTCCCCACCATTGCCTCCAACTGCGCCCCGGTGACCCAGATCAGCATTATTTATAATCCCGACGGCTCCTTCCGGGAAATCCCCCGGCTGAAACGGGTGCCGGAGCACTGTTTCATTGACCCCCGGGTCATTGTCGCCGCCCCCGTCCGGTACTTCCGGGCTGGCATTGGGGATGCCATGGCCAAGCATGTGGAGTCCAGCTGGTCTTGTAAGGGCGGCGAAGCGCTGTCCTTTGCTTCGGAAACCGGCATCAACGCAGGAAAAATGTGCTTCTATCCCCTCCTGCGGCTGGGCGAGCAGGCCCTCCGGGACGCACAGCAGGGCCTTGCCACCCAGGCGGTGGAGGACTGCGTGCTGAACGTGGTGGTCTCCCCGGGCATCGTGTCCGTCACCGTCCACCCGGACTACAACGGCGGCATTGCACACGCCCTCTTTTACGGCCTGACAAAGCGCAAGCACATTGAGGAAAACCATCTCCACGGCGAGGTGGTGT
This sequence comes from uncultured Clostridia bacterium, assembly GCA_945873295.1. GTDB lineage: Bacteria > Bacillota > Clostridia > Oscillospirales > Oscillospiraceae > Faecousia. Next base: position 1,765 of record CAMCCS010000126.1, read on the forward strand.
CCTATGGCACCCTGGTAAACCTGATGCTGGACAAGGACTGGGAAAAGCTCAGCGCGGCTTTCCGCTTCGGCAAAGCCGTGGGGCTTCCCACCTGCCTTGCCGACCTGGAGCTGACAAAGGACGACCCTCTGGAGGATGTGCTGGACGCCACCCTCCAAAACCAGGAAATGAAGCACACCCCCTACCCCGTGACAAAGCAGATGCTCCGGGAGGCGATTCTGGCTCTGGAGGACTACCGTCCCTGAAAGCGGCCCTCGGTTTTAAAAAGATTCTGCCATTTCTTACCGGCGATAACCGGCAAGAAATGGCAGTTTTTTATATGCATCAGAAGATAGAAAAATTGGTATTTGACGCATCGTCAGAACGTGTCATTGCGAACCAGTGCTCACACTGGTGTGGCAATCTCCATCGAATTTTGGGCAACCCATCGTCATACAGACCGTTCTATCCTGCCGTTTCCCGGAATTCTTCCACGAGAAATTGTGCTCCTATCCAGGAGATTGCCACGCCAGTGTGCGCACTGGCTCGCAATGACCTTAGAATTCGACAAATACCAATTTACCGCACCACGGAACGATACCGAGCGGCGCAGGGCAAAAACGATTACACATATCTTGCGCACGACTTGGCCGCCCGCCCTGCGGGCAAATTCCCAATTTCCCTCTTTACTGCGCAAAGCTGATAAGCACAAAACATAATCCGGCAGCCGCCGCAGCGCTTACGGATTTATGCAGCGTTTCCATGGACTTCCCCTTGCAAAAGCCGGAAGGATATGTTACGTTTACTAACAAAGATAGCTTTCTGCGCGTTGAAAAAGGAGAAAGAGAATGGAAAGCAAAGCTGCGCCTGCGAAAAAGCATTTTACATTCAAGAAATGGATTGCATCCGCCGTCCTTTTATACCTGCTCTACATCTTTTGCACCGGTGTATTCCCGTTCCTGCGGTCCAAAACGGTGTCGGAAGCCTTCGCGTCCACTGTTTCTGTTTCCGATTTTTACAGCGACACCCCCTGCACGGACAGGGCCGCACTGGTGGAAACCCCTGCCGAGGGCTTTGACACCCGGATCCACATTCTGGACGGAGCGCAGGCGCGGATCGATGTCTCCTATTACGCGCTGCACATGGGGGAGACTACAGACCTTTTTCTGGGCGCGCTGCTGGATGCCGCCGACAGAGGGGTCCAGGTCCGCATTCTGGTGGACGGGCAGTTCGGCGGATTGACCTATTATAACCGGGCTTACGCCGCCGCCATCGGCGCCCATCCCAACATAGAACTGAAAATCTATAATCCCCCGAACCCGCTGAAGCCCTGGACCTGGAACGGCCGTCTCCATGATAAATACATCATCATTGACAACCGGCTCCTGCTCATGGGCGGGCGGAACATCGGCGACAAGTATTTTGGTCCCGATGGCTATGATAAGCCCCTGTCCTATGACCGGGATGTGCTCATTTACAATACGGCCTGGGAAGATGGCGGCGGGGACAGCGTTCTGTTTGCTGTCCGGGACTATATGGACAGTCTCTGGGACAGTCCCAATGTGCGCCTGCCCTTTGAAAAGGATACAAAATCCGCCGCGTCAAAACGCCAGGCGCTGCAAACGGGGTTTCAGAATTTCCGCAGTGAACGCCCGGCCCTCTTTGACCACACAGGTGACGACTACGAAAGCTGGACCCACCCCACGAACCGGGTCACCTTCTTCCACAATGACACGAACATCGGGGTCAAAGAGCCGAAAACCGGGTATGTTCTGGGCCAGCTGCTAAGACAGGCGGAATCCAATGTGGTGCTCCAATCTCCCTATGTCATACTGGACAGCACTTTGGATACGCTTCTCCGGGACCTGGGAGAAAAGCAGATCAACGCCGCGGTCCTGACAAACTCCGCCGCCTCTTCTCCCAACCCTACCGCCTGCACCGCGTACCTGGGTGACCGAAAAACCATTGCGAACACCGGGGTCCGGCTTCTCGAGTATCAGGGGGAAAACTCCATCCACGCGAAAACCTATCTGATCGATGACCGTCTGTCCGTCGTCGGCTCCTATAATCTGGACCCCCGCAGCGCCTACATCGATACGGAAATGATGCTGGCCATCGACAGCGTGGCGTTTACCCGGGAGCTAAAGCAGGTGCAGGACACCTACCGGCAGCAGGCCCTGGAGGTTACCGGGGACGGCAGGTATCTTCCCCGGGAGGACCTGGAAGAACGCCCCCTCCCCTTTGCAAAAAAGGTCATGCTCTGGCTTCTGTTCCTGCCCGTCCGGCTGTTCAAGCAGCTGACATAAGCAGGATGCATATGTCGCTTTCCCGGCCCCGGGAGAAACGCTTGCGGAGGCGGGCTTTCCCCGGGCCGCTCTTTCGAGTCCCGTAAGCGGCACCGAGAAAAGGCACCCCCAAAAGGGGTGCCTTCTTGCGTGTTGTGTGTACATTTGATATCATTTTTCGGATAACTGTTCCTCACAGAATTGAAGCAAAGCGGGAATATCCACAGTTGCAGTTTCCCAGATAATTGCCTGATCCATTCTCCCGTAGTTATGGACAACCAGATTCCGCATAGCCTTCATGGGCCCCCACTGGACACGGTTCGCGGTTGCCTGCCGGTACTGCGTCGAAAGCCCGCCGCTCAGTTCTCCAATTTGCAATATGGAAAAACTGACAGACCGCTGGAAATCTTCATCCGCCGCATAGATTTCAAAGGAATTTCCATAGCGCTCAATGGTCTTTCCGATGGCAACGCAATATTCTTTAATATGCTGGATTCTCTGTAAATCAGGCGACATCATTCAATTTCACCCTTTCCCGTATGACGGCATCCCGGAAGCAGCGGTCACTTTCCGTCAAAACATTCTGCATCACTGAGCGAACCGTAATCAGATCAATGTCTTTATGAAATACTTCCTCCAAATCGCAGTACAGCTCTCCCAGCGCGAGCAGAGAGGTCAGATTGGTTCCCGTGGTGTCCACCAGAAAATCCAGATCGCTTTCCTCCGTTGCTTCCCCTCTGGCGTAGGAACCAAACAGATACATGGCAGGGATGTTGTACTTTTGAATGACCGGGAAGACACGTTTTTTAATTTCATCCAGCGTGTAAATCATGAACATCCCTCCTTTGTTTTTATTATACTTCCAAATCCGTGATTATGCAATCACACAGAAAAGAAAAGTTGACAGATTTCTTGTCGAAACCTGTCAACTTTTCTTGGTGCCGGTGGTGGGACTCGAACCCACACGAGTGTTACCCCAACGGATTTTGAGTTATTCAAGCCATTCGGAACCTAATGGCCTGAACCGGAATAAAAC
>CAMCCS010000127.1 GCA_945873295.1 uncultured Clostridia bacterium
AGGTCATTCTGACTGCTACCCGTAACGGCCTGTCCAACGACAGCGAGAACCCCGCCGACTGGAACGGCGAAGAGAACGCCACCAGAAAGGATGGCCCCCAGGTCACCTACTACCGTTCTCTGATCTACGCCACTCCCTCCGCTTACGGTCAGGAGCTGGCTGCTAAGGTCAACGCCGGTGAGGCTCTGACCTGGGAGGACCTGGACAAGGCTACCTGGGCTGTTCAGAAGACCTCTTCCTCCGCAGGTTACATCTATCCCACTATGTGGCTGATGGAGAACTACGATGGTAAGAAGATCTCTGACCTGTCCAATGTTGTTCCTCTGGACTCCGGCTACGGCACTGCTTTCTCCTACGCCGCTGCTGAGCAGGTCGACATCATTGTCTGCTACGCTGACGGCCGTAACGACTACGAAGCATCCTGGATGCTGCCCGTCGACCAGCAGGATGAGACCGGTAAGCAGGGCATGGGCCGCAGTGATTCTATCTGGAATGAGCTGAACGTCATTGGCGTTACCGATGGCATCTACAACGATACCGTTGCGATCTCCAAGGAGAGTCAGTACTACACTCCCGAGCTGGTCGAGGCTCTGCAGAACTGCTTCATCAACATCATCAACACCGAGGAAGGTAAGGCCATCTTTGATGTTTACAGCCATACCGGCTACGCTGTGGCGCAGGATTCCGATTATGACGGCGCCCGTGCAGCTCTGGCTCTGGTTTCCTAATTCATTTAATTTCAGAAAGCGCCCTGCCTCAAAACAGGGCGCTTTCGTCCTAAATACCGCTGTTTTCATGGAACACTGCGGCAGGGCGGGTTGTCATCAACCCGAAGAACCGCTGGTGGCAAGCCGCCCTTCCGCAGAGCTTCGACTTTGCGACTTACGCATCCGTCCATTTCGCTTACAGAAAGGGAAGACGCTAACATGATTGAATTTAAAAATGTATATAAGACTTATCCCAACGGTTTCACCGCACTGAAGAACATCAACCTGCAGATCGAGCAGGGGGAATTTGTCGCCATCATCGGCCTGTCCGGCGCAGGCAAGTCCACCATTCTGCGCTGTATCAACCGGATGCACGATGTCACCAAGGGAGAACTGACGGTAGACGGCATCAACGTCAGCACCCTGAAGGGCAAGGAACTGCGCGGCTACCGCCGGAAGGTGGGGATGATCTTCCAGAGCTTCAATCTGGTTTCCCGCAGCACCGCCATTAAGAATGTCCTGACTGCTGATGTGCCGGATATGAACTTCTTCCGGGTCCTGTTTGGCATCTTCACCAAGGATCAGAAGATGCGCGCCCTGGAAAGCCTGGACAAGGTGGGTATTCTGGACAAGGCCTATACCCGCTGCGACCAGTTGTCCGGCGGCCAGCAGCAGCGCGTTGCCCTGGCGCGTACTCTGAACCAGAACCCCAAGATCATTCTGGCCGACGAGCCGGTTGCCTCTCTGGACCCCATTACCGCCAAGCAGGTCATGGAGGACTTTGTCCGAATCAACAAGGAGTACAACATCTCCATTCTGCTGAACATCCACCATGTTGACCTTGCCCTGAAATACTGTGACCGGGTCATCGGCGTCCGTGCCGGTGAGATCGTTTTTGACGGCCCCGCCAGCACCATTACCCAGAAGCAGATCGATGCGGTCTACAACGGTGCCAAGGCTCCCACCATGGGCGATGGAGAATGAGTATGGATAACGAAAACGCTGTTCTCTACAAAGAGACACTCTTTGATAAGATATTCAAACCGGAGATCATTACGCTGGAAAACGGACATACCGTCCGCCGCCGCAGAAGCCGCACGCCGTTCATCGTGATTGGCCTGGTGCTGGCCATTGTGTGGGCACTGAAAATGACCGGCTTTGACATGATGACCATTATCAGCCGGTTTTCCAAGATGCTGGATTTGCTGAAGAAGATTTTCCAGCCGAATTGGGCGTTCTTCCCCAAGGTCATAGGTCCTCTGCTGGACACCATCAAAATGTCCATTCTGGGTACAGTCATTGGCTGCGCCATCGCCATGCCGGTGGCAATCCTGGCTTCCTCCAATATCAACCGCAGCACAGTGATCGTCAGCGTATTCCGCTTTATCCTGGCGCTGATCCGCACCCTGCCCACGCTGGTTATCGCTCTGGTCTGCGCCCTGATCTTCTCGCTGGGAACCTTCTCCGGTACGGTGGCGATTGCCATCTTCACCTTTGGTGTCGTTTCCAAGATGCTGTATGAGAGCATCGAGACCATCGATATGGGCCCCTTCGAGGCCATGGAGGCTTTGGGTGCCAATAAATTCCAGGCCTTTTGGTCTGCCTGCGTTCCCCAGATCCTTCCTGTTTATCTGAGCCACTGCCTGTACTGCTTTGAGATGAATATCCGCGCCTCTGCCATTCTGGGTTATGTCGGCGCGGGCGGCCTGGGCATCACCATCAACGAGCGGATCGGCTGGCGTGACTACGAAAGCCTGGGCATGGTCCTGCTGACCCTGTTCGTCGTGGTTGCGTTCATCGAATTCTTCAGCGCTTACCTGCGCAAGAAACTGAGCTGAGAGGAGGGTGCGTATGGCTGCAAGAACCAAATTGGAAACTTTTGAAGAGACCTTCCACCGGAAGCTTACCGCTGCGGAGGCCTATGCCAACCGTCCCCGGAACTGGATGCTCTACACCCTGATCGTGCTGATTATTGTGGCAATGGTCGGCTGGTCCTCGTCCAGTGTCCAGTATAACGGTATGACCGTAACGGGCTCTGAGGTGGCAAAGGGCGTCCTGCATGGTGTTTTTCACCCCGACACCGCGCTGCTCTTCGGCACAAGAGAGACGGATGTGCCCTATCTGCTGCTGCAGACCGTGGCCATTGCGGTGCTGGGCACCCTGATTGGCGCAATTCTGGCAATTCCCTTTGCTTTCCTGGCTGCCACCAACATCATGCCGAAACCCATTGCGTATCTGTTCCGACTGCTGATCTTGATGATCCGAACCATTCCCAGCCTGGTGTGGGCGCTGATGTGGATCCGCGTTACCGGACCCGGCGCGGCTTGCGGCGTGATTACCCAGTCTGTCTGCTCCATTGGCATGATCTCCAAAATGTACATCACGGCCATTGAGGATCTGGACACCCACATCCTGGAGAGTCTGGACGCCATGGGCTGCAACGCTTTTGAAAAGATCCGCTATGGCGTCATCCCGCAGCTGACGGCGAGCTTCGTTTCCACCACCATTTACCGCTTCGATATCAACCTGAAGGACGCAACCACCCTTGGCATCGTCGGCGCGGGCGGTATTGGCGCTTCTCTGGTTCAGTGTCTGAACAGCCGACGCTGGGCTATGGTCGGCTCCTTTGTCTGGGGTCTGATGGTTCTGGCGCTGATCATCGAGTTCTTCTCCACCAGGATCCGCCGGAAGCTGGCACACGGTCAATAACTATTCAATCATGAAAGGCTCCTGCGTTCCAACGCCGGAGCCTTTTTAAAGGAGTATTTCAATGAACCGAAATCTGACAATCTGCTTTACAAGCGACATTCACGGCTATTTTTCCGATATGGATTACGCCTTGGGAACCCCTGGCGCTGCCGGACTATCCCGATGTGCTTCCACCTTCCCCGATGACGGCAACACCCTGGTTCTGGATGGCGGCGATACCCTTCAGGGAAGCCCCTTTGCCTACTGGCTCAGCCGGGACCCGGTGGAGGGAGCGAAGGTGTCCGCCCAGGCGATGAGTCTGGCAGGCTATGATTTTGTCACTCTTGGCAATCACGATTTTAACTACGGCAGGGAAGCGCTGGAAAGCTACCTCAGTCATTTGGACGCCCGCTGCGTCAGCGCCAATGTAGAGGGTCTGCCCGGCGTGGATCGAACTGCCGTAGTCAAACTGCAAAACGGGCTGCGTGTGGGTATTACCGGTGTCACCACTCATTTTGTCAATCTCTGGGAGAAGCCGGAGAATCTGGAGGGGATCACGGTTCACGAGGCATTCCCCGCTGCGGCAGCTGCTCTGGAGGAACTGAAGCAGGCCAATGTTGATGTGACGGTCTGCATTTACCACGGTGGCTTTGAAAATGATTTGATGACCGGTGAGCTTCTCTCGGATACCGGGGAAAATCAGGCCTACCAGATCTGCAGGGAATTGGATTTCGACATTCTGCTGACAGGACACCAGCACCAGGCCAAGGCAGACCTACAGCTCTTTGGTACCCACGCCTGCCAGTCCCCGGACCGAGGGAAGCAATATGTCCGGATAGATGTAACTGTGTCGGGGGAGGGGGAAGTTACCACCCATTCCCAACTTGTAAATCCCGGAGAAGCAGAGGAAAGTCTGGCAGCCTTTCTGGCCCCTCTGGATGCGCAGAACGCTGTTTTTTTGGATCAGCCGCTGGGAGAGCTGGATATCCCTCTGCTGCCCGGAGACCATATCGAGATGGCGGCAAATGGCTCAGCCATTGCCAATTTCTTCAACCAGGTCCAGTTGGAGGCCTCTGGGGCGGACCTTTCTGTCACCAGCCTTGCCAATGTGGTGAAGGGCTTTAACAGGCAGGTCACAATCCGGGATGTGGTTGCAACCTATGTGTTCCCCAATACGCTGAAAACCCTCCAGGTGGATCGCCGGATTCTGAAGGCCGCATTAGAGCGCAGTGCGGAGTATTTTGACCTGGATGAGGCCGGACAGCTGCGAGTGGGGCAGAGCTTCCTGATGCCTATCGTCCAGCACTATAACTACGACTATCTATCCGGTCTGGAAGTGACCATGGACATCCGCAGACCGATTGGCGACCGGGTCACATCCATGCTGTATCAGGGGAAAGAACTGGAAGAAAACCGCCTGCTGACGCTGTGTATGAATAATTATCGGGCTACCGGTACGGGTGGATATCCGCTCTACGCACAATGCAAATTGGTGAGAGATCAGCCAACGGAAATTTCTCAGATGATAATTGAGTATATCGATCACCATAAGTATGTCGTTGTGGATAAGCGTAAATGGCTGCACATAGTATACTAAAGCATAGATGAGGGATCCCTCAATGTCAAAATACAAATCTTTGATGTAATTCAG
>CAMCCS010000128.1 GCA_945873295.1 uncultured Clostridia bacterium
GACCGGGCCGCGGTGTCCTCCACCCGGGAGCTGACGCTGAAGCCGGGGACCTTTGATTACGAAACGCTGAAGCAGAACCTGCGATACCTGCCGGAGCTCTACTACCTGTGTTTTGAGCAGATGGAACTGACACCGGAGCAGTTTGGCGCCCTGGTGGAAATGTACCCGGATATGAATATGGATTATACCATTACCGTGGGGGATACCGTCTGCGGCAGGGACACCGATACCCTGGATTTAAGCTGGGTGGAGCCGGAGCAGGTGGACGAGGTTGCTTCCCGGCTTTCCCTGCTGCCGGGGCTTACCCAGGTGGAGCTCATGGAGGGAGAAGAAAGCCGCCTGGACATTGACGATGCGGTAAAGCTCCAGGAGGCAGCACCCCAGGCTGCATTCCACTATACCTTTACCCTTTTCGGTAAGACCGTGACCACCACCGATCAGGAAGTATACTTCCAGTACCAGCGGATCGGTGACGCGGGAGAGGCGGAACTGCGCCGGGCGCTGAAGCTGCTGCGGGGCACCCGGGTGGTGCTGGATACCTGTCGTTTTTCCAACGAGGTTCTGGCGCAGGTGCGGGAGGATTATCGGGAGAATGCCAAGGTGGTATGGCGGGTCTGGTTCGGAAAGGACGGAAGCTGCCTGACGGACCGGGAGGTGATCCGGGCGGTGTACGGCCTGACCGATTCCAACAGCAAGAACCTGATGTATTGTGAGGATGCCCGGTTTCTGGACTTCGGCCACGATGAATACCTGACGGATGCCAGCTTTGTTTCCTATATGCCCAAACTGGAAGCTATCATCCTCTCCGGCAGCATGGTAAAGGACCTGACACCCTTTGAAAACTGCAAGGAGCTTATATTCCTGGAGGTTGCTTACTGCGGTTATCTGGAGGACCTGTCCCCCCTGGCAAGCTGTCCGAAGCTTTCCAAGGTCAATGTGAGCTACACAAAGGTCAGTGACCTTTCGCCCCTGGACGATCTTCCCATGGATACCCTCTGCGCCACCTACAGCAAGGTGGGGCTGGAGGAGCAGACCCGGTTCCAGGCGCAGCATCCCGACTGCCAGGTCCAGTTCACAGGAGATAACCCCTACTCCAGTCCCTGGCGGTATATTGACGGCGGCTACACGCCCAATGAGTATTACGGTATGCTCCGGGAGGTTTTTGACTACGACAACGCCAAGAATACGACCTGGTGATATTTTCCCCGGTTTCCCCCAAGGAAACCGGGGAAAGTCGCTTTTTTGGGCTTGTCACCGGCTTTGCGGGTGTGGTAGAATACAATTGACAATGGACAATTAAAAATTGACAATTGCGGTGCCGCTGACGCGGTGATTATATAAAATGCTTATCGTGTTAACGCAGTATTGCGACAAATTGGGAATTTGGCGCACCGTCAGAACAGGTCATTCCGAACCAGTTCTCAAACTGGTGTGGGAATCTCCATCGAATTCCGGGCAGCTTATCGTCATACAGACTGTTCTAACCTGCCGTTTTCCCGTGTCTATCCACGAGAAGTGGTACTTCTATTTGGGAGATTGCCACGCCAGGAAAGCGGACTGGCTCGCAATGACCGGAAATTCGGACTCGCAATGACCGGAAATTCGCCAAATTCCCAATTTTTCTATCTGCTGTTTTAAGCCGAATACGTGAATTGTCAATTGTCAATTTTCAATTATTTCAAGGGGGGATTGGTTTGAAGCGTATTTTCGCCCTGCTGCTTTTTGCGGCGGTGCTTTCCGGCTGCGCCGGAGAATCCCTTGGTGCCCAGCCGCCGGCGGAAAGCAGCCGGCTGACGGTCTACACTAGCCTTCCGGAGGAAGTGTATGCCCCCCTGGTGCTGGAATTTGAAGATCGCACCGGCATTTGGACGGAGGTGGAGACCGGAACGGCCCCGGACCTTATGGACCGGTGCGCCGACGGCCGCTGCGATGTGCTTTTGGGTTGTGAAGCGGATCTGCTGGAATCGGCGGCAGGGGAGTTCCTGACCCTGCCGGGTAACGGGGAGACGCTGGACCCCATGTGCCCCCCGTCCGATACCGTTGCCCCCGTGGGTCTGCGGTCCCTGGTCCTCATTTACAATTCCAGGCTTATCCGCCAGAATTTTCCCACAGGCCTGCATAGCCTCCTGGAGGAAGCCTGGCAGGGGCAGATTGCCTTTGCCGATCCGGCAAATTCGGATTTCAGCCGGACGGCTTTGGCGGTGCTCCGGCTGGAAATGGGAGAGACGGCCATTTCCCGCTTTGCCGGGAACCTGAGCTGGCTTCTGCCGGATACCCGGTCTGTGATTGAAAGTGTGGCGAGCGGCAGCTTCTGTCTGGCCCTTGTCCCCGAGGACGCGGCCCTGCGGGCAGTGGCGGAGGGTGCGTCGCTGACGGTGATTTACCCCAGTGAGGGGGTTTACCGCATTGCCCAGGCTGCCGCCGTGCCGGCTTCCGCGCCCCACCCGGACAATGCCGCCGCTTTTCTGGGCTTCCTCCAGGGAGAGGATGCCCAGCGATACAGCCAGGAAAAAAGCTTTCTGGATCCGGTACTGGAGAGCCTGGGCAGGCGGGCAGAAAACGAGGTTTTCTTTGATACCGCTGCCGCGGGAAAAGCCCAGACTTCCCTGATGGAGCTGTGGCGCGCCGGTTGGGAGGAAATGCCATGATCGATTGGATTCGTAAATCCTTCCGAAACCGGATTTTTGCCTCCGTTATGGTGATTACCCTGCTGCCCATTCTTCTGAGCAATATTCTGCTGCTGAGCTACCAGGTGCGGCAGACGAACCGGGATCAAAGGCTTTCGGCGGAGGAAATGCTTGCGGGCAGCCGGGACCGGCTGCGTGAGCTGACCGGCCAGATGGACCGGGTGGCCGAGACCCTGGCAAAAAGCACAGTAGTTCACAGCGTTCTGCGCCGGGGCGGCGGGGATTCCCGCATTCTCTACCAGGTTTTGTTCCGGGAAACGGGGGAGCTGCGAAGCTACTGCCGGGTGGACATCTGCCTGTCCGACGGGACCGTGTGTGATTCCACGGAAACCACGGACCGGGGCAGCTTCCTCCCCTACTGGGGCGTGCTCCACCGGGCGGGGCAGTCCGCTTTCCTTACCTACCGCATCGGCACCGATGAAGACGCGGCCTTCCGGGCGGCCCGGGCGGTGCGCAGCTACGACGGCGGTATTCTGGGCTATATTGTCTTTACGGTGCGCCATGACGACCTGGATAACCTGTTTTCCGGGGCGCTGGGGGGCACCGCAGACCTGCTGCTTTTAACCCGCCAGTGGGAGCTGGCCTATGGCTCCCGGCCCGCGGCGGCGGAAAGCTGCGCCGCGGCCCTGCGGACAAGGCTTCTTTCCGGGGAGGACACGGGTGTGGACGGTACCGGGGAGTGCCGGTACTATCTTCTGGAAGATGATACCACCGGGATGACCCTGGTGCTCCGGCAGAACCTGGTGTTCTCCGCCCCGGTTCTGGGGGCTTTCTACCTGACCAGTCTGATGCTGGGGCTTTTAAGCCTGGGACTGTGCCTGCTGTGCGCCCGGTGGCTCAGCGGAAACCTGTCCGAGCCGGTGGACCGGCTGGGCCGGGCCATGGGCCGGGTCATGGAGGGGGATTTGACGGTGCAGCTGCAGACAAAGCGGGTGGACGAGCTGGGAAAGCTTGCCCATTCCTTTAACCAGATGACCCGGGAGTACCGGGCCAATCTGGAACGGTCCGTGGAGCACCAGCGGGAGCTGAACGAGACCCGGATCCGGATGATGCAGGCCCAGTTAAACCCCCATTTCCTCTACAATACCCTGGACTCCATGAAGTGGCTGGGGGTGACCCATCGGGTGCCCCAGATCGCGGAGCTGGCAACGGATCTTGCCGCCCTGCTCCGGTTCAGCATCTCCCAGGCGGAGTTTGTCACATTGGAAGAGGAGCTGGAATTCATCGACCGGTATCTGGATATCCAGTACATACGGTTTGAAGACCGGTTTGCCTGCGAAATCGATGTGGAGGAACGGTTCCAGCACTGCGAGCTTCCCAAGCTGGTCCTCCAGCCTCTGGTGGAGAACGCCATCATCCACGGTGTAGCGGATCAGACCGAGGGCTACATCAAGATTACCGCCTGGGAAGAAACCGGAGACCTTGTTATCTGCGTTCAGGATAACGGCTGCGGCATCCCAACGGAAACCCAGGGGAAGCTCAAATCCGGCGGGGAGCCGGGAAAGCACCTGGGGCTTTACAATGTGAATCAGATTCTGCGGCTTCACTATGGGGAGAACTACGGCGTCAGCGCCGACAGCACCCCGGGCCAGGGCAGCCGGGTCATGGTCCGACTGCCCCTGCGAAAAAGAGAGGAGGGTATCCCGTGCTGAAAGTTCTTGTGGTGGACGATGAATCCACTGTCCGCAAAGGCATCATCCTGGGGGTGGACTGGGGGAAAATGGACTGCGTGGTGGCAGGAGAGGCCACCAACGGGCTGGAGGGCCTGGAAGCGGTGGAGCGCTATAACCCCAACCTCATTATCACCGATGTGCGCATGCCGAAAATGGACGGCATCGAGATGCTGACCCAACTGCGGGCCCGGGGCTGCAAGGCCCAGGTGATTCTGCTCACGGCCTACAGTGAGTTTTCCTATGCCCGGGCGGCGCTGCAGCTGGGAGCGGTGGACTACCTGCTCAAGCCCTTCCGGGATCAGGAGCTGATTGCCGCCATCCAGCGGGTGCGCCAGCAGGCCGAGGCTCCCGCCAGCCCCCTGCTGCCGGAGAGTATGAGCCTTGCCCGGGGGGACAAGAGCAAATATGTGCTCCAGGCCATGGCCTACATTGCCGACCACTATTCCGATGCCGACATCAGCATCACCACCATTGCCGACAGTCTGGGGGTCAGCGAGGGGCACCTGAGCCATGTGTTCAAGAAGGAGACCAGCTACACGGTGATCTCCTATCTGACCCAGTACCGGATTCAGAAAGCCATGGAGCTCCTGCGGGACTGCCGGTGCAAGGTCTATGAGGTGGCGGAGCAGGTGGGCTACCGGGATGTGACCTATTTCAG
>CAMCCS010000129.1 GCA_945873295.1 uncultured Clostridia bacterium
GGGGAGCCCTTGCCGCGTACCGCATCGCCACCGCTCGCCACTGCCCAAACAGCTCTGCAAATTCCAATTTATCGGTTTGCTGCCTTAACCCGATAAGCTTATTAATTGAAACCCCTGCCATTTGCGAACCATTTGCGAAATGACAGGGGTTTTGTGCTGCCGTTTTTTATTCTGCGTCAAAGGGCCGGGGGAAAAGGCGGGGTCAGGCCTCTTTGGCGTAGTACTGAGCCTGGGCGTGCCAGAGCTCATAATACTTGCCGCCTTTTTCCGCAACCAGTTCTTCGTGGGTGCCCTGCTGGACAACGGAGCCGCCGTCAAAAACCGCAATTTCGTCACAGAACTTACAGCTTGACAGCCGGTGGCTGATGTAGATGGCGGTCTTGTCTCCGGCAATGTCATTGAACTTGCTGTAGATCTCCGCCTCCGCAACGGGGTCCAGGGCCGCTGTGGGCTCATCCAGAATGATAAAGGGGGCGTCCTTGTAAAGGGCCCGGGCAATGGCAATCTTCTGGGCCTCGCCTCCGGAAACATCCACACCGTTTTTGTCCAGGTCCTTGTACAGGTGGGTGTCCAGGCTGACGGTCTTTAACCGGTCGCCGAAGCCCGCCTTAATAAGGCAGTCCCGGGCGCGGTCCCGGTCGTAGCTGGCGCTGGTGGCCACATTTTCCCCCAGGGGCATGGCAAAGAGCTGGAAGTCCTGGAACACGATGGAGAAGATTGCCATGTAGTCGTCGTAGCGGTACTTGCGGATGTCGATGCCGTTGAGCAGAATCTGCCCTTCGGTGGGATCGTAGAGCCTGCACAGCAGTTTAATGAAGGTGGTCTTGCCGCTGCCGTTCCTGCCCACCACCGCAAGGCGTTTGCCTACCCGGAACTTCATGCTCACATGGCGCAGGGCATAATTGTCACTGCCTGGGTATTGAAAGGATACATCCCGGAATTCCACTTCATACTGCCGGTCGGACCGCTTCTCTGTGGTCAGGCTCCCCTGGTACATGGAATTGGGGGTATCCAGGAATTCGTAGGTGTCTTTCAGAAACTCGCCGTTGGTGCGGATGGTTTCCAGGCACACAATGAGGCCGCTGATGCCGGTGAACACCCCGGTGACCGCGCCGATGTACTGGGTGGCAGAGCCGATGGGAAAAGCTCCCGCCCAGGCCTTCAGACAGACGAACAGATAGATAATGCCGGACATTACTGCCTGCATTCCCTCGGCGGCGATGTAGCTCAGGCCAACCATTCCCCGGTAGCGGACAGCAATGGGGGAACCCTCCGTAAAAATATCCCCCTGCTCCATATAGTGGGTGGTGATTTTGTCCTGCCGGTAAATGCGGATGTCCATTGCCCGTTTGTGATCCTTGGCAAAATTGCCGTAAGCACCGAATATCCGGTTTCCCAGCCTTGCATCGGCGGCATAGCCGGACCAAGCGCCGTCGGCAAAGTTTGCAAACCTGCCGGAGAGCAGGGCGCTTGCCGCCATGGTCCCAAGGATCAGCAGCACAAAGAGGGGATGGTTGAGAAAGGAGAGCTTTCCATCGCGCACCGGCAGCACAAAGAGCTCTGCCGACAGGGCAATGCCGCACAGCGCCGTCACCGCGGCATCTGTAAAGTCTTCCAGATTTGAAAGCACCCGTCTTAGCCCCCTGCCGCCCCACTGGTGATTCTGCCTGATCTGAGCGGCGAGGTCCGCGATACGCTGGCTGTCCGCGTCCACAAAGTCCAGGGAAGCCTGCTTGTCATCGAGAATTTTCTCGGTCTGATACCAGATTTCCTCCTCCTGACTGCTTTTCCAGCGGTTCAGGCAGGCGCCCAGAGCGCCCAGCAGGCAGGTGACCCCCAGGGTGATCCCCACCAGCGTCCAGATTTCTTTCGACTCCCGCCCCGCAACCAATGCGTTCAGGATCCGCGCCGACAGGAAAACGGTGACAAAGGGTGTCCCCTTGGTAAAGAGCCGGGAGAGAACGATGGCGCTGATCCGCCCCGGCAGCTGCTTGTGCCAGATTTTCATGCCCCGTATCTGGCGGGCAAAGGCGGTTTTCAGAGAAATGCGGTTACCCCTCATGGCCGTCGGCTCCTTCCTCGTAGTATTTTTTCTGCACGGCGAAGAGCGCCGCGTATTTGCCGTTTTTCTCCATCAGGCCGTCGTGGGTGCCCTCTTCGGCGATGGCGCCCTTTTCAAGAAATAGGATTCTGTCACAGAATCTTGTGGAGGCCAGCCGGTGGGAAATGAACAGGGCGGTTTTTCCGGCAGTCATTTCGTTGTACTTCTGGTAGATGTCGTTTTCCGCGATGGGGTCCAGGGCCGCGGTGGGTTCGTCCAGCAGGAGGACGGGGCTGCCCCGGTAGAGCACCCTTGCCAGCATCAGCCGCTGGGTCTCGCCGCCGGAAAACTCCATGCCGTCCTCGTAGACCCGGCGGGTGACCTGGGTCTCCATGCCCTTTGGCAGGGACTGGATTTTTTCTTCCAGCCCCGCCTGTTCCAGACAATGCCATAGCTTTTCTACCTCCGGCGCGTCCAGGGTCTGGGTGATGTTTTCACGGACGGTGGCGGGGAGCACGGAGAAGTCCTGAAACACCGCGGCAAAGAGCTTGTAGTATTCCCGGCGGTCAAATTCCCGAATATCCACACCGTTCAGGGTTATTTTTCCCTGGGTGGGATCCAGGAAGCCTGCCAAGAGCTTAATCAGGGTGGTCTTGCCGGCACCGTTCAGGCCCACGATGGCAAGCTTCTCCCCGGGCCGGAGGGTAAGGTTCATATGGGAAATGGTGTCCGATTCAGCCTCCGGGTAACGGTAGGACACATCCTCCAGGCAGAAGGTATAGGGAGCACCGGGGATGGGGACACCGCAGTCAAAACGGAAGGGTTCTTCCCAATCCAGGAATTCCCGGACCTTGGAAATATCCAAACTCTGCCGGCGGAGGGTGGCACACTGCTCCAGAATGCCGGCGACCCAGGCGGTAAAGCCGGAAACGGCGGAAAAGTACAGCAAGAATTCCGCCGGGGTGATTTTGCCCCGGAGGACCATGCTGATCAGGACAAAATAGGAAAGGCCGTTTCGCAGCAGGCCCAGCGCCACGTCCATGAGATTCCCCCACAGCATATGGCGCTGATCCTGGCGCACCAGGCTGCGGAACAGCCGCAGATGCTTTTCCCACAGGTCCTTGGCCCAGCCTGCCATACCGAAGATCCGCAGGTCCTTGGCGTACTTTCGTTCACTGAGCAGATCCGATGCGTAGCCGATGCCATTCAGGGGCTTTGCCAATTCCTCCCGGTGGTCATAGCCCCACCGGCTCATGCGCAGGTTAAAGAAAAACCCGGAGACGGTAATGAGTGTGGTGATTGCCGCCAGCCAGAAATTGAGATTGGACAGCAGGGCAAGGTAGACAAAGAAGCCCAGGAGGCTGGCGGCAAGGGTGGTCAGCGTCGTCCAGACCGCCTCGGTGGCCTCACTGTTGTCGTTGGTGGCGGTGCTGGCCTGTTTGCTGAACTCTAAAAACCGGGTGTCCAAAAGGTTGGAAAAGGAGGTAGTCGCCCGCTTCCGCTCCAGGGCGGCTACGATGTCCGAGCGGACGGAAATCCGGGCAAACACGGCGTTCTCCTGGAAATAGCGCAGTCCGCCCCCGGTAACGATGAGCAGCAGGGTAAACAGGCCCACGGTGGAAAGAAGCGTTCCAAGGCTGCCGCCGGACTCGATCACCCCCAGAATCAAAGGGGCAATGAGCATTTCCGTCAGGGTTTTGGCAACGGTAAAGAGGGCAATGGCGGCGCACACCCACAGAACGCTTTTGTGCCGCGTCCAGGCAAGGCTAACCATGTAGGCGACATTGCTCCCCACACTGTATTTTGGCTTTTCTTTCATATTGCTTCACCTCGTAAGCATACTCTATCATAAAAATCCGCCCCCGGCACATTCCGGGGACGAATTGTTCATTTCCGGGGATGAATTGCGGCGGACAGGCAGGAGGGAATCCGTACAGCAGGCTGCAAATTAAATAAGGTGCATATCGGCTTTCGTCAGCAATCCGGCAAATTGGAATTTGCAGAGTGGAGCGCGCCCCGAACAACATTGTCATTCCGAACCAGTGCGCACTACTTTCGTGGGAATCTCCATCGATTTTCGGGAAGCTCTTCGTCAGAACGTGTCATTCCGAACCAGTTCTCAAACTGGTGTGGGAATCTCCACCGACTTTCGGGCTTCTTATCGTCATACCGATCATTCTTCTGCACCGTTTTCTGGAATTCATCCACGAGAAATGGTGCTTCTATCCAGAAGATTGCCACGAAAGTAGACGTCGGTCTACTCTTCGCAATGACCGGGAATTCGGGCCCAAAATGATACGTGATTATCCCTGGGGCAGGAGTATCTCCGTGGTAAAGGCCCCGTCTTCACTGTTGCGGCTGATGTAGCCTTGTAAGCGCTCCACAATAGCGTCAATCCGCTCCAGGCCGAAGCCATGGCCCGCGCCCTTGGTGGTCTGAAAGCTGCCGCCGATCTTGTTAAGCTTCTTCCCGGCGGTAAAGTTCGTAAAGGAAATGTACAGCTGGGTGCCCTTCATATCCATGTACACCCGGATCAGCCGTTTCTCTTCCGGCAGCGGAAGGCTTGCCTCAATGGCGTTATCAAAGAGGTTTCCAATAATGCAGCACAGGTCAATCTCCGAAAGCTTCAGCTTCACGGGGATGTGGGCATCTGCCATGACTGGGATGCCCTTGGATTTTGCCAGGGAGATCTTGGAATTCAGAATGGCATCCGTCATGGGATTGCCGGTTTTGATAACGGTGTCCACGGTTGAAAGGTCCGTGTCCAGCTCGTCTAAGTACCGGGAGATGGCAGCGAGGTCTCCCTGGGCGCAGTAGGCTTTCAAAGTCTGGATGTGGTTCCGGTAGTCGTGCCGCCAGCCCCGGATCTGGTGGTACATATTGTCCACCTCTAAATAGTGGGTCTCAATGAGCTCCCGCTGATAGGCGGCGATTTGTTTGTCGATCCGTTTACGCAGTATTCCCATAGTGTTACCCC
>CAMCCS010000130.1 GCA_945873295.1 uncultured Clostridia bacterium
GGATCAGGATGGGGGCGCAGGTGGCGGCCATGATGCAGTAGTTGGCGGTGGTGGGAACGCCCATGCCCAGCACGATGCAGCAAACCATGGTCAGAACCAGCGCGATGATCACCTGGCTGCCCGCCAGGGTTACGATCAGATTGACCATCATATTGGCCAGACCCGTCATGGTGATGGTCCCGGCAATGATACCCGCAATGCCGCAGGCCGCTGCCACGGAAATGGTGCCCTGGGCGCCGGCGGCGAGGGCCTGAACGATGCGCCGCGGCGTGATCCGGTTATCCTTGTTTATGAGCCCCACCGCAATGGCGGATAGAATCGCGATTGCCGCCGCGTACTGGATGCTGGCTTTGCTGCTGCCGATGAGATAGAACAGCACGACGAGGGGGAGCAGAAGATACAGTTTTTTCAGCAGCGGCTTCACCGCGGGAATCTGTTCCGCGCTCAGGCCCCGCAGGCCCAGCTTCTTTGCTTCCAGATGTACGCTGATGAACACACCGCCGAAGTAAAGAATTGCCGGGAGAATGGCACACTTTACAATAGTGCTGTAAGGAACACCCACATAGTCCGCCATGAGAAAGGCCGCGGCGCCCAGAATGGGGGGCATGATCTGACCGCCGGTGGAAGCGGAGGCCTCTGCCGCGGCGGCGAATTCCGGGGAATACCCGGTTTTCTTCATCAGCGGGATGGTAACAGAGCCGGAACCCACCGTATTGGCAACGGAGGAACCGGAGACCATTCCCTCAAAGGCGCTGCAGACAACAGCCGCTTTCGCGGGGCCGCCGGAGAATCTGCCGACCAGCGCGTTGGCCATGTCTATGAACAGGTCCGCAATGCCGGTGCGTTCCAGAAAGGCACTGAAAATAATAAAGACGATAATATACTTGGAGCAGACATTGATGGGCGTTGAGAGAATGCCCTCCTTGCTGTAAAACAGGTAGCGGACCGAATAGTTGAGCCTGCCGGCAAAGGTGGGATTGCTCAGACCCCAGATGAGGGCATAGACAATAAAGCATCCGGCAACCACAAGAATGGGAAGCCCCACGCTGCGCCGGCATACCTCCGCCAGACACACAATGCCGACGATCCCGATGACGATCTGATACCAGGCAAAGCGGCTGCCCTGCTGAATAATATCCATCGCGTTGAATGTAAAATACAGGAAAGCCCCGGTACCGGCAACCATCATCACAAGATCATACCAGGGAATATGGTTGACACGCTGCACGCCTTTCCTTGCCGGGTATACCAGAAAACCCAGAAATACAATTCCCGCCACAAAGGATGTCAGACGCCATTCCTCCAGCCAGCTGGCAAACAGCGTTACATACAGGCAAAACAGGGAGAACAGGGCCAGAACGCAGGTTACCGCGATTTTTGGCTTTCCCGCCCAGATCCGGGTGTTGGATTCCCGGTCATATTTTTTCATTACCGAATCCAGGTCCATGGGTTCCTGGATGGCCGGTTCTTTCTTCCAAAAATGTGCCATTTCTGCCTCCTTGTCAGGCTTTCAAGTTCGATTAGCTAACAATATTAGCTATATGAGCAATAGAATGTACCATGGCAGCGACCATAGTACATTCTGCTTTACTAACATTGTTAGTTATTATACGGGAGAAATGCTCCCTTGTCAATACAGCCTTTGTAAACATTCTGTGTCGGCGCGGCGTACCGTTCCTGGGATAGCCCGCCGTCCGTTCGTGAAAAACAGCAACTGCCCCGGGTATCGGGAGGGATACCCAGGGCAGGCTGTGCGGATAACGGGGATTATCTGTTTTTCCCACTGTTTGCGGCAGCTTCCCGCTGGCGGCAGATCTCTGCCCAGCTGGGGAGCTTGCTGATTCGGTCGGACAGGTCCTTCATGGCGCCGGGAATGTCGATCTTCTGGGGGCAGACCCGGGCACACTTTCCACAGCCGATGCAGGCCGTGGGCTTTTTATCCTCCGGCAGGAACTCAACGCGCATGGCGGAATTCACCACCGGGGCGAACCGCAGCTCGTTGTAGACCCGGATCAGGCCGGGAATGTCCAGCCCCATGGGGCAGCCATCGCAGCAGTAGCGGCAGGCGGTGCAGGGGATGGAATCCTTCATCCCCTCGGCAATGTCCAGAAGCAGGGCCGTTTCCCCCTCAGAAAGGGGCTTGGGTTCACAGAAGGTTTTTACATTGTCCTCCATCTGGGAAAGGTCAGACATTCCGCTGAGGATCATCGTTACGTTGGGCAGTCCCTGGAGGAAACGGAAGCCCCAGGCGGCGGTGGATTCGTCAGGGCGCAGGGCATGAAGCTTCTCTTCGTTGCCGTCACTGAGCTTTGCCAGCTTGCCGCCCCGGACGGGCTCCATGACCCAGACCGGGATACCCCGCTGGGTGAGCAGTTCATATTTTCCCCTGGCATCCTGCAGAGTCCAGTCCAGATAGTTCAGCTGGATCTGGCAGAACTCCATATCCTCCCCGCAGGCATCCAGAAAGGCTTTCAGCGTCTGGGTCTCCGCGTGACAGGAAAAGCCCAGGTGCTTGATCCGGCCCAGCCGCTTCTGCTCCTTGAAATAATCCAGGATGCCCCGCTTGGGGTCTAAGTAGACTTCCATGGACTTTTCATAAACATTGTGCAGCAGATAAAAATCAAAATAATCTACCCCGCACTTGTGCAGCTGTTCCTCGAAAATCTCCGCGGGGTCATACCCGCCGCTGAGGATCTGATGGCCGGGATACTTGGTGGCAAGATAATAGCTATCCCGGGGATACTCCTGAAGGATTCTCCCGATCACACGCTCGGACTCGCCGCCGTGATAGGGATATGCTGTGTCAAAATAGTTGACACCATGGCTGATTGCATAGCGGGTCATTTCCCTGACCTGGTCTTCATCAATGCTGCCGTCGCTGTTTGTGGGCAGGCGCATGGTGCCGAAGCCCAGCAGGCTCAGCTGTTTGTCCTGAAAGTCACGGTAAATCATTGTTTCACTCCCTCTTGTCTTATCGGTAAGGCTGTGGTATGATACCAGTGTACCACCCGGTAGCAGCTACCGGTCAAGAGGGATTTTCACCAAAATTGGAAGTGTTCCTATGTACACAATGAAGGAAACCTGTCAAAAAACCGGCCTGGCCTATGAGACTTTAAAATTCTACTGCAACCAGGGCCTTGTCCCCAATGTGAAGCGGGACAGCCAGAACCACCGGGTGTTCGATGACCGGGATGTGGCGTGGATCAACAGCTTAAACTGTTTAAAACGCTGCGACATGGGTATTGCGGAAATGAAGGAATACCTGGCCCTCTGCCAGGATGGGGAGGAAACCATCCCAAAACGGAAAAGGATTCTGGAGGCCAAACGCAGGACACTGGAGGAAGAGCAAAAGCGGATCGCGGATGCCATTGCCTACATTGACCGGAAGCAGAGCTTTTATGAGGATGTGCTTTCCGGGAGGACCCCATATTTCAGCAATCTGACCGGGACAGGGGATTGACCGCCTGCGTCAGGATGAAAGGAAGGAAACAGTCTGCAACAGATTCGGGAAAGGAGCATGGATATGAAATGTGGAAAACGGTTCGGTGCCGTGCTGCTGGCGGCGCTGCTTGCCCTGAGCCTTACCGCCTGCGGCGGCGGGGAAAGCACCGGACAGGAGGCAGCGGAGGTCACGGTGCCTGAAAGTACGATCTGTGAGGATACGAAAAATGAGAGTACCGGGGCGGAGAGCGCTGCCCCGGCGGAAGAGGATGGGGCTGAGGAAGCCCTGGAGCTGCTGCGCTGGTGCATGGATCCCGCGCCTCAGATTGCTCTGGCGGCAGCCTATCTCGGCAACCGGAGCGGAGAAGATACCATGCCCCTTTCCGACTGGCTGTGGGAAACCTGCCCCGGGCTGATGGCGGAAATGCCCTTTATCGCCCAGATCCCGGAGGACCGGATTCTGGGAGGCGGCTATGGAGATTTGTACTGTCTGGTGCCCCGGGATGACAGCACCACGTTGGCGGTGAACTGGGTTTATTGGGACAAAACCGGCGATGAAGCCAAGCCCCAGGTGGAGAAAGTCCTGTACCGGAGCGAGTACGCCGAGCCGGTACTGGTATAT
Organism: uncultured Clostridia bacterium; assembly: GCA_945873295.1. Classification (GTDB taxonomy): domain Bacteria; phylum Bacillota; class Clostridia; order Oscillospirales; family Oscillospiraceae; genus Faecousia. The sequence goes on from CAMCCS010000130.1 coordinate 4,064, forward strand.
GTGTGGTATGAGAGGTCTTTGGACGCGCCGTGCATTGAAATTCAGGCAATTGCCGGAAACGGCGCCCAGGTGACCTGGTATCCGACGCTTGACCGGGAATACGGCTATATTGTCATTCCCACCGGGGAAAATGACGACCCCCTTATCATGGATTTTTCTTTCTTCGGATTCCTGGAAGAGGAAGGGAATGATATGGAGAACTGGGACTTCGGTGATGACGGGTGGCTGCCGCCTACGGACGAGGGGCTGGCGGACACCTCCTGGGTTTGTGAGGAATGGTCGCTGGAGCTGTACCGGGGAAGCACGGACCCTGCGTGGTTCGGAACGGCGGTGCTGTGCCGCTGGTCTGCCAATATTGCCGGTGCGGATGAAACCCGCGAAGGCTTCTGGCGGATGGAGGGAGACTGCCTGTGCCTGGAATTTCCCGGAGTGAGCGGCGGCAGCTTCCCGGTTCTCATAGACCCCTCCGGAGAGCATCTTTTCATTCAGCAGGCAGCCGACGGCACCTGCCCGCCTTTCTTTGACGAGGATATGGCCTCCATGGAGCTGACCCTGAGCTACGGCTGAGATTCCCGGGGGAGCGTGCCTTCCCTGCCGGACGGTTGACTTTTTCCTGGCCCATGGTATAATGCCATAAAAACAAATGTGCTTATCGGTTTTGCGCAGCAAGTATACAAATTGGAATTTGTAGAGGAAAGCAGGGCATCGAACAACACTGTCATTCCGAACCAGTGTGCACACTGGTGTGGGAATCTCCATCGAATTCCAGACGATCTATCGTCATACAGACTGTTTTATCCTGCCGTTTCCCGGAATTCTTCCACGAGAAATTGTACTCCTATTCAGGAGATTGCCACACCAGTCTGCGGACTGGTTCGCAATGACCGGGAATTCGACAAATTCCAATTCAGGTTATCGGCTTTAATAAGCTGATCGTGAAATTGTAA
>CAMCCS010000131.1 GCA_945873295.1 uncultured Clostridia bacterium
GTGCGCACTGGTTCGGAATGACACGTTCTGACGGCGCGACAAATTCCAATTTTTCGATTAACAAATTGCATCCGATAAGGTCCTACAGCTCCCGTTTTGCGTACAGGCGGATGGAAAGCAGCCAGGAGACGGCATAGACCGCTGCCGCGATCAGCACCCCTGCCGGCAGACTGCCAACGGAAAGGCTTCCAAGCAAGGATGCGACCTCCATATTCTGCAGAACCATACTTCCCCCGCAGACCACTGCTATAACAACGTAGTAAACCACGCGGCCCTTTTCCGCGCCAAACCGGAACACAAAGGGGTACAGTACCGCCGGTGCCAGCAGGCAGGCAGACAGAAGTACGGGAAGCATGGTCAAAAATTCCGCGGTGCCGCCGGGAGTCCTGCGGAAAATCTGCCCCACTGCCGCAACCGCCAGGATCAGGACACTCAGGCAGAGGCCGATCAAGTACTTGCAGGATACGATCTGTGCCCGGGAATAGGGAAGCGTTGCGGCAAAAACATCCCATTTTTCCCGTTCATCGTAGGAGATCAGGGTCATGGGTACCATGGTGGTCAGGAGGCACGGATAGGTCAGGAAGAAAAGGTCCCCATTTCCGAACATCCATACCCCCAGAAACACCACATCCAGCAGCAGGAACATCCGGCACAGCCGGACCGTCATATAGGTATCTTTCAGCAGCAAGCCTTTCATTGCTGATTTGCCTCCTTTACCATGAAAATGAACAGTTCCTCGATGTCAATGGGACTGAGCGAGAGCCCCGCGGGCACCGCATCCCTGCGGGCAATGGCTTCCACGCCGTAGGCCGTCTCTTTCCTGCCGATGACCGCCTCCGGCGGCAGAGCGGGAAGCTGGTCCTTGGAGCAACGGAGGATGCCGTATTTCTCTTTCAGGGCATCCTTTTCCTCACACAGCAGGAGCTTTCCTCTGTGCAGGAACGCGATATAGTCGCAGATTTTTTCCAGATCGCTGACGATGTGGGAGGAAATGAGCACCGCATGGCTTTCCTCCCGGGTAAACTCGCTGAACAGGTCCAGCACCTCGTCCCGCACCACGGGGTCCAGGCCGGAGGTGGCTTCGTCCAGGATCAGAAGCTTGGGCCGGTGGCTCAGAGCAATGGCGATCCCCAGCTTCATTTTCATGCCCTTGGAAAAATCCTTGAATGGCTTTTCCGGCGGTACAGCAAGTTTTTCAAGAAGAGAATCGTAGACTGCCTGTTCCCAATTCCGGAAGGTATTTGCCATGATCTTTCCCACCTGCTTGGGATTCAGGCAGGCGGGGATCCCCACCTCGTCCAGCACCACCCCAATGTCTTCTTTCAGCAGGCGGATGTTTTCCCGGTTGTCCTTTCCCAGCAGTGTGATGGTGCCGCTGTCCCGGGCGATCATGTCCAGAATCAGGCGGATGGTGGTGCTCTTTCCAGCCCCGTTCTCCCCCACCAGGCCCATAATGCACCCACAGGGCAGGGTGAGATTCACGTGGTCCAGGGAAAAGCCGGGATAGTTCTTGCACAGGTCTTTGATTTCGATTGCGTTCATAGTGTATCCTCCCACGCGCATTCCAGCATTTCCATAAGATCCGCCTTGCTCAGATTGCAGCTTGCCGCAAGGCTCTGAATCTGGGAAAAATGCCATTCAATTTTTTTCAGATTTTCCTCCCGCAGCAGCTCCACATTTTTCGGCGCCACGAAACAGCCCTTGCCGGGGACAGTATAGAGAAAGCCCTCCCGTTCCAGCTCCTCGTAGGCCCGCTTGGTGGTGATGACGCTGATGCGCAGATCCTTGGCAAGATTCCGGATGGAGGGCAGCGGGTCGTCCTCCCCCAGGGCTCCGCCGATGATCTGGTCCTTGATCTGGGTGTAGATCTGCTCGTAGATGGAAGTACCGCTTTTGTTATCGATGAGTAGCTGCACGGTGTTTCCTCCTCGCTTACTGTATATGAACAGTATATACAGTAAGCACAGACTTGTCAAGAGGAATATGAAAAATATTCTTCGGGTTAACGCAGCGAAACGACAAATTGGAATTGAACAGTTTCGTTGAATGGAACGCGGTCGGATGCTGTACACCCAAGGGCTCCCTTGTGTAAAGGGAGCTGTCAGCGAAGCTGACTGAGGGATTGTAATAGTGGACTTCCCGGTGTGCTTATCGTCAGAACGTACCATGTCGTTTCTGCTCCCCGTTTTGACGAGGAATCGAGAAAAACAGAAGATTTTCCTGTCCAATCCTTCCCATTGAGCCAATTCGCCGAAACATTATCAAAATCAATAGTCTTTACCGCCCAAGTCGTTCCATTTCCCTTTTTCGCCGACATTTTTTCGGAATTGAGGGATTGTACCGCACAATCCCTCAGGCCCTACGGGCCAGCTCCCTTTACACAAGGGAGCCCTTGCCGCGTCCCATTTTCCACCTGCGCACCACAGAACGATACCGAGCGGGTGGTGCTGAACGCAGTGAATCAAACCTAAGGCAGCACCGCATAATGGGGCAAGGAAATTCGGCGAGAGATTTTGACACAAGCAAAAGTATGGAAAATGCGGGAATACTGGATGTATTTCCCATTTTTCATACTGCACGATTGGGGCAAAAGATCCGCCGAAGCCCGCTGTCCCCACCCAGCGGTGTTGCCCTAAATCAAAAGGGAAGGAACGACCTCAGCCCAGGTTCGTCACGACTTATCAGTGGCGACTCGCCGTCAAATTCCAATTCAGGCAACCAAAAAGCCGCCCCTCCCGGAGTCGGGAGGGGCGGCAGGCGTTATAGAAATTTTACACCATCGCGGCGGTGATGATGGCCATCTTGTAGACCTCGTCGGCGTTGCAGCCACGGGACAGGTCGTTGATGGGCGCGGCCAGGCCCTGCAGGATGGGGCCGTAGGCCTCAAAGCCGCCCAGACGCTGGGCGATCTTGTAGCCGATGTTGCCGGCTTCGATGGTGGGGAAGATAAAGGTGTTGGCGTAGCCAGCGACCTTGGAGCCGGGGAACTTCAGCTGACCGACCTCGGGAGCCACGGCGGCGTCAAACTGCATCTCGCCGTCGATGAGAAGATCGGGAGCCATTTCCTTGGCAACGGCGGTGGCGTCATGGCTCAGCTGCACGGTGCCGCCCTTGCCGGAACCGTTGGTGGAGAAGCTCAGCATGGCGACCTTGGGATCAATGCCGAAGACCTTGGCGGTCTTGGCGGTCTCAATGGCGACCTCCGCCAGCTTCTGGGCTGCAGACAGCGTCACATTGCCGTCCTTGTCAACGGAATCCTCATAGCTCAGGTTGATGGCGCAGTCGCCCATGGCCAGCTTCTCCTCGCCCCGAACCAGAATGAAGCAGGAGGACACCAGGTGGGCGCCCTTGCGGGTCTTCACCAGCTGCAGCGCGGGACGTACGGTGTCGGCGGTGGAGTAGGTGGCGCCGCCCAGCAGGGAGTCGGCATAGCCCATCTTTACCAGCATAGTGCCGAAGTAGTTGCCCTTGGAAAGAGCCTTGCGGCAGTCCTCGGGGGACATCTTGCCTTTGCGCAGCTCCACCATCTTGGCAACCATCTCGTCCATGCCGGGATAGGTCACGGGATCGATGATCTCCACACCGTCAATATTGAAGCCGCCCTTGGCAGCGTTGGCCTTGACCACCTCGGGATCACCGATCAGGATGGGGGTCAGGAAACCGCCCTCCACAAGACGGGCAGTGGCCTCCAGGATACGGGCATCGTGGCCCTCAGTAAAGACGATCTTCCGGGGATTGGCCTTCAGGACTTCAATCATTGCATTAAACATGGGAATCTCCTCCAAACTTTCGGGCAGAACGCCCGTATTATTGCAGGATAATTATACCTCTGATTCTTCCTGTTCGCAACATATTTTTTCGTTTTTCTGCCCCGCGGTGCTGCCGCCGCGCTTTTTTATGCCTCCGCGCCGCCGTGGACAGGATTTACCCCGATGTCAAAGAATGCCACAACGATGGCATTGGGCCCTACGTGGGTAGCGATGGTTGCGCCCACGGTGTGAATGGGCAGGTCATGGCCCCGCCAGATGTCCTCGCTGTCGGCGATATACTTTTGCAGGATGGCATCGTTGAGCCCGGTATAGCCCAGACAATAGGGCAGTTCGAAGTTGACGCCGCCGCAGTTCTGGATCTCCCGGATCAGGATATTACTGCCGTTTCTGGAGCCCCGGGCCTTGCCCAGAATGGCGACCTCGCCCTCCGAAACGGTGACCACCGGTTTTATGGCCATGACCTCCCCCACAAAGGCAACGGTTTTGGAGATCCGTCCGCCCTTTTTCAGATATTCCAGGGTATCAAGGAGCCCCAGAATATGGATGCGCTCCCGGGCCTGCTCCAGGGTCCTGACAATCTGTCGGGCACTGATGCCCTCGGCAGCCATCCGCAGAGCGTATTCCACCAGCAGCCGCTCCCCCGCGGTGACATTCCGGCTGTCCACCACATACACTTCCCCCGGTGCGTCCGCCGCCGCCACCACGGCGCTCTGGTAGGTTCCGGAAAGCTTCCCGGAGAGGGTGATGGCAATGACCGTCTCCCCCCGCTGGACCGCTTCCCGGTAAACCTCCTCGAAGGCGGCGGGAGAAATCAGACTGGTAGTGGGGAAAATGTCATCTTCCAGCAGCTTTTCATAAAACTGCCGGTGGTTCAGGTCCACACCGTCCCGGAATTCCTCGTCTCCAAACCGAATGGTCATGGGCAGGACGGTGAGGTTTTCCGGAAAGGGCTTCAGAATATCCGACGCGGAGTCGGTGACAATACGGATTTTTTCCATATCAGGTTCCTCCTATGTTTTGGTGTCCTCAGCATTGTAGCAGAAGCTTGTTGATAAATCAACATTTATTTTTGAATTAACACATCCGCAGACAAAATTGGAATTTGACGCATCGTCAGAACGTGTCATTCCGAACCAGTCCTCAGACTGGTGTGGGAATCTCCATCGAATTCTCGAATCACGAACGTCATACCCCGTAGGGGCGCTCATTGAGCGCCCGGCAGGGAAAGGTGACCTATTC
>CAMCCS010000132.1 GCA_945873295.1 uncultured Clostridia bacterium
CTGGTGCTGGGCTATGTTGCCGAGGAATACTCCCTGGGCTGGTGCGTGCTGCTGCATATGTTCAATAATCTGGTTCTGGGAAGCCTGCTGCCGGGGCTGGCCGGGATCATGCCCGGCGTCAGCGGGGAGCTTCTTCAGGGTGGGATTCTGCTGGGGTTTTCCGTTGCGGCCCTTGGCGTGCTCATCGCCAATATTCCACAGATACGGGACTACCGGGAGGCAAACCGGATGGACGGAAGATGCCTTACCTGCTTTTTTACCAACGCCGGTACGATCCTTTTTATTCTGGTTTTCGCGGCCAATATGGTGCTGATGCTTTCCATGTGAAGGCAGCATGACGCGTCAGCACACGGGGACGTATCTCCGCTTTTTGCTGAACTTCCATAAAAAAGCCTGAGAAGAATGCATTGTCTTCTCAGGCTTTTATCTCTTTTATCAGGTATTCCCGAAGCTTTTCCAGGTCATCTTCCGGCAAAGCGTGATCCTCATTTTCAAACCAGATTTTCATGGCGGCTTCCGGCAGATACTGTAAGTCCTCCGGTACATTTTGGATCATCCATAATCCGCCGTCATATTTTGACAGGATCCGTTTCTCTTTTTTGAAAGAGAGAATCCTCCCCAGAATCAGAATATTGCTGGCAAAATACCTTGGGTCATAGGCGTGAAAATCATATTCATCAATATCGGAACAGATGGCCTCCCAAAAATCCTCGTCCGAAATATCGGCGAAGACGTCCTGGATATTTTGTCCATACAGAACGATCCCGCTCTGCTTTATCAGTTTGATATAGCTGGTCACATCCGCGTCAGGGAATTCCCGGTCAGCAACATAGACCTCAGATGCAGGATCCCGGAACCGGGCCAGATATTTTTCCCGCCAGAAATCACTGTAGTGAAAGATGCAGTTTCCGGGGCTTTTCCATTCTTTGGCATGGGAGAGCTTGATTGCCGACACCTCAACGGGCCGGGGAGCACCGTCAACAGGAATGATGTCTTTTGCGATTGCCAGCTTTTGGGAAACCTCGATTGGTCCCTGTACAACCACCAGAATATCAATATCTCCCGAGCCTGGATTGAAAGCGTTCAGTACGATGGAACCATGCAGGTATACGCCAACCAGTTCTTCTTTTAGGTGCTTTTTCCAGATTTCTACAACGTGTGTTATCTGATTTTTAATTTCCGCGGGCAGATTATGATATCCAAGCAGCTTCTTCATACCGTATTTTCTCCAATCAACAACAACCCGGCGGCTGGATGGGGGGGAATTATGTCCCCATGCGCCAAACGATGAATAGAATCTGCGCCGCCAGAATAACCGGGACGCAGATATAGAATTTAGGCTTGCGGGTCTTGTGGCGGGCGGTGTACATCCCGGCCAGGATGCCTACGCTTCCGCCGAGAAACGCAAAGAGAAGAAAGATATTCTCCGGAACGCGCCAGAGCTTTTTACACGCCCGGTGCTTGTCCGCAAGCATAAGCAGGAAGGCTGCCGCATTGATAATAAGGAGGTAGGCAAGGAGGAAATTCTGCGTCATGCTATAATCCTTTCGGGAGGGATCGGTTTGAAAAAAGGGTGTGTGCTTCTTTTGGCTGTGCTGCTGCTCACTGCCTGTGGTGCCCAGGAAACGGTGGAGACAGTTGCGGATGATATGGCGGTGCCCGTCATGGCAGAGCCCCGGGAAATCGCTGTGGATCTGCCGGGGGACGGTGAGCAGACGGTGGTGGAAGGGGCAAGCGGAAACCTGTACTTAGGCAGCGACTATTCCATCGCCATCGAGACGCTGGATGCCGGGGACCTGGACAGAACCATTTATGACCTGACGGGCTTTCACAAATCCGACCTGACGGTGATCACCACGGAATCGGACGGTGTGAAGCGCTATGAATTCGTCTGGGCCGCCGCCGGAGAAACGGGGGACCAGCTGGGCCACGGTGTCATTCTGGATGACGGAAACTATCACTATTGTATGAGTGTCCTGCGTCCAGCGGAGGCGGAGGTGTCCCAGATCATCTGGGACGACGTGTATCACTCGTTTTCGCTGGCCTGATATTGCTTTAAAACCGTCTCACACAGGTCCGTGCACCGGTCGATGACCCACTGGGGGTACAGGATCCGGGCCTTTGTGCCGAAGCCAAGAAGCCAGCTGAGGAACAGGGGAGAGACCGCCACCTGGGCGGTAAAGACAAAGTGGTCCTCCCCGTCGGGAATCAGGATGGTATCCCGGCCAAACCGGTCGATCACCGCGTTAGAAAGATCCCGGTGGAACCGGAATTTGACGCTGGTGGGCTCCCCGGAAAACATCTGGAACATCCGGCTGGCGTACCGGGCCAGACCCTCCCCGGCGAGCTCCGGGCAGGGCGTCCGGGGTGCTTCCTCCAGGCAGATCTTTTCCATCCGATCCACCCGGTAGCTGGTGACGCCGTGGCGGGGGGAGTGGGCCAGCAGGTAATAGTTTTCGTTGTCCTGGCAGAGCCCGTAGGGACTGGCGGTATAATCCCGTTCCCGGTACCGGCGCTGACCGTCAATCCCAAAGTCAAAGTACCGGAAAGAGATCTGACGGTTCTGGGCAATGGCCTCCTGGATGGCGTCCACGTTGTAGTAGATACTCTCGTTCATGCTCTTGACCCGCCCGGAGACCAGGACCTCCCGGCGGATAAGACGGGCGTCATCCTCGCTGCATTCGGCGCAGAGCTTGCGGATGAGATCCCGGGACTTCTTTTCCGTGAGGAACCGGCTGGACTGGACAGCGTCGATGAGAAGCTTCAGCTCCGGCAGCTCAAAGTTCCGGCTGGCGATATAAAAGCCGCCGCCTTTGCCCCGGAGGGTCTCAATATCCACACCGTAGTCCTGCAGCGCCCGGATATCGGAATACACCGCTTTCCTGTCGCAGGTAATTCCGTGCATCTCCAGCATCTGCATCAGTTCCTTTGCTCCCACGGGATGGTCCTCGTGGGAGTTTCTTTTCAGGTAATCCAGAATATACAGGACCTTGAGCTTCTGCTTTTCCGATTTCGGCATAAAGGCCCTCCTTCCTTGTGCGGGCAAATTGTTTGGGGCAGCGAATTGCGTACCCATTATAGCACATATTCTGGAAATGGAAAATGTTAATTTGCTTTTTTTCAAGGAATGTGATAGCATAGGGAAAAATGGAGGTGCGAAACATGCTTTTTTTGGGATGCCATCTGTCCGCTTCCGAAGGGTTTGCGGCAATGGTGAAGACGGCAGAAGGTATCGGCGCGAATACATTTGCTTTTTTCACCAGGAATCCCCGGGGCAGCCGGGCAAAAGAGGAAGACCCGGCGGATGCTGCCCGGGCTGTGGAAATGCTGCAAAGCGGGGGCTTTGGCCCCCTTGTTGCCCATGGGGCCTATACCATGAATCTGTGCGGGGCGGATCCGGATGCCAGAGCCTTTGCCGCCTCCATTCTGGCGGATGATCTGCGCCGGATGGCGGCGCTCCCTGGCAATTTCTATAATTTTCATCCCGGCAGCCATGTCAAGCAGGGGGTGGAGACGGGTGTAGAGTATATCAGTCAGGCTCTGCGCGCAGCTCTTGCTCCAGGGTATCCTGTGCGGGTGTGCCTGGAAACCATGGCGGGAAAGGGTACGGAAGTTGGCGGAAATTTCCGGGAGCTTCGGATGATTCTGGATGCCGTAGGAAGCAGTGAGGTGGGTGTCTGCCTGGATACCTGCCATGTGTACGACGGGGGCTATGACATCGTAAATGACTTAGATGGTGTTCTGGCGGAATTTGACCGGGAGATCGGCCTGGACAGGCTCTGGGCCATGCACCTGAATGACTCTAAAAATCCCTTTTCCAGCCACAAGGACCGGCATGCCTGCATTGGGGAGGGGAGCCTTGGGACGGATGCCTTCCGGCGGATCGTGAACCATCCTGCCCTCAAGGGAAAGCCCATGATCCTGGAGACCCCCAACGAGCTTCCCGGCTATGCCCGGGAGATCGCGCTGCTCCGGGGCCTGGAAAAGAAAGCATAAAAATTGAATCCATATACAAAAGAAAGGAGGGGCGGATGATGACACAATGGGAAATCCTTTTGGAATCGCTTCAAACTGTGCGGGGAGCCTATGCCGGTGTGTATATCGGCTTTCTCCGGTACTTCGCCCCCATCGCGGCGGGGCTGCTGCTGCTTCGGTGCGCCGTTCCGCTGATGACCTTCCGGCGGGAGCCGGAAATCTGGGGCTGGCTGACCATGACTGGCGGAAAGCAGGTCCCCATTACCCATTGGGAGAATGTGATCGGCCGGAGCAAGAGCTGTGACATTGTGGTGGACATCCCCACGGCCTCCCGGAACCATGCGGTCCTCACCCGGTACGACGACGGAAGCTGGACAATCACCGATGCAGGCTCCAAGGATGGAACCTATGTGAACAAGGAGCGGGTCAAGATCTGCGCCCTGCAGGAGGGAGACTCCATTTCCATCGGCGGAATCAAGATGAAGTTCCAGCCCATCACCCAGCGGCAGGAAAGGCTTCAGTCCCAGCTTCGGACGAAAGCGTCCCGCAGCTTCACAACGGTTTCGAATCTGATCCTGCTGACCCTCTTTCAGGTGATAATTGTTTTGGGCTTCGTGATGAACGGGGATGAAGCGGCGCTGCTTCCCGCGCTGGAGGGCTTTGTGGGCATCGCCGTGAGCCAGTGGGTGCTTTTCTTCTTCTACTGCATGATTCGCCGAAAATCCTTTGAACTGGAAACCCTGGCGTTTCTGATGTGCACCATGGGTATGGCGGCAATCACCGCGGTGAAGCCCGGAGAGGTGACCAAGCAGCTGATTGCCATGGCCCTGGGGATACTTACGTTCCTTCTGATCGGCTGGTCACTGCGGGACCTGGAGCGGGCAAAGCGGTTCCGGTATCTTGCCGTGATCGCGGGCGTGGGATTCCTGGCGGTGACGCTGGTTTTCGGCACGGAGTATTACGGCGCCAAAAACTGGCTCATTATCGGCGGGGT
>CAMCCS010000133.1 GCA_945873295.1 uncultured Clostridia bacterium
TCTGCTTCGGCACCAACGACCTGACCCAGATGACCTTCGGCTTCTCCCGTGACGACGCCGGCAAGTTCCTGGATGCCTACTACGACGCCAAGATCTACGAGAGCGATCCCTTTGCCAAGCTGGATCAGACCGGCGTTGGCCGCCTGATGGAGATGGCCGTAAAGCTGGGCCGGTCCACCCGTCCCGAACTGCACCTGGGCATCTGCGGCGAGCACGGCGGCGACCCCATGAGCGTGGAGTTCTGCCACAAGATCGGCCTGGACTATGTGTCCTGCAGCCCCTTCCGCGTGCCCATCGCCCGCCTTGCCGCCGCCCAGGCCGCGATTCGCGATATGCAGTAATCCCCGATTTCTGGCTGACGAACTAATACAGCACGATGCCCCGCCTGAAAAGGCGGGGCATTTTGAGCGTGTCAAAAAAGTTAGAGTCATTCCGAAGAAGTAGCGCACTACTGACCTGGGAATCTCCTGGTTTCGTGGGAAATTATACGATAATGCTATCAAAAAGTTAGGAGATTGCCACACCACTTAAGAGGACTGGTTCGCAATGACCGGTTTTTCGACAGTCTGACGATGCCCCGCCTGAAAAGGCGGGGCATTTTATCTTGCGGTTATCGACTTTCGTAAGCATGTTGACAAATTGGAATTCTGGTTATCGGCTTAACGCAGCAGCTAGGCAAATTGGAATTTGTAGGGGCAAGGAACGGCCTCGAACAACACGGTCATTCCGAACCAGCGCGCACGCTGGTGTGGGAATCTCCATCGAATTCCAGGCATCCCATCGTCATACAGACTGTTTTTTCTGCATCTTCCCGGAACTCATACGAGAAATTGTACTCCTATCCAGGAGATTGCCACGCCAGTGTGATCACTGGCTCGCAATGACATTGAATTCGATAGCCCGCCAAATTTCAATTTTCCGGTTTGCTGAGTTAATACTGTTATGAAATGACTTTTGTCAAGAGGTAAAGTGTGAATTCTCCTGAGCAAAAGGCAAAATAAATCCAAGGACATCTGGAAGGAGCCAAGACAAACAGAATTCCGGCATTGGCCACTCTGTTATACGCGGATTGGCTACCACAGGTCAATGGTCCGCCTGGAGCTCTACTGTCTAATTTCGTGGTTCACAGATGTGCCGTCATAGTATTATCGTAGGTAGCTGAACCTGCAGGAAGCCTTGGCTCCTCGCAGATATCCTCGGATAGGGTTTGGCTTTTGGTTCCTTGACTACCCTGTATCACGCACAGGAATCCGGGTCAAGGACGAAGCCGCGGTACGCGGTGCGAAGCATCCTTGACGCGGATTTCTGTGCGTGATACCCTCGGTCAAGGAAACGAAAGTCAGGCTGGTCTGGCTGTGGAAATGTTGTTTGTCATCATACCCCAGATAAAACAGGCCAGTTCTCTTGCAACAGCAGTTTTTGCGATGTTATGCTTGGAGCGTAGTGCAATGCGGTAGTATTTCCGTTTTAGCCGGTCTATGGCTCTGTCCGCATAGGCAATCACCTCCGGCGAATTCCCCGCCTGCCTTTCTCTTAGTGCTTTCGACTTTTTTCCTACTGCACCTTTCCCATAGCAATGGGCAGACTCGATCAGCAGGCGGCGCAGATGGCTGTTTCCGGCTTTTGTGATTCCAGTGTAGCGTTGCTTGTCACCGCTGGAATTCTCACCGGGAACCAATCCAAGATAGGCCGCAAAGTGAGGAGCTTCCTTGAAACGGCTGAAATCACCGACTTCTACCAGCAAGGACAGGGCGGTATGGGTAGCAATGCCAGAAAAACAGCATAATTTCCCTACGTTTTCCGCATAACGCTCTGTACGGGACAGCTCTTCGATACGCTTATCATAGGTCTGAACTTTTTCGCTCAGATCATAATACAGGATGAGGTATTCCCGCAGGGTTTCCTGATAGATAGGATTGGGCAATTGCAGATTTTCCACCCAATGAAGATGCTTTTCCGTCCAGCAGCTTTTCCCGTTAAATTGGAAACCATGTCTGGTATAGTAGGCGATAATCTGCTGCTTGGTTTCCTTCAGGTGTGCTTTCACATCGTCCCGCATCCGGATGTACTCCTTAACAGCGTCATCCTCTGCGTCAGGAACATAGACAGGCTTATACATGTGATAGGCCAGGCAGCGGCTGATTTTCTCAGCATCCCTGCGGTCATTCTTGACCTTCTTCCCGGGCGTTCCCGGCATGGTAGAAGGTGCCAGAATTACGCATTCCACGCCGTGGCTGGTCAACTGGTGGTACAGGGAATACCCCAGGCAGCCAGCTTCGTAACCACATATGAATTGCGTGTTTTCGCCACGCTGCTTCCGGATCCGGTTGATGTACTTGAGAATCTCTGTGTACTCCGGGCGGACCTGAACATTGGCAAAGGTTTTGTCATCTTCTACGGTGTAGCAGCAAAGAGTGTAATTTGTGGTATGGACATCCATCCCAATATAGGTTATACTTGTCATGGTGACTCCTCCTTGTATGTGGTAATTCCAGTTTACTTTTGTTTTTGACACCTTAAGTATGACAGGTGAATCCACGTTTTACAAGTGAGGAGTCATTTCATATTGTCTAATATGCGATTAAAATCAGACAGTCTTTCCGGCCTAAATCGCGCTAAAATGCGTTCTCGTCCTTGATGGGCAGAAAGCCCATCTGCGTCCTCGGCCTTTTTTATCACGATTTATGCTCGGAAAGCCAAGTCTACTTTCAATCGCATATTAGTATAAGGTAAGCACATTTGATTATGTTGTATGTTCCGGTCGAAAACTGGAGAAGAAAACCGCTTGCTTTTTTCTAATCATTATTATAATAATGATTAGAAAAATTATTAGCAATGGAGGGAGCTCTATGCGCCAGGAAAGCAAAACAATCGAGTTTAAGAGAGAGTACACAGACGATTTGAAGTACGCCGTGGTCGCTTTTGCAAACACAGATGGTGGGAAGATCTACATTGGTATCAACGATGATGGCAGCGTCCAAGGCATTCAAGACACAGACGGAACGATGCTGCGGATCAATCATATGATCCGTGATGCAGTGCACCCAGATGTAACTATGTTTACGGAATGCAGAGCAGAAGAAATGGACGGAAAGACCGTGATCGTCCTCAATGTGCAACGAGGAACCGCAAGACCATACTACCTGTCTGGAAAGGGAGTCCGCCCGGAGGGTGTGTATGTCCGGCAGGGTGCCTCTTCGGTGCTGGCCTCGGAAACTGCTATCCTGAATATGATCAAAGAAACCAGCGGCGACTGTTATGAAGATGCCCGATCCCTCAATCAGCAGCTTACTTTCGAGAAAGCAACGGACTACTTCGCGAAACGGGAACTGCCCTTCGGGCAGCAGCAGAAACGCACGCTGAACATCATAGGTGCAGATGGCACCTATACCAACCTGGGTATGCTGCTGTCCGATCAGTGCGTCCATACCATCAAGCTGGCTGTATTCGACGGTGGCAAAAAGAGCGTGTTCCGGGATCGGAAGGAGTTGGGTGGCTCTTTGCTGGCCCAGCTTTAGGGTCATTCTTGTAAGCAAGTAGGCGAATATCTTAAGGACCCTGGGGCAGTTTCTTGGCACCGACCCGGAATTGGAGATCCTTTCGGAGGTGTCCGGCTCCGATGAAGCTCTGGAAAAGGTGGACCTGCTCAGCCCCAATATTCTGCTGGTCAACGCCGGGGGAAGCGATACCGATGCCGTGAGCCTTGCCGAGCGGGTGATCCAGCGAAAGCCCCGGACCTTTGTGATCCTGCTGATGCAGTACATGGATCTGGAAAGCTATCAGCTTGCCAGTGCCGCCGGCTGTCACAATATCGCGCCTTTCCCGGAAAGCGCCAAGGAGCTTTGCGGCTTTGTCCACCGGGTCTTCAATACGGAAAGTGACCGGATCACCGCCCTGGACACCAACGAGCGGGCCACCTGGTCCAGCAAGGTCATTACGGTCTACGGGGCCAAGGGCGGGCTGGGGAAGACCACCATTGCCGTGAATCTGGCCCTGAAGCTGGCGGAGCAGAAAAAGAAGGTGGCCATTCTGGATCTGGATCTGCTCTTTGGGGATGTGCATATTTTCATGGATGTGGAGCCCAAGGAGACCATTTCCGACCTGATGCAGGAGGCGTTCAGCAACAGCATCGATTCGGTGCGGGCCTTTATGACCGTCCATCCCAGCGGGGTGCACATTCTCTGCGCCCCCAAAACACCGGAGTACGCGGAAACCGTGTCCGGGGACCGGATCCAGAGCCTGCTGGCCCTCCTGCGGTCGTACTATGACTATGTGATCATCGACACCGCCGTCAATTTCTCCGATCCCACTCTGGCGGCGCTGGAGGCGTCCACCACCATTCTGTTCGTCACCGGACTGGATGTGTCCGTTCTGAAAAACTCCAAGGTCGCCATGTCCATTCTGGAATCCTTGGGGCAGAAGAAAAAGGTCCGGGTCATTATCAACCGGGCGGTGGAAATCAACTCCATCACCATCGCCGATGTCCAGCGGATCGTGGACGCCCCCATCCTCTCCCGGATCCCCAGCGATTATATGGTCGCCGTGGCGGCGCTGAACCAGGGGCAGCCCTTTGTGCAAAGCGCCCCCAAGGCAAAGCTCAGCCTTGCCATCGGAGACATTGCGGAGAAGATTCTCACCGGGACGGACCATTTTGACATGCAGAAGCTGCCGGCCCGGGAGCGCCGGGCACTGATGCGGCGGTACAAAACCCGGGAAAAGGCGGAAAAGAAAGCCCGTTCCCGGGCCCAGCGGGGCTGACGTAATCGTATAAGAATCGTCCTTACGCAGCAGTGAGATAAATTGGAATTTGCCCGCAGGGCAGGCGGCCAAGTCGTGCGCAAGATATGTGCAGTCGTTTTTGCCCTGCGCGCTCGGTATCGTTCTATAGCAGTTTAGCAAATTGGGAATTTGGCGAATTCCCGGTCATTGCGAGCCCGACTTCCCGGTCATTGCGAACCAGTGACCGA
>CAMCCS010000134.1 GCA_945873295.1 uncultured Clostridia bacterium
ATCCGGGCCATGCTCCCGGCTACTGTACCCTGGAAGCTGCTGCAGGGTATCGCTCTGGTGCAGCTCTACCTGGAGGAGCGGTGGGTGGAGCCGCCAAGGCTTGACAGGCTCCCTTTCAGCCTGCTGTATCACCAGACTATGGCGACCCTTGCTTCCTGCGGAGAGCTGTCCCCCGGAGCCCTGGCAGACCGGGTGCTGCGCCTAAGCTATTTTCACCGGATCACCCGGGAGGACTACCGGGTCCTTCTGCGCCACCTGATCGAAACCGACCACATCCAGCAGACGGAGCAGGGCGGCCTCATCGTGGGTCTCGCGGGAGAACGGGTGGTCAATTCCTTTAAGTTCTACGGCGTATTCCAGGAAAACGAGGAATACACCGTGCGCAATGAGTCCCAGGAGCTGGGTACCGTGGTGCTGCCGCCTCCCGTGGGGGAGAAGCTCGCCATCGCGGGCCATGTCTGGCGGGTGCTGGATGTGGACGTGAAGCGGCACCTGGTATACTGTGAGCAGGTAAAGGGCAGCATCCCCGCCTACTTCGGCCAGTGCCCCGGAGATCTGCACACGAAGATTCTGCAAAGAATGCGGCAGGTTCTCCGGGAGGAAAGAAGCTATCCCTACCTGATGAAAAACGCCGTTGCAAGGCTGGAGCAGGCCCGCTTTACGGCAGACCGCTCCGGGGTGGCGGAAAAGCCCCTGATCTGCCTGGGAGGCAATATGTGGTGCCTGCTGCCCTGGATAGGGACCTATCCTTTCCTTGCCTTGGAACGGTTCCTGAAAATCAAGTGCGCGGACAAGCTGGGACTGCGGAATCTGGATTCCGCCCGGCCCTACTACATGCAGTTTACCATGAAGGCAGACGAGGAAACCTTCTTCCGGGTTCTGGAAGAGGAGATCCGAAAACCCATTGACCCCATGGAGCTGATCTATCCTAAGGAGCTTCCCCTCTTTGACAAGTACGACGAATACCTGCCGGAGCAGCTGCTTCGCAAGGGCTTTGCCCTGGGCGTGCTGGATCTTGCGGGTATGCGCCGTGCAGTGCTGGGCTGGTGCGGCGAAGAGCGCGGGGGCCAGGTCTGAGCTTGTATGGTGATTTATCCGTATTGTGCAAATACATAGGCATGATTTTTCCCGGACGTATCCGATGGACACCGGAAAACAGATTCGTTTTGTCCATGTGTATTTACTTTCTATCCATATACAAAGGGTTCCGTAAAGATATATAATAGATATTGTAAGAATCAGAAATATGGGGGCTGCTTATCCGCTTTTTTGCCGGATCCGCGGTCTTCCGGAAGAGGAGGTCCGAACATGATTCAGCTGGGACTGCGCCTGCACGACGGTGAAAAGCTGCCTATTGAGCAGCTGCTTCCCCTTGTCCGTGACAAAGGCTTCTCCTGCATTCACCTGGCCCTGAGCAAATCCCTGAAAGAGATTCCCTGTACCCCCTCTGCCCTGACCCCCGGCTATGCCGGATGGCTGCGGCGGCTGTGTGCCCAGAACGGTCTTGACATCGCGGTGCTGGGCAACTACCTGAACCTGGCCCACCCGGATTCATCGGCCCTGGCCGCCATCCAGGAGAAGTATTACGCCCATATCCGCTTTGCCGCCGCTCTGGGCTGCGGCATGGTGGGTACCGAGACCGGCGCACCCAATCCGGATTACCGCACCTGCCCGGAATGCCGCAGCGACGAGGCCCTTTCCGTATTTATTAAAAACCTGAAGCCCGTGGTGCGCTGCGCCGAAAACTACGGCATCACCCTGGTCATTGAGCCGGTGATTCGGCACATCGTCTGGAATCCCCGGCGGTGCCGCACCGTGCTGGATGAAATCGGCAGCCACAACCTGCAGGTGCTCTTTGATCCCGTGAACCTGCTGGACAAGCGTAACGTCGCGCGCAAAGACGAGGTCTTTGCCGAGGCCATCGAGCTTCTGGGCAAGGACATCGCCATGGTCCATCTGAAGGACTACCGCCGGGACGAAACCGGCGCCCTGCGGGAGACCGCCGCCGGCCTGGGAGAAATGGACTACTCCCGGATCATGGCCTTCCTGAAAGCCGAAAAGCCCTTTATTTACGCCACTCTGGAAAATACCACGCCGGAGAACGCCGCTTCCTGCCGGGAGGCAATGCAGCGGGCATATGACAATGCCTGACACGCCCCGCACCTAAAAGGAGAAACAAGGATGAACACGATCCATTTTGTGGGAGAGCTGTCCCGGGGTATGGATGTACGCTGGCACTGCCATGACGAGTGGGAGCTGGTGTACTGCACCGCGGGAGAAGGCTGTTTCCGGTTTGAAAACGGTCTGACCGTGCAGTACCATCAGGGAGAAGCGGTAGCCATTCCGCCCAAAGAGCTGCACACGAATTCCAGCACCGGCGGCTTCTCCAACATCTACCTGACCATGGACACCCCCGCTTTCCCTTATAAAACCGCATTCATGGTGGACGACGACGCCCAGGGGCATATGGGCATTGCCTTCGCCCAGGCCCGGTTCTATTACCTGTCCGATATGAAGCGCCGGGAACTGGTGCTGGCCGCCCTGGGAGAGCTTATCTCCAGCTATATGATCCTGTTCCGGGACAACCGGGATTTTTCCGGCCCGGTGGAGGACATTCGAACCCTCATTATTCAGAATTTCGCCGATCCCGCCTTTGCTCTGGATGCCGCCATCCGGCAGATGCCTTTCAACTATGACTATCTGCGCAAGCAGTTTCAGGAGAAAATCGGCCTGACCCCTCTGAAATACCTGACCAATCTTCGGATGAAAAAAGCCAAATCCATGCTTACCGCCGGAGGCGGCCGGGAGCATTCCATTGCCGAGGTGGCGGAAAGCTGCGGCTTCAAGGATGCCCTTTACTTCTCCCGGGTCTTCAAAAAGTACTATGGCTGCTCCCCTTCCGACTTTGTCCAGAAGAACAACGGAAAGTAGCCTGCGTCCGGGCATTCCCTGCGGGAAATGGTCCTTCGCTTCTTTATCCCGCAGGATCACAACAGAAAACCATATGCATTATTTTTCCATATAACAAGGAGGATTATCATCATGGATCTTTTTGATTTGACTGGCCGTGTGGCTCTGGTCACCGGCGGCGCCCACTCCATCGGCCTTGCCATTGGCGTAGCCCTGGCAAAGGCCGGCGCGCAGGTGTGCTTCAACTGCTCCAGCGAATCCAGCCGCCAGCGGGGCATCGAGGCCTACAAGGCCGAGGGCGTGGAGGTTCACGGGTATGTGGCTGATGTCACCGACGAGAAGGCGGTCCAGGCCCTGGTTGCTACCATCCGGGAGGAAGTGGGCATCATCGATGTTCTGGTGAACAACGCCGGCATCATCAAGCGGGTGCCTATGTGCGATATGTCCGTAGAGGACTTCTCCAAGGTCATCGATGTGGACCTGATCGCGCCCTTCATCTGCTCCAAGGCCGTGATTCCCGGCATGATCGAAAAGGGCCGTGGCAAGATCATCAATATCTGCTCCATGATGAGCGAGCTGGGCCGGGAAACCGTCTCCGCCTACGCCGCTGCCAAGGGCGGCCTGAAGATGCTGACCCGGAACATCTGCTCCGAGTTCGGCGGCTCCAACATCCAGTGCAACGGCATCGGCCCCGGCTACATCGCCACCCAGCAGACTTCCGCCCTGCGGGAGCGCCAGGCTGACGGCAGCCGCCATCCCTTCGACCAGTTCATCGTGTCCAAGACCCCTGCCGGGCGCTGGGGCACCACGGAAGACCTGGTCGGTCCCGCTGTGTTCCTGGCTTCCCCCGCCAGCGACTTTGTAAACGGTCAGGTGCTCTATGTTGACGGCGGCATCCTGGCATACATCGGAAAGCAGCCGTAACCGGATACCGTAAACTGGCCCGGGCCGCCGGGAGGTGGTCCGGGCTGCGCAATTCGTCCATCAAACCCGTTACTGTTAATTTTTAAGGAGGAAAGATTCCCATGGAAAAGCTTAACTACGCGGTTCTGAAAAAGTCCGGCTATACCGGCTACATCCTGGAAAAGGCTCCCGAAAAGGTACTCCAGTTCGGCGAGGGCAATTTCCTGCGGGCATTTGTGAACTACTGGTTCGACCTTGCCAACGAGAAGGCAAACTGGAACGGCAAGTGCGTTCTGGTGCAGCCCATCGCACCGGGTCTTGCCAACATGATCAATGAGCAGGAGGGCCTGTACACCCTGTACCTGCGGGGCAGCCAGAACGGTCAGAAGGTGGACGACAAGCGGGTCATTTCTTCCGTTTCCCGCTGCCTGAACCCCTACGAGGAAGATGGCTTCCAGCAGATGCTGGAGGTTGCCGCCAGCGATGATCTGGAAATCATCGTCTCCAACACCACCGAAGCCGGTATCGTCTATGACCCTGCCTGCCAGCTTAACGACCGGCCCTGCGCTTCCTTCCCCGGCAAGCTGACCCAGGTGCTGTACCACCGTTATCAGGCCGGCAAGAAGGGCATCCTGATGCTGGCCTGCGAGCTGATTGACAACAACGGCAAGGAGCTGCTGAGATGCGTCAACCAGTACATTGACCAGTGGGGTCTGGAGGATGGCTTCCGGAACTATGTGAACAGCGAATGCACTTTCTGCGGCTCGCTGGTGGACCGGATTGTTCCCGGCCGGATCCGTGATCCCAAGGAGGTCGCGGAGCTGGAGCAGAAGCACGGCTATGCCGACCCCCTGCTGGATGTGGGCGAGGTCTTTGGCCTGTGGGTCATTGAGGGCGACACCGCGCTCAACGATGTACTGCCCTTCCGCAAGGCAGGCCTGGAAGACAAGGTATTCGTAACCCCCGATATGACCCCCTACAAAAAGCGGAAGGTTCGCATCCTCAACGGTGCCCACACCGGCTTTGTCCTGGGCGCATACCTGGCCGGTCACGACATTGTCCGCGAGTGCATGAATGACCCGGTGGTCCTGGGCTACATGAACAAGATGCTGCTGGAGGAGGTCGTTCCCATCCTGCCCCTGGATCAGGA
>CAMCCS010000135.1 GCA_945873295.1 uncultured Clostridia bacterium
TTCCAAATCAAAAACGTCATACCTCGTAGGGGCGCTCATTGAGCGCCCGGCAGGGAAAAGTTCTGTATTCGTATTTCTTTCGGCGAAAAGGTGCCATTCAACGTGAATTTATGCTGGAATTCGGTGCATTTTTGCGGGCGGTCAATGACCGCCCCTACAAGATAAACCGATACCGAGCGGGTGGTGCTGCACGCAGTGAATCAAAATCCCAATGATTGCCGGGGGCAATCATACCACAATTAAAAGGGCAAAAGCGATTATAGACCAGGTTCGTCACGACTTGGGTCCGGGCCCTGCCCGGCGGGCGGTCAATGACCGCCCCTACGAATGGATGACGATAGATAGCCCAAAATTCGATGGAGATTCCCACACCCGAATTCCGGGTCATTGCGAACCAGTTCTCAAACTGGTGTGGCAATCTCCATCGATAGAAGAAAACGGTCTCGATGACGAGGGAGATTCCCACACCAGTGTGCGCACTGGTTCGGAATGACATGTTATTTGGAATGCAGCCGCCTATACGATATCTGATCGCCTACGCACCATAGAACGATACCGAGCGGCGCGGGGCAGAAACAACTACACCAATCTACCGCACGACTTGGCCGCCCGCCCTGCGGGCAAATTCCAATTTACCGGTTTGCTGAGTTGTGCTGATTATAATGCTTTTGTCTCTTCCAGAAACCGTTTCACATCCTCCAGGGTTTCCACGGCAACGGTTCTGCCGATCTGATAGACCCGTTCCAGTTCCGCCGGATCCCGGCAGACCGACGGGATATTCAGCGCCTCCGGGGGACGCAGGACCAGGCAGTTTCCGAACCGCTCCTGCTTTGCCACATACTGAAGCTCTGTGTTATACATTCTGGGGCGGATGTCCATGGCGTGGAGCAAGGCAGGATAATCCCGCAGAATCAGGCTGAATGCCCGCTGGTGGGAATGTTTTTTCTTCACATACCCCAGCGGCTGGGTCAGGATTACCACATTCCGGCGGTAGCCCTTGCTTTCCAGGAACCGCAGCGGGATGGAGTCCGCGGTACCGCCGTCGGACAGCCGAAGGCCGCCGCAGGACACAATGTTGGAGACGCCGGGCATGGAAGCGGAGGCCCGCATCCACAGAAGGTCCTCGCCCTTCGCTGTGGGACAGAGACGGTATACGGCCTTGCCGGTATCCACATCGGTGGCGACTACATAGAACTCCATGGGATTGCGTTCGTAGGCTTCCATGTCGAAAGGATCCAATCGCAGGGGGATCTCCTCATAGCCAAACTGGGCATTGTAAATGTCGCCGGTCCGCAGCAGAGAGCCGACGCCGGCAAAGCGCTTATCCCGACAGTAGGTTTTGTTGTAGCGAATGACCCGGCCGATCTGACCGGATTTCAGATTGATGCCGAAGACGGCTCCCGCGGAGACACCTACGGCTCCGTCAAAGGTAATGCCGTTTTCCATCCATACATCTAAGATTCCGGCGGTGAACATACCCCGCATGGCACCGCCCTCCATCACTAATCCGGTTTTCATAGGTCTCCTTTCCACTCCCGGCAAAGAAAGATTGACTTTCCTGGGGAAGTACGTTAAAATAATAAGATAAGCAAAGAATTCAGGGTAATTCGGCAAAGCAGACAGGCTGCGGCCGGCCGATACGCGTCTTCCATTATGTGTATATCGGTTTTTCTTAGCATGTATATAAATTGGAATTTGGCGAATTCCGGGTCATTGCGAACCCGAATTCCATGTCATTGCGAGCCAGTGTGCGCACTGGCTCGGAATGACACGTTCTGACGATACATTTGTCACACCACCAAATTCCAATTTGCCGTTTGGCTGATTAAAGCCGATATGCGTCTTCCATTATATCGAATGATTTCCGATTTGGCAACAGAAAAGGGGGAGGATACCATGAAAAAAGTGATCCGTCGAATCCTCGCGGTTTTACCGGCAGTGGTCATGCAGGGCCTGTGGATCTGGCTCCTGTTCAGCTGGCTGGCTCCTTATGCCACGGTTCTGTCATGGGTTCTGACAGTGTTCGCGGTGGTGCTGGAAATGTACATCCTTACCAGTCGGGACGAGGCGGCCTACCGGACACTCTGGCTGATTATTATTCTTTCCCTGCCGGTGGCGGGCGCGGTGCTGTACCTGTGCGTTGGCAACAAACGCGGCGCAAAGCCCATCCGGAAAAAGCTGGAACAGGCAAAGAAGCATATGCCCGCTGGGGAGCCGGGGGATTTTTCCGCTCTGGAGACGGTCAATCCCCGGCTGGCCCAGACCTTCCGCTGGGTGGGGAGCCAGACCGGACTTCCTGTGATGCCCTGCGAGGGGGCAAAGTACTATCCGGTGGGAGAGGATATGCACCCGGATATTCTTTCTGCCCTGGAAAGCGCCCAGGAATATATCTATGTAGAGTATTTCATCATTGAGGACGGAAAAATGTGGGACCCCATGGTGGAGATCATGGCCCGGAAAGCCGCTGAAGGCGTTGATGTGCGGGTTATGTACGACGATCTGGGAAGCATTGCCACTTATTCCGTGCTGAATGTGATGAAATTGCGGGAGCTGGGGATCCACTGCTTCCCCTTTAACCCCATGCTCTACCTGAAAGGAACCGTCAACTACCGGGATCACCGGAAAATGCTGATTGTGGACGGAAAGGTAGCGTTCAGCGGCGGTGTGAATCTGGCGGACGAGTATATCAACGCTAAGGTAAAATTCGGCCACTGGAAGGATATTGGCTTCCGGCTGACCGGTGCTCCTGTGGGCAGCTATACCCGGATGTTTACGGAATTCTGGAACGCTTTTTCCCGGGAGGACCCGATCACCCGGCCCCTGACCGCACCGGAGCCGGGAGCGGGGGAGGGTTTTGTCCTTTCCTATTATGATTCCCCCCTGTACCGGCAGCCGGTGAGCAACACAATGTATGTGGAGCTTCTTTCTCAGGCAGTGCATACCGCCTGGTTCTATACCCCCTATCTTATGCTGGGCGAACAGCTTATGGACGCCTTTACACGGGCGGCGGGACGGGGCGTGGATGTGCGCATCATCATGCCCGGCATTCCGGACAAGAAGATCGTGTACCGCATGTCCCGGAGCTATTACCGCCCCCTGCTGGAGGCCGGTGTAAAGATCTACGAGTACACCCCCGGCTTTGTTCACGCCAAGGGCTGCGTCATTGATGGGGAGGTGGGAACCATTGGCACGGTGAACCTTGACTACCGGAGCCTGTTCCTCCACTTTGAAAATAACTCTTTGTTCTACCGGGTACCCATCCTCCGGGACCTGGCCGCGGACTATACCGCTACCCAGGAAAAATGCCGGGAAGTGAGCCTGGAAAGCCGCAGCGGCTTTTGGAAGCGGATGCTGGACGGCGTTCTGCGGCTGTTTGCGCCGCTGTGCTGAAAACTAAGGCAGCAGGCAGTGGACCGATCAAATCGGTTTGCTGCCTGCTGTTTTATATCCAATCCGGATCCAGTTCTTTCCGGAGGGGAAGCGTATGGAAAATTTCCCGGGTAATGGCCTTGTACTGGGCAAGGTCGGTGGTTTTGCAAAGCTGCTTGCCCAGTTTGTCGCTTCCCTCGAACCGCCGCAGGAGATACCGCCAGTGTTCTTTCAGGCGGAACATGGCGTTCCGGGACCCGCCGAAAGCGGTGAGATATTCTTCCAGCAGCTCGCCGAAGAAGGCTTCCAGAGCCGCAGCCGAGGTTCCTCCGGGGGTCAGCATACCGGGATCACCGATCAGCCCTCTGCCAATCATAACGGAATTTGTGCGAAAGGTTTTCGCAAAGCTGTCCGCCTGGGCTCTGGTGCAGATCCCACCGCTGCGGCAGACAGGATTTACGCTGTGCTCAATGGCGTAGGAAAACCAGTCCTCCCGCAGCGGCCTGTCATAAAAATCCTTCCGCACCCTTGGGTGGAGAATGACGAGCCGGAGAGGATACCGGTTGAAGATTTCCAGCAGCTTATGAAATTCCTCCGGCTCTTCCAGTCCCAGCCGGGTTTTAACGGAGACGGGGATGGGGGACCGGGCGCAGACCGTGTCCAGAAAGAAATCCAGGCCGTCGGGGTCTGCCAGCATGCCGCTGCCCTTTCCTTTGGAAACCACGGTGCCGGAGGGGCAGCCCAGGTTCAGGTTGATCTCCCGGTAGCCCAAATCGGCGCAGACCTGTGCCGCCCAGAGAAAGTCCTCCGCGTTTTTGGTCATCACCTGGGGCACCGCCAGAAAAGCCTCCTTTTCCGCCGGGGGCAGCTCCCGGGTCTCCCTGGGGGTCAGGCTGCGGTGCTGGGTGGGGGAGAAAAAGGGGATATAGTATCCGGTGATGCCGGGGAAATATTTGTGGTGCAGATGCCGGTAGACGGCGTCCGTCAGCCCCTCCATGGGGGCAAAGAAATAATTCATGGGAATGCCTCTCTTTTTATATCCGCTGTATCGGTTATCTTAAAACACTGATAGAAAACTGGAATTTGCATAGGGAAGCCAGGGCATCGATCAACACTGTCATTCCGAACCAGTTCTCAAACTGGTGTGAGAATCTCCATCGTCATACAGACTGTTCTATCCTGCCTTTTCCCGGAATTTATCCATGATAAATGGTTCTTCTATCCAGGAGATTGCCACGCCAGTGTGAGCTACTTCATCGCAATGACCGGGAATTCGACAGCCCGTCAAATTCCAATTAGTGCATATCGGTTTTGCTCAGCAAGTATACAAATTGGAATTTGGCGGTTTCGTTGAATGGAACGCGGGCGGATGCCGTACACCCAAGGGCTCCCCTGTGTAAGGGGAGCTGTCACCAGTCCGCAGACTGGTGACTGAGGGGTTGTAATGGTGGACTTCCCGGTGTGCCCATCGTTCGAACGTACCATGTTCGTTCTGCCTCCCATTTTGCCGAGGCATCGTTAAAATAGGAAGATTCTGCCGCAAAGTCGTTTCCATAAGCCTTTTCGCCGAAACACTTCCTAAATTGAAGAAC
>CAMCCS010000136.1 GCA_945873295.1 uncultured Clostridia bacterium
GTTCGGAATGACAGTGTTGTTCGGGGCGTGCGCTCACCTCTACAAATTCCAATTTATCTGCCCGCTGACCACGAAACACCTGCCCGGACAGTCCCCGGAAATTATACATTCGCCGTTTGTTTTGCCGCCCAGGTCAGGCCCCTGGGATAGAAGAAGCGAAGCTTTTCCGCCGCCACGGACATGTGGATTTCCTGGGCCCGGCGCAGCTCTCCGTCCAGATTGACGGCAGCGGGAGCGTCACAGAAAATATCGATCTCTTTCGCCCGGATGTGGCGGATCAGCTCGGGATAGTCCCGGTATTTTCCGTTCTTGTACTTGCCCACGATCTCCGACACCTGGAGCCGGCTGACCTTTTCCACCAGCAGGATTTCCAGCACACCATCCGCCGGATCCGCCTCCGGCACCGGATTGAAGCCGCCGCCGTAGAACCGGCCGTTGCACACGCAGATCATGGTCTTGCTGCCGTCGATGGTCTCCCCGTTCACCCGGACCACATAGTGCTCTCCAATGCCCCGGATCACGTTCACCACCGTGGACACCGCGTAAGCCCGGAAGCCCTGGAGGAAGGGCAGCCGCTTGTAATTGGCTACATCCGTACCGATCCGGGCATCCAGCCCCACGGAGCAGATGTTGAGGGCCAGGTCCTCGTTGCAGCGAATCATGTCAAACGCCGTTTCCTCCGCGTCCAGCAGCCGGTCCAGACTGAAAAACGCTCCGGGCTCACTGAAGATCTTGACGAAGTCATTGCCGCTGCCCCCGGCGTAGTGGGTCACGGCAGCATTGGGAAACCCTGCCGCCCCCGCGGCCACCTCATTGAGGGTCCCGTCGCCGCCGCAGGCATAGATCCGCAGTTCCTCCCCGGTCTGGGCCGCCTCCCGGGCAAGCCGCCTGCAGTCCCCGGGACCTTCCGACACGGCAATACGGTAGTGTAACCCCGCGGCCTCGCAGGCAGTTTGGATCCTGCGGGTATAGTCCTGGGTCTGGTCCCGGCTCCCCGCCGCTGGGTTGATGATGAACAGGTGTTTCATAGAATCGCTTCTTTCTTTGCAAAGGCTCTTTCACAGCCCGGACTGGCAGTGGCTTATTTTTTCACCCGTCGCTGCTGGGCCGTGTACATATAGTAATCGCATTTAATCATGCCGTTGTAGAGCTTGCGCTTTTTATCCGCCCGGGCGCCGAAATAGTGCTCAAACTCCGGCTCGGAGGTGATGATATACTTTTTCCAGCCGTCGGCAAATTTCAGGTGCCGCCCCAGGGCGGCATAGAGCCGCTGGGCGCTTTGCTGCTCCATCATCCGCTCTCCGTAGGGCGGGTTGCAGATCAGAATTCCCTCCTGGGCAGGCAGCGGCAGCTTGGTAGCGTCCCCGTCCTGAAAACGGATCAGCTCCCCCACTCCCGCTTTCCGGGCGTTTGCCATGGCAAGGGACACGCATTTGGGATCGTTGTCCGACCCCAGAATCCGGTATTCTCCCCGGAATTCCTTGTCCTTGGCTTCCTCCCGGGCCCGGTTCCAGACCTGGGGGTCCGACCAGGCAAAGGCTTCTCCCGCGAACCGCCGCCGCAGGCCCGGCGCCTGGTTCCGGGCGATGAGGGCGGCCTCGATAACGATGGTACCGCTGCCGCAGAAAGGATCCCAGAGATACTCTCTGCCCCGGTACCGGGTCAGCAGCACCATAGCAGCCGCCAATGTCTCCCGCAGGGGGGCGTCGTTGCCCACCGCCCGGTAGCCCCGCTTGTGCAGGCCCGGACCGGTGGTGTCCAGGTAAAGCTGTACCCGGTCATTCATCAGGGAAAACTGGAGCTGGTACTTTGCCCCTGTCTCCGGAAGCCAGGTAACGCCGTAGGTTTCCCCCAGCCGTTTGGAGGCCGCTTTTTTGATGATGGCCTGGCAGTCCGGCACAGACATCAACTGGCTGTTTAAACAGTGTCCCTTGACGGGGAAGGCGCCCTCCTTTGGAATATAGTCCTCCAGCGGGGCATTGTACACCCCCTGGAACAGCTCTTCAAAGGATTTTGCCGGGAAATCCGCCAGCCGGATCAGGATTCGCTCCCCGGTGCGCAGGCCGATGCTGGCCCTTGCCAGGGCGCTTTCATCCCCGGAAAACAGCACTCTGCCGTTTTCCACCTGGACATCCTCCAGGTTCAGCCGCCGCAGCTCGTCTCCCGCGATCCCCTCCAGCCCGAAAAGGCAGGGGACACAGTATTGGATTTTGTTCATAGTTCCTCCTTCATCCCGTTACGGAATGATTTTGCTCCGTTTCAGATATCGCTCTTCTTCCGAAAAGACGCAGCCGCAGTACTTCTGCATGTAGAAGCCCAGCTCTCTGGCCCTCTCCTGGCCCGCCCGGAACCAGGGGCGGAAGTCCCGGTAGAGAAATTCCACGCCGTATTCCGCAGCCGCCCGCTCCGCTACCTCCCGCATCAGCTCGTGCTGCTGGTAGGGACTGATGAAGAGTGACGAGGTGAAGCTGTCGAAGCCCCCCTCGCTTGCCTGGCGGGCCGCCTCAAAGAGCCGCATTTCATAGCACTTGACGCACCGGTTTTCAATGTCCTCCGCCACAGCCCGGACAAAGGGCCGCAGGCCGTAGTCATTGCGCTCGATGACCGGCAGGTCAATGGACGCGGCGTACTCCCGCAGGCAGTTCCGCCTTGCCCGGTACTCGGTAAAGGGATGGATATTTGGATTGTACCACAGCCCCGTAACCTCGAAGCCGTCCCCCCGGAGCACATCGATACACTGGTTGGCGCAGGGCGCGCAGCAAATATGCAGTAAGGTTTTCATAAAGTTTCCTCTTTTTCTTGGATTTGCCCCACCACGCCGTCGGCGTGCAGGCCGGTAACCAGTACATTTTCGATCCGGTTGTGCAGGTTCTCCCCCCTGGCATAGATGCGGATATAGTTGGGGGCATGGCCGGACCAGAAGCCGTCTTCCTCGGTTTCAAAAAGCACCTGCTGAATACTTCCCATTAAGGTTTCCCGGTACTGCCGGTTCATTTCCTCCGCCACAGCAATGGCCCGGCGGCTGCGCTCCTCCTTCACCGCGTTGCCGTGCTGGCCGGGGAGCTTCTCCGCCACGGTGCCCGGGCGGCGGGAATAGGGGAAAATGTGCATATCCGCAAAGGCACACCGGCGGATAAAGCTTAGACTATCGGCAAACTCTTCCTCCGTCTCCCCGGGAAACGCTACAATCATATCCGTTGTCACCGCGCAGCCGGGAAACGTCCGGCACAGGGCCTCCACGCTTTCCAGGAACCGGGCGGTGTCGTACTTCCGGTTCATCCGCCGCAGTACACTGTCGCTGCCGGACTGCATGCTTAGGTGGAACTGGGGGCACAGGTTGGGAAGTCGGGACAGCCTTTGACAGAATTCCTCCGTAACAATTCTGGGCTCCAGACTGCCCAGCCGCACCCGAAGCTTGGGCACCGCCCGGCAGATTCCCTCGATCAGAGAAACCACCCCGGGCTTGCCCGGCAGATCCACACCCCAGCTTGCAATCTCAATACCCGTGACCACAATCTCCCGGTAGCCCCTGTCTTCCAGCTCCCGGGCCTGGGCACAGGCCGTTTCTAAGTCCATGGACCGCACCGGGCCCCGGGTATAGGGAATGATGCAGTAGGAGCAGAAATTCACACAGCCGTCCTGCACCTTCAGCATGGCCCGGGTCCGCTCCTCCAGTCCCCCGGCAGGGAGAACTTCAAAGGTCCGGCGGCGCAGGGCGTTATCCAGATGCTCCCGGGGGACCCGGTCTTCCACCGCTGCCACCATATCCTCCAGAAAGGCCTGACGGTTTCCGCTGCCCCCCAGCACATCCGCTCCCAGCTCCCGCAGAGCCTGGGGTTCATGCTGGACGTAGCAGCCGCAGATCCCCAGCACCGCCTGAGGGTGGCTCCGGCGGCACCGGCGGATCACCGCCCGGTTCTTCTTATCCGCCACCGCGGTAACGGAGCAGGTATTGACGATATAGCCGTCGCAGTCGTCTTCAAAGCTGCCGATGCTGTGTCCCATATCCAGAAGCAGCCGCTCCATGGCCTGGGTCTCAAACTGATTGGTCTTGCAGCCCAGAGTATAAAACGCAAATTTCATTTGTTAAAACCGCCAATTTATTACAGATTATTTTGTATTAATTGTCCAAACAAACAGTTGAATTTTTACGAAAGAATGCTATAATGTTTGTCAATGGAACCGAATATTACGGTTTGATCCATTATACACGATAAACATCCGTTTGTACAGTCCGGGAGGAAAATATGCTTGAGTTTTTGATACGCCTCCACTCTGTACAGGACGTGCAGGACTTTGTGTCGCTGTCTACGGCTCAGCCTTTCCGGGTGGATGTGACCGATGGGAACTACACCGCCAATGGAAAAAGCTTCATGGAAATGTTCTGTCTGGGCCTGGCCGGTCCGCTGACCGTCTCCGTTGATTGCGACCAAAACGAGCTTAACCGGTTTCGGTGGGAAGTCCGCCAATTCCTGGCTGATTAACTTCGGCTCTTAGCAGCACCGTCCTGGGAATACCTGGGGCGGTTTTTTTCACCCGGTGATTCATTCACCGGGTGCTTTTTATTGGGATCGGATTCGCCGGGGAAACAACAAATTGGAAATTTGGCGGTGCGACAAATGCATCGTCAGAACGTGTCATTGCGAACCAGCGCGCCAGCTTCAGTGGCAATCTCCATCGATTTACGAATCACGGGCGTCATCCTCTGTAGGGGCGCTCATTGAGCGCCCGGCAGGGAAAGGTATCAATATTCGCAATTTTTCGGCAAAAAGGTGCCATATAACGTGAATTTGACTGGAAATCGACGCATTTTTGCGGGCGGTCAATGACCGCCCCTACGAATGGATGACGATGAGCTGCCTGGAATTCGATGGAGATTGCCACGCCACTTAAGCGGACTGGCTCGCAATGACCGGGAATTCGATAAAT
>CAMCCS010000137.1 GCA_945873295.1 uncultured Clostridia bacterium
TGAAGGAAAAGTGCGACATTCCCATCTTCCACGACGACCAGCACGGCACCGCCGTCATCACCCTGGCGGGCCTCATGAACGCTCTGAAGGTTGTCGGAAAGAAGAAAGAGGATGTGAAGGTGGTCACCTCCGGCGCCGGCGCCGCCGCCATCTCCATCACCAAGCTGCTGCTGTCCGCCGGCTTCAAAAATATCGTCATGACCGACCGGAAGGGCGCGATTTACGAGGGCCGGGAGGGCCTGAACTGGATCAAGGAGGAAATGGCCCAGGTCACCAACCGGGGTATGGAAAAGGGCAAGCTGGCGGATGTCATCAAGGGCGCGGATGTGTTCATCGGCGTTTCCGCCCCCGGCACCCTGACCACCGAGATGGTGAAGACCATGAACAAGGACGCCATCGTCTTTGCCTGCGCCAACCCCACCCCCGAGATCTTCCCCGAGGACGCCAAGGCTGGCGGCGCGGCGGTTGTCTCCACGGGCCGCAGCGACTACCCCAACCAGATCAACAACGTGCTGGCGTTCCCCGGCATCTTCCGGGGCACCTTCGATGTGCGGGCTTCCGACATCAACGAGGAAATGAAGATGGCTGCCGCCAAGGCTTTGGCCGACCTGATTTCCGACGATGAGCTGTCCGCCGATTACATCATTCCCAAGGCATTTGACAAGCGTGTCGGCCCCGCCGTTGCCAAGGCGGTTGCGCAGGCTGCCCGGGATTCCGGCGTGGCCCGTATCTGAAAGGAGACGCTATATACATGTTTGACGCTAACAAGGTAAAGCTTGGCATCGCCCCCATCGGCTGGTGCAACGATGATATGCCCGAGCTGGGCGCGGAGAACACCTTCCGCCAGACCGTCAGTGAGATGGCCCTGGCCGGGTTCACCGGCTGCGAGATCGGCAACAAGTACCCCACGGACCCTGCCGAGCTGAAGCATCAGCTGGACCTGCGGGGCATGCGGATTGCCAGCCGCTGGTTCTCCTCCTTCCTGCTGACGAAGCCCTACGAGGAAGTGGAAGCGGACTTTATCGCGAACCTGGATTTCCTGGCTGCCGTGGGCGCGGACCGGATCAATGTCAGCGAGCAGAGCGGCTCCATCCAGGGGAAAACGGATGTCCCCATCCTCACCGGAAACCATAAGCCCGTGATGAATGACGAGCAGTGGGACCTCTTCTGCGACGGCCTGAACAAGCTGGGTAAAGTTGCCGCCGACCGGGGCTTCAAGCTCTGCTTCCACCACCATATGGGCACCGTGGTGCAGACTGCCGAAGAAACCGATAGGATGATGGCGAACACCGACCCCCGGTACGTATTCCTGTGCTACGACACCGGCCACTTCACCTTTGCCGGTGAGGATCCTCTTGCCATGCTGAAAAAGTATACCGACCGGATCGGCCATGTCCACCTGAAGGATATGCGCCTGCCGGTGGTGGAGGAAGCCCGGAAGAATCACTGGAGCTTCCTGCAGTCCGTCCGCAACGGCGCTTTCACCGTCCCCGGCGACGGCGGCGTGGACTTCGACTCTGTGTTTGAGGTTCTTTCCAAGGCCGGCTATGAGGGCTGGCTGCTGGTGGAGGCCGAGCAGGATCCTGCCAAGGCCGATCCCCTGGAGTACGCCCAGAAGGCCCGGGCCTACATCCGCGCCCATACGGGACTGTAAGAAGGGGGAGGAACGCCGTGACCTATCTTGACAGAAAAGCTTCTCTGGTCCGGGGCTACAATCCCTACATTGAAGCGGATAAGGATGACATGGGCACGCTGATGGATGTGGGCCTTCTGGTCCTGGAGCCGGGGGACACCTACCGCATCGAAGAGGCGGAAAAGGAAACCGCCGTGCTGCTGTTTTCCGGTGAGGTCACCTTCCGCTGGAATGATCTGACAGTCCGGGGTGCCCGCCCCGACTGCTTCCGGCAGGAAGCCTACTGCCTGCTGGCTCCCAGAAAGACCGTTATCACCCTGGAAGCCCACAGTCACAGCGAGCTGTACATCCAGAAGACCGTCAATGACCGGGATTACACCCCGGTGATGTACACCCCCGAGACCGTGCAGACCCAGCACGCCGGTGCCAACGGCGAGCTCATGGGCTGCATGCGCCGGGAGATCAAGACCTTCTTCGACTATGACAACGCCCCCTACTCCAACATGGTGCTGGGCGAGGTGCTGAACTTCCCCGGCAAGTGGTCCTCCTATCCGCCCCACCACCATCCCCAGCCGGAGGTCTACTTCTACCGCTTTGACCATCCCCAGGGCTTCGGCGCGGGCTTTGCCAACGGTGAAATCTACAAGACCGGACACAACGGTCTCGCGGTAATCACCAGCGGCTTCCACTCCCAGACTGCCGCGCCGGGCTACGCCATGTGCTATGCCTGGGGCATCCGGCATCTGGAGGGCGACCCCTGGAAGAAGACCCGTATCGATGACGAGGAGCACGCCTGGCTTTGGAAAGCCGACGCCAACGACCATATCTTCAAAATGGAAGGGGAAGAAACGAAATGATTGAGACTGTCCGCCTGACCATGGCCCAGGCCCTGGTGCGTTTCCTGGAAAATCAGTACATTGAGGTCGATGGGGTCCAGACCCCCTTCGTCCGGGGTGTTTTCATCATCCCCGGCCACGGCAATGTTGTGGGCCTGGGACAGGCGCTGATCCAGGAGGCCCACCGGCTGGAAGTGTATCAGGGCAAGAATGAGCAGGGTATGGCCCAGGCTGCCGTTGCCTTTGCCAAGCAGATGAAGCGCAAGCAGATCTGCGTTGCCACATCCTCCATCGGCCCCGGTGCCGCCAATATGGTCACCGCCTGCGGCACCGCCACCTCCAACAATATCCCCCTGCTGGTGCTGCCCGGCGACACCTACGCCTGCCGCCAGCCCGACCCGGTGCTGCAGCAGGTGGAGCATGTGAACTCCATGGCAACCACCACCAATGACGCTTTTAAGGCGGTCTGCCGCTACTGGGACCGGATTGTCCGGCCCGAGCAGCTCATGAGCGCCTGCATTAACGCGTTCCGGACCCTCACCGACCCCGCCAACACCGGTGCGGTGTGCCTGGCAATGCCCCAGGATGTGGAGGGCGAGGCCTATGACTACCCCGTGTCCTTCCTGGCAAAACGGGTGTGGCGGCTGGAGCGCCGTCCCGCCACCCAGGCTGCCCTGGAGGAAGCGGCTGCCGCTATCCGGGCTGCCAAAAAGCCCATGCTGGTCTGCGGCGGCGGCGTGCGCTACTCCGAGGCCCATGCCGAGTTCCGGGAATTCGCTGAGAAGACCGGGATCCCCTTCGGCGAGACCCAGGCGGGCAAGAGCGCCATCGAGTGGACCCACCGGCTGAATCTGGGCGGTCTGGGTGTCACCGGCTGCTCCGCCGCCAATGAGATTGCGGTGGACGCGGACCTGATCATCGGCGTGGGCACCCGCTACACCGACTTCACCACTGCCTCCAAGTGGCTGTTCCGGCACGATGCCAAGTTCGTGAACATCAATGTCTCCGAGTTCCAGGCCCTGAAGCTGGACGCCATCCCCGTGGTGGCCGATGCCAAGGACGCTCTGCCCCGGCTGCTGAAGCTGTTGGACGGCTACAAGACCGCCTATAATGGCGAAATTGAAGCTGCCCGGCAGAAGTGGGCCGCGGAGCTGGTTCGGCTGGACGGCGTGGAGTTTGAAGATACCGACGAGTGGCGGCCCATCATCAACGACGCCAACTACGCTTCCGCCCGGCGCTTTGCCCACGACCTGAACGCCGAGCTGTGCCAGACCACCGCCCTGGGCGCTATCAACGCCATGATGGAGCCGGGAGATGTGGCCATCGGCGCTGCCGGCAGCCTGCCCGGCGACATGCAGCGGATGTTCCGGCCCACGGGCATTGACAGCTACAACATGGAGTACGGCTACTCCACCATGGGCTACGAAATCGCCGGCGCCCTGGGCGTCAAGCTGGCCATCGGCGACGACCATGAGGTCTACTCCTTCTGCGGCGACGGCAGCTTCAACATGCTCCACGGCGAGCTGATTACCGCCGTCCAGGAGCACAAGAAGATCATCGTGTGCCTCTTTGACAATGCCAGCTTCGGCTGCATCAATAACCTGCAGGTGGGCCACGGCAACGCTACCCTCTGCACCGAGCTTCGGGCTCGGGGCGCCGACGGAGCCCTCTCCGGCAAGTTCCTGGACATCGACTACGCCAAGGTGGCGGAAGCCTACGGCTGCAAGTCCTACTCCGTCCGGACCATGGGCGAGCTGAAGGCCGCCGTTGCCGACGCCAAGACCGTGAAGGACTGCCCGGTGCTCATCGACATCAAGGTGCTGCCCAAGACCATGACCGATGGCTACGGCGCCTGGTGGCGTGTGGGTGATACCGAGGTTTCCGAGAACCCGGAGAACCTGAAGGCATACGAAAATCATCTGGCCCATGAAAAGGATGCCAGAAAATATTAATTGGGGGAGTAATTCGCTATGGAGAAGATTCTGAAAATCGGTATTATCGGCTGCGGCGCCATCGGTAAGGATCACTGCCGCCGGATCATGGACACCGTTCCCGGCGCAACCGTGGTGGCGGTTTCCGACTATGTGGCCGCTGCCGCCGACGCTGTCGCGGAAAAGTACGGCATCCGTTCCTTCGGCAATGACTGCGACGGTATGATCAAGGACCCCGAGGTGGAAGCCGTGGTCATCACATCCATCGACCCCACCCATCACGACTATGTGATGAAGACTCTGGCCGAGGAAAAGTGGTGCTTCTGCGAGAAGCCTCTGAGCCTGAACGGCAAGGACTGTGAGGAGATCATCAACCGGGAGCTGGAGATCGGCCGCCGGCTGGTGCAGGTGGGCTTCATGCGCCGGTATGACCGGGGCTATGCCGAGATGAAGCGGATCATTGAGTCCGGCGAGATCGGCGCGCCTCTGGTCATCAAGGCCTGCCA
>CAMCCS010000138.1 GCA_945873295.1 uncultured Clostridia bacterium
CCGCGAAGATCGCGGCGTCCGCCATGCTCCGGGGCGCCCGGGGTAACTCCGGCGTCATTCTGTCCCTACTGTTCCGGGGTATCTCCCGGAAGCTGAAGGGCCAGGATGACTGCGATGGTGTGCTGTGGGCCGATGCCCTCCAGGAGGGCGTGGACGCGGCCTACAAGGCAGTCATGAAGCCCGCCGAGGGCACCATCCTCACCGTGGCCCGTCTGGCTGCCGCCAAGGCCCGGGAGGCTGCCCAGGAGAATAACTATCTGGAATATGTCCATGAAGCTGCCCTGGAGGAAGCCAAGGTGGCTCTCGCGGATACCGTGAACCAGAACCCGGTGCTGAAGAAGGCCGGGGTGGTGGATGCCGGCGGCAAGGGCTGGGTCTTCGCACTGGAAGCCATGCTCTCAGCCATGCGGGGAGAAGATATTGCTGCTCCCGAGACCGTCACCGCTACGAAGGAGCAGGCGGACTTCTCCGACTTCAATACCGAGGACATCACCTTCTCCTACTGCACGGAGTTCATCATCTCCCGGGAGAATGACAGGGACCCCGATCAGTTGCGCGCTTTCCTGAACGAGCTGGGCGACAGCCTGGTGCTGGTGGACGACGAGGAGATCATCAAGGTCCATGTCCATACCAACGATCCCGGCGCTGCCCTCCATGAGGCGGTGAACTACGGCTCCTTCGTCACCGTGAAGGTGGAGAACATGCGCCTGCAGCACACCGAGAAGGTCATGAGCGAGCAGGAGCTGGCTCCCAAGATTGCCGAGCCGGAAAAGAAGCTGGGCGTCGTCTCCGTGTGCGCCGGTGAGGGCCTGGCGGATGTGTTCCGGAATCTGGGGGTGGACGCCATCATTTCCGGCGGCCAGACCATGAACCCCAGCACCCAGGACATTCTGGAGGCGGTGAATACCGTCCCCGCGGAAGTAGTCTATGTGCTGCCCAATAACAAGAACATCATTATGGCTGCCCAGCAGGTGGACGGGCTGACCCCCAAGCAGGTCATCGTCATCCCCAGCAAGACCGTGCCCCAGGGTGTCACCGCCATGCTGAACTTCAACCCTGAGGGAGAGGCGGAGGAAAATACCCAGGCCATGACTGAGGCTCTTTCTACCGTGGACACCATGCAGATCACCTACGCCGCCCGGAATTCCGACTTTGACGGCTATGAGATCCACGAGGGCGACTACCTGGCCATGTACGGCAGCGGCCTGTTTGGCACCAGCCAGGACATCAAGGTGCTCTTAAAGAGCCTGGCGGAGAAGGTCCGGGACGACGGCCGGGAGTATGTCACCATCTACTATGGTCAGGACATCAAGGAGAAGCACGCCCAGAAGGCGGCGGACCTGTTCGCGGATATTTGCCCGGACGCGGATGTAAACCTGATCAACGGCGGTCAGCCGGTGTACTACTATCTGATTTCCGCGGAATAAAGAGGATGCAGTGCCCGCGGCCCAACGGCTGCGGGCGTTTTCCTTTTGAATGAAGATGTTTCCGGGAGGGACATGGATGAAGGAGTTTCCCAGGGGCGGCCTTATCGGCAAGGCGTTTCATATGGCCGAGACCGTTCGGAAAATGCATATTCCCCAGCGGGCGGCCTACGCGGCGTACTTTATCGTGCTGTCCGTTTTCCCGGCACTGCTGCTGATCCTCAGCTCCCTGCGCTACACCGGTCTGTCGGTGGAGGACCTGATGGAGTTTTTGGGAGGGGTTCTGCCCAGGGCTTTGATGGAGGGCGCGGAGGAACTGGTGTACAGCACCTACCGCAACGCCTCCGGCGCGGTGGCGGGGCTGTCCGCGGTCACGGCCCTGTGGTCCTCCAGCCGGGGTGTCTACGGGCTGCTCACGGGCCTCAACGCGGTGTACGGTGTGTCCGAGAACCGGGGATACATCTATACCAGAAGCATCAGCGTGCTGTATGCGCTGGTGTTCTACGCAGTGATTCTGCTGACCCTGGGCCTGCATGTGTTTGGCAATTCCCTGATGAATTTCCTGCTGCGGATTGACAACGCGGTGGTAATTTTCCTGCTGGATTTTATTGATCTGCGGTTTTTCTTTCTGCTGATTGTCCAGACAGCGTTCTTTACCGCAATGTACATGGCCCTGCCCAACGGACGCAACGGCTTCCTGAAAAGCCTGCCCGGCGGGATCCTGACCTCCATCGGCTGGCTGGTGTTTTCCGACATCTATTCTTTGTATGTGACGAACTTTTCCAGCTATTCCAATATTTACGGCTCGGTGTACGCCGTGGCAATCGCCATGCTGTGGCTGTACTGCTGCCTGAGCATCCTCCTGTACGGCGGCGCGCTGAATAAATACCTGATGGAAGGAAAAGACAACCGGGAATAAGAGAATCCCGGTTGTCGGGTTTTGTAAGCAGTGAGATAAATTGGGAATTTGTAGGGTTGTTTGGGCAGTGGTTTGCGACCTGATGCGGTACGCGCCAAGGGCTCCCTTGTGTAAAGGGAGCTGTCGCGAAGCGACTGAGGGATTGTGCGGTACAATCTTTCGATTTTGGAAGTGTATCGGCGAAAAGGTTCGCGGAAACGGCTTTGCGGTAGAATCTTCCTATTTTAACGAGCCATAAGCGAAACGGGGGCAGAACGGACATGGTAGGTTCGGACGATGGGCACACCGGGAAGTCCGCCATTACAACCCCTCAGTCAGCTTCGCTGACAGCTCCCCTTACACAGGGGAGCCCTTGCCACGTCCCATTTTCCACCCGCGTACCATTCACCATACTGCTCTACAAATTCCAATTTGCCTGCGTGCTTATGACGAAAAGAGAGTATGTCGGAATCGTAAATTTTTCCTGTGTTTACGGATTGTTTACAGAAAATTGGTAGAGTGGAAATGGAAGCAGGCGCTTTTGCCGCCGGGGCGGGAATACGACCTGTCTTCAACTTCCTTTTATCAGGAGTGAGAAGGAAATGTTTGGTTATGTTACCGGAAACTGGAAAGAATTGAATAAGGACCAGCAGGCCAGGTACGGTGCGGTGTACTGCGGCATCTGCCGAAGGCTCCAGGCCCAGTCCGGCGGAATGTCCCGCTTGGGGCTGAGCTACGATATGGCGTTTCTTTCTCTGCTGCTTATGAGCCTGTACGAGCCGGAGGAAACCTCCGGGAAGGATGGGTGTCTGCTGCATCCCGTGAAGCGCCGGGCCTGGGTGGACAACGAATACATCCGCTACAGTGCGGATATGAACGTAATCCTTGCCTACTATAACTGCCTGGACGACTGGCAGGACGACAAGAAGCTTTCCGCGAAGCTCATGGCCCAGACCTACGGCAAGTCACTGCAAACCATTGCGGAAAGCTACCCCCGGCAGGCAGCGGCCATCCGGGAGAGCCTGGATGCGCTTAACCGGCTGGAAAAGGAAAACTGTGTCAATCCCGACGAGCCCGCCGGAGCTTTCGGCCGCCTTATGGGTGAAATACTGGTGTACCGGGAGGATCTGTGGGCGCAGAGCCTGCGGCGGATGGGAAATGCCCTGGGCCGGTTCATTTACCTGATGGACGCGGTGGTGGACTACGACCGGGATAAACGAAAAGGAAAGTACAATCCCTTCCTGGCGATGGGGGGAGAAAAGGACCCCGCCCGCTGGGAGGAATACCTGGTGCTTACCATGGGAAGCGCCACTGCGGAATATGAAAAGCTCCCGCTGGTCCAGGACAAGGCGCTGCTGGATAATATCCTGTACAGCGGCGTGTGGGTGACCTACCGGGAGCGGGAGAAGGGAAAGAAGGAGGAGCGCCATGGTTGACGATCCCTATCGCGTGCTTGGGGTGAGCCCCGATGCTTCGGACGAGGAAATAAAGCGGGCCTACCGCCTCCTGGCGAAGAAATACCATCCGGACCTGAATCCGGGGGACCCGGAGGCCGCCCGGAAAATGCAGGAGGTCAACGCCGCCTACGATCAGATCAAGAATCCGGAGAAATATGCCCAGAACCAGTCCGGCGGCTACGGCGGTTATGGCGGCTACGGAAGTGATCCCTTCGGCGGCTATGATCCCTTCGGCGGCGCCCGGCAGCGCAGCTATACCGGCACCACCGAGGAACAGTACCGTAACAGCGCCCAGCAGTACATCCGCTACCACCGGTTCCGGGAGGCTTTGAACGTGCTGGAAAACTGCGCCGACCGGGACGCCCAGTGGTACTATCTCAGCGCCCTGGCAAACAGCGGCCTGGGGAACCAGATCACGGCCCTGGAGCATATCCGTCGGGCGGTGAGCATGGACCCGGACAACCGGGAGTACCTGTGGGCTCTGGACCAGATTGAAAGCGGGGGCCAGGCCTACCGGCAGCAGGCAGGAAACTTCGGCGGCTTTACCATGGGCGGCAGCCCCTGCGCCAGCCTCTGCCTGTGCTACGCCTTCCAGCTGCTGTGCTGCCGCGGCGGCTTCTTCTGCTGCTGAGGCGATAAGAGAAAACCGTCGAATTGAAATTTGTCGCATCGTCAGAACGTGTCATTCCGAACCAGTGCGCACTACTTTCGTGGGAATCTCCATCGAATTCCAGGCAGCCCAGCGTCATACAGACTGTTCTATCCTGCCATTTCCCGGAATTCATTCACGAGAAATGGTACTTCTATCCGGGGGATTGCCACACCAGGAAAGCGGACTGGTTCGCAATGACTGGGAATTCGATAAATTCCAATTTGCCAAACTGCTATAGAACGATACCGAGCGGCGC
The DNA here is from genome assembly GCA_945873295.1 of uncultured Clostridia bacterium. Classification (GTDB taxonomy): domain Bacteria; phylum Bacillota; class Clostridia; order Oscillospirales; family Oscillospiraceae; genus Faecousia. Next base: position 4,688 of record CAMCCS010000138.1, read on the forward strand.
AGGGCAAAAACGACTACACATATTTTGCGCACGACTTGGCTGTCGGCCCTGCCGACAAATTCCAATTTCTCTTCGCTCCCAAACACCCAAAGCCTACTTTGGTATGGTAATGGTCACCACGATCTGGCTGTCGGTCTCCCGTCGTTCGGAGACGGCGGGGATGCCGGAAAGCTGGATCTTGGCAAGGGACTGACTGAGACTGTTGA
>CAMCCS010000139.1 GCA_945873295.1 uncultured Clostridia bacterium
TCAGGGCAGTGAAGAACTGCTGCTCCCGCTCCGCGGCTCCTCTGCCGGGGAAATTCACCTTGAATTCAATACGGAAGGTGTGCTTGTCCTCCGCTTCCTCCACCTCCGTGGAGGTCACGATGCCGTCCGCCTCGGCAGCCAGCCGGCGGATCAGGTCCAGGACATAGGCAATGTCCGTACAGGTGGCACCGAAGGAGTACAAGGCGTAGTTGTTTTTCAGCAGCAGCGTCTGCAGCCGCTCAAAAATCGTCAGGGTCACCAGCATGCATCCGGCGCCCACAAAGCCCACCGCATAGTAGCCCGCGCCCATGGCGACACCCAGGCAGGCAACTGCCCAGATACTGGCCGCCGTAGTCAGACCCTTGATGGTAGGGCCCTCCTTCAGAATGGTTCCGGCGCCCAGAAAGCCGATGCCGGTGATCACCTGGGCACTGAGCCGGGCGGGATCCGGGGTGGCTCCGTAGGGACGGTACTGGACAAAAAGCAGCTGGCTGGTGACCATCACCGCGCAGGCGCCCAGGGCAACCAGCATATGGGTACGCATACCCGCGGGGCGGTGGGTGAATTCCCGTTCCGTTCCGATTACAGCGCCCACCAGCATGGAGCACATCATGCGCAGGAGAATGTCCCAGGCGTTCAGCTCGATGGCGGACATATCCACAGCAGAAAGCGCTGCCGTCAGCATTCAAATCAACCTCCGTCTTGGGGGGCTTCCGGAAACCGGTCAGCTTTCCGGAAGCATCCCGAAATGATCTATTGGGTTCCCGGTCAGCGGTAACGGGTACCGCCTCCCAGGGTCATGCAGTCGTAGGCCTTTTTGACCTTGGCGTAGTTGCCGTCCCGGTCCAGGGCAATGCCCCGGCCTACACCGTCCACGATGGTGCCCCGGCCCAGCTTGCGCAGCTTTTCGTCCAGGGCCCGGAGCATGGCAGGGGCGCTGCCCGGCTCGGTGGACCGTCCGTCAAAGATGATGTGGTAGTAAACGTTCTTTACGCCCTCCGCCATTTCCGTGAGCATCAGCGGATAGTCGATGCAGCCGTGGCTGGACTTTTCCGTCAGATAGGCAATGAGGTGCAGGTCGCCCTCCTTTTTCGCTCCTTCGATGGCATGGAGGAAAATGGGATTGGTCATGAACGCGCCGCTGCGGATGGCTTCATCCATGCGGACATCATCCTGGGCCACCACCCGTCCGGCGCCCAGGTTGGAGTGGCCGGCCTCGGAATTGCCGGGCTTCCCGGCTTTCAGGCCCACATCCTCGCCGGAGGCCCGCAGGCGGCAGTTGGGATAAGCTTTCAGCAGCGCGTCCCAGGCGGGCGTATCTGCCAGGTAGATGCCGTCGCCGTCGTCATGGGTGCCGTAGCCCCAGCCGTCCAGGATCATGAGCAGCATTTTCCCGTTCTGAATTTCCGGCGCGTCGATGAGAGGCTTTCCCGTCATCTCGGCGGGCTGGGGAAGGCCCAGCACCTGCAGCACCGTGGGAGCCACATCTCCCAGCCGTCCGTCGTGGAGGGGTACCTCCCGGCCCTGGGGGTCCAGGACCACGAAGGGCACCAGGTTGGTGGTGTGGGCCACATGGGGCTTGCCCTTGGCATCGTACAGAGCCTCAATATTGCCGTGGTCCGCGGTGACTGCCACGAAATAGCCGTGGTCCCGGGCATACTGCGTAACCTCGCCCACATAGCGGCTGACGGTGGATGCCGCTTTCAGCTTGGCTTCCGTATTCGCGGTGTGGCCGATGACGTCGCCGTTGGCGAAGTTCGTCAGGATGAAGTCGTAGCCCGTATCCACGGCACCTTTGACCTTTTCCGCCACCTCCGGCAGGCTCAGCTCCGGCTTCTGGTCAAAGGGGATGCCCTTGGGAGAGGGAACCCGGACATCGGTCTCCCCGGGGAAGGGCTCGTTCCGCCCGCCGTTAAAGAAGAAGGTCACATGGGCGTATTTTTCCGACTCGGCGCAGTGGAACTGGGTTAATCCCGCCTCGCTGATGACCTGGGCCAGGGGCATAACCACCTTTTCCGGGGCGAAGGCAATGGGCAGGTCCTTGAATTTGTCGTGGTACATGGTCATGATGACAAATTCCAGATCCTTTAAATATGTACGGTCAAACTTATCAAAGGCAGGATCTACAAAGGCTTCCGTCAGTTCGATCTCCCGCTCACCCCGGCGGCAGCAGAACACCACATGATCCCCGTCCTTGATTTTACCCACAGGATTCCCGGATGCATCCTCCAGAGCCATGGGCTCCAGAGAGTAGTCCGTCTGTCCCTGGGCGTAGGCGGCTTCCACGGCCCGGGCAAGGGCCTCACCGCCGGTAAACAGTGCTTCCATAATTCATCCTCCCCCATCAGTCTTTTGCGCCGAGGGGCGGGAAAAGATCCAGCAGCTCGGCGAAATGATGAATAAACACGTCCGGTTTGTTCTCCGGCGTAACCTCCTGGGGCTTTTTGCCCGGGTACTGCACGCCCACGGTCATGCCCAGGCCCGCCGCCTTGGCGCCGATGATATCCCGGTTCAGGTTGTCGCCCACATAGCAGGTACGCTCCGGATCGGAGCCGGTCTCGGCCAGCGCGTAATAATAGATGGCGGGATGGGGCTTACGGATGAGGCATACGGAGGACTGCTGCACGGACTTGAAATAGGGCCGCAGGCCGTCGTGATCCAGCCAGTCATCCACCTCTTCCACACCCACCAGGTCGCTGACGATTGCCAGGGTGTAACCCCGGCGGTACAGCTCCTTGATGGTGTCGATGCCCCCGTCGGTAACCACCCGCTCACCCTTGGTCTTGCGGTAGGCCCAGGTCATTTCCGCCGCGTGGGCGATCACCCGGTCCTTCGGGAAGTCATAGGCAAGCCACCGGGTCCACAGAACCTCCACCGGCGCTTCGCAGTAGTAGGTCAGGGCCCACTCCCTGTACTTATCATACCGGGGCTCGATCACGTCCCGGTAAAAATCCTCCGGATCGGTATCCACCCCCAGGCAGCGGGTAATCACCGCTTTTGCCTCGCGCTGGTACTCCCGGTCCTTCCGGATGACCCGGAAGGTGTCTCCCAGGTCAATGAAAATGGTATCGATATTCTTTTCCATACGCATCCCTCCTTACTGCAAAAAGGGCAGATCCAGAATATCCAGGAACCGGTGGACGATGTAATCCGGCCGGTTTTCATCGGTGATGGTTTTCTTTGCCAGCTTTTCGGGGCTGATAAAGAGAATATTGGCGCCGATGTGTGCCGCCTTGGCGCCGGTAATGTCCCGGCTCAGATTGTCCGCCACGGAAGCACATTCCTCGGGCTTCAGTCCCAGGGCCTCACAGCCCATCAGGTACATCTGCGGATCCGGCTTGCGGATGTGGCAGACGGAGGAGAGGATCACCGCGTCAAAATACTGCTCCAGGTTGTCTTCCCGCAGCCAGTCATAGATTTCCCTCTCTCCAATGAGGTTCGAGATGATGCCCAGCTTATAGCCCCGGGCGTGGAGGGTCTGAATCACTTCCAAACCGCCGTCCACCAGATGCCGCAGGCCCTTGACCTGACGGTACTGGTAGGTCATCTCGTGGCAGATTTCCCGGAGCTTTTCCTCCGGGTACTCGGGCAGGAGCCATTTTGCCCACAGCTCGTAGTCCCCGGATTCCTTGTTTTCCGTCAGGGCCCATTCCCGGTAGGGCTCGTACCGGCGCTCCACCATATCCATGAACGCCTCTACATCCGCCGCCCCGGCAAGCTCAGCCATCCGGGCCGCCGCCCGGGCCTCATGCTCGGGCACATGCTCGGCAATGCGGAGGGTACCCCCCAGGTCAAAGAATACGCCTTTGATTTTTTCCATAGCCTTACCCCCTGGCAGGGAACAGGTCCAGCAGCTCCGGAATGGAACGGATGCGGTAATCCGGCTGCACCGTGGGGGCCTTGCCCTCCCGGTCGGCGGTGCCGGCATCCTCAAAGAGCACCATGGCTCCGAAGCCGGCGTTCACGGCGCCCTCCACATCCCGCACAGGATTGTCACCTACATAAGCGCAGGTTTCCGGGTCGGAGCCGATGCACCGGGCGGCCAGCTTGTAGATGGTGGGATCGGGCTTGCGCAGCCGCACCTTGGAAGAAAGGATCACGGTTTTGAAGCAGTCGGCAACACCGTCCCGGCACATCCAGTCGGGGATCTCCGTCTCCGTCACGGTATTGGCGATGATGCCCAGCTTGTAGCCCCGGGCCTTCAGCTCCCGAAGGGTCTCCAGGGTGCCCTCATGAACCACCCGGCGGCCGTCATGGTCCCGCCACAGCCGGGTCAGCCGGGCGGCGTTGGGTCCGATCACTTCCGCGGGGTAATCCGGCAGCAGGTAGTAAAGCCACAGCTCCATTTCGGACACGTCCAGAAGCTCGGTCTTTGCCAGCTTCCGGTAGGCCTTCCAGTTCTTTTCCAGCTTGGCAAAGAACTCGTCATGGGGCTCGGTGGTGCCCACCAGCCGCATGAGCTCCGCCTCGGCGGCAGCGGCGAATTCCGGGTCCTCCACCACGTAGCGCAGGGTTGCACCCACATCAAAGAAAACGGTATCAATTTTGTTGTTCATTCGGATTCCTCCCAATGTAATTTTTTGTTGGAGATACAATATATGATTATATAATTGGAATTGTCATCTGTCAATTTGTCCGTTTTCCCGGGCAATGATGGCTGGAATTTCCGCCAGGTCATCAATGAGATAATCCGGCTTCCAGGGGCCGTTTTCGAGGCCCTTGTCCCGGTGGGCAACGCCGGGGTTCCGAATCTGGATCATAAGACGCCACCCCGCCGCCCGGGTGCCCCGGACATCCCGGGAAATGGTGTCGCCCACATAGGCAAGCT
>CAMCCS010000140.1 GCA_945873295.1 uncultured Clostridia bacterium
CATACCAAATTGAGTGTGCTTACTAAAGCCGATAACCTTAATTCCAATTTGTCTGCTTAAACTTCCTGAATCTTCACGGTCAGAGGGGCGGAGATCTCGTAGCCCAGCTTGCAGGTCACGGTGTAGGTGCCTACATTCTTGATGGGGTCGGCAATCTGGATCTTCCGCTTATCCAAAGCGATGCCGGTCTGGGCCTTCAGCGCGTCGGCAATCTCCTGGTTGGTGACGGAGCCGAAAAGCCGTCCGTTTCCGCCGCCCTTGGCATTGACCGTCAGCACCAGGGCCCGCAGCCGTCCGGCGATTTCCATAGCCTCCGCCTTTTCCCGGGCGATCCGCTCCTGGGCAGCCTTATCGTTCATACGCATGGTATTCACCGCGTCGGCTGTCGCCTCAATGGCCATCTTCCGGGGCAGCATATAGTTCCGGGCGTAGCCGTCGGAAACCTCCAGCATCTGGCCTTTCTTACCCTTTCCCCGAATATCCTGCAGTAAAATCACTTTCATTTTCTAATATCCTCAACTTTCATAAAATTTATCAATGGATGCCACCAGCATATCCAGGGCTTCCTTGGTGCTGACGCCTTTCATCTGGGCACCGGCTGTGGCGGTATTGCCGCCGCCGCCCAGGGGCTCCAGGATCATCTGCACATTTGCGCTGCCGATGCTTCTGGCGGAGATAATCACCTGGTCCTCATCCGGATAGAGCACAAAGGAGCCGGTAATGCCGGAAATATTCAGCAGCTCATCCGCCGCCTGGGCTGCCAGTACCCGGGTGGTGGTGGTATTCAGCGCGGCAATGGCAAGCTCCTGCCGGTACAGCCGGGCCGAGCGGATGATCTGGTACTTCGCCATGGTGTCCTGGAAGTCATTTTGCAGCAGCTTTTTGACCTCCGTGGTGTCGGCGCCCATCCGCCGCAGGGCCGCGGCAGCCTCAAAGGTGCGCTCGCCGGTGCGGACATTAAAGAACTTGGTATCCAGGCAGATGCCGGCAAGCATGCTCTTGGCCTCGATGGGCAGCACATCCCTGCTGTCCACCGCGTACATCACAAGCTCCGTCACAAGCTCCGAAGCGGAGGAAGCATAGGGCTCGTGAAGATTGACCACCACGGGGCTGATATAATCCGCCGCCCGGCGGTGATGGTCCACCACGCACACCCGGGGAATGGCTTCCAGCAGGGGCTTGCACTCCACCTGGTCCGGACGGTTGGTATCCACCACCACGAGAATGCTCCTGTTGTCGCTTTCCAGGAGGGCATCCTGACCGGAAATAAACACCTCCCGGTACTCCGGCACCTGGGCAATCTCCTCCACCAGACGCTCCGCGGCATTGGCATCCCGATCCAGCACAATGCTGGCTTTCTTTCCTTTTTTCCGGCACAGGCAGGCGATACCCATAGCGGCACCCACCGCGTCCAGGTCCGCATTTTTGTGACCCATAATGAACACATGGCTGCTCTGGCCGATGAGCTCCATCAGGGAATTGGCAGTGACCCGGGAACGAACCTTGCTGCGGTAGTCCGCTTCCTTGTTCCGTCCGCCGAAGAAGCTGAAATTGAAGCGGTTTTTGATGACCGCCTGGTCGCCGCCCCGGCTCAGGGCCATTTCAATGCCCAGGGCCGCAAAATCGTAGCTTTCTTCAAAGGTAACGCCGTCCACGCCCACACCGATGGACACGGAGGCAGGGAGCCCCGAGGGACTGAGGATCTCATGCACCGATTCCAGCAAAGAGAATTTCCCCTCCACCGCCCGGTCTAAGTCCCGCTTTTCAAAGATAAACAGAAAACGGTTGCGCTCCAGCCGCCGCAGAAGCCCGTGGTATTCCTCGGTCCACTTGGTAATGGCGTCGTTGAGCCGGGCATTCAGCGTGGAAATGGCGCTCTCCGTCAGGTTTTTGGTCAGTTCCTCGAAGTTGTCAATAAGAATAATGCACACCACCGGACGGGAGCGGATATACTCGTCCCGGACCTGGTACAGCTCCGTCAGATCGCACAGGTACAGCACACCCATCATCAGGCCTTTGTTCTCCCCGGCGTGGACGGGAACGCCGTAGACCCGGTAGCGGCGGTGATTCACCGTAACATCGTGGGGGCTTTCACTTTTCCCGGAGGCAAGCCAGTCGGTGGAAAGGCCGGGGATGACCTCCTCCAGTCCCGGTTCCAGCAGCGAATCCTTCAGGCCGGTAATACTGGCAAAGCGGTGATTGGCCCAAAGGATATGCCCGTCCCCCAGGCTGACCAGTACCGCCGGAAACGGACTGTCTCCCTTGGAGATCCCCTCCAGGGTTTCCGGGGAGGACTGAAGAAACTGCTGTATCTTCCGGTTCCGGTAATTCCTGCTCAGAGTATAGCCCGTCAGGACAAGCAGCGTTACAGCCGCTTCCACCCCCGCCAGGATATACTGTTCCGTAAGCAGCGCCGCCGCGCAGAATCCGCCCAGGATAAAGAAGTAGATTCCCCGGCTGGGTCTTAGCAGCTTGCGAAGCTTTTGATCCATATCCTTTTCCTCCCACGCTATTCTGCCCCAGGAAGCCCAGGCGGCAGTACAGACGGCATACTCGCCATCCTATTCATTCTTACCCTGCATTATAGCAAATCCCACGGAAAGGTGCAACTGCTATTTGGTTTTAAGGGCCTAAAAATTATCGGAAAATAATTGTATACTTTTCCGCAGAAAGGTGTTATACTATTCTGTGACAAGCGCGGGTGGGCAGACCCGGCATTGGCTATCACCGTGAAAGCGGGATCAAAAACAGAAGCAGGCAGACGCTGCACTCAGGAAACGGCGAGACAGGGCCGGGACGGGGGGACAGCGGCTGCTGAATCAGTGCGCTCTGTGCGCAAAAACAGGACATAACGCGCGTTTCCGCGTTTCCATTACGAAAGGAGCAAATCAGCAAATTGGCAGAAAAACTGAAAATTATTCCCCTGGGCGGACTGGATGAGATCGGTAAGAACATCACCGTCCTGGAGTACGGCAAGGATATGATCGTCGTAGACTGCGGCGTGGGCTTTCCCGAGGAGGATATGTACGGCGTGGATCTGGTGATCCCCGACTTTTCCTACCTGGTGGCCAACCAGAAGAAGCTGCGGGGCATGTTCATCACCCACGGACACGAGGACCACATTGGGTCCATCCCCTACTGCATGAAGCAGGTAAACTGCCCCATCCACGGCACGGCTATGACCAACGGCCTCATTAAACTGAAGCTGGAGGAGCACCGCCTGGAAAACACCGTGAAACTCATTACCCATAAGCCCGGCGACGTGGTGAAGGCCGGCTGCTTCAGCGTGGAATTCATTCATGTGAACCACTCCATCGCCGACGCGGTGTGCTTTGCCATTCACACCCCGGTGGGCACCGTGGTAATGACCGGCGATTTCAAGATCGATCCCACCTCCGTGGACGGCATGACGGATCTTGCACGGCTGGGCCAGCTGGGCAATGAGGGCGTTCTGGCCCTGCTCATGGACTCCACCAACGTGGAGCGCCAGGGCTACACCCCCAGCGAGAACGTGGTGGCCGAGAGCCTGGACCGGCAGTTCAAAAACTGCGACCAGCGGATCATCGTCACCACCTTTGCCTCCAATATGCACCGCATTCAGGCGGTGCTGGCTACCGCCCAGCGCTACGGGCGGAAGGTTGCCGTGTCCGGCAGAAGCATGGAAAACATGCTGAAGGTCGCCCAGGAGCTGGGCTACCTGAAGGTCAAGCCCGGCACCCTGGTGGACATCACCGCCATCAAGAGCATTCCCAATAACAAGCTGGTCATCGTTTCCACCGGTTCCCAGGGTGAAAATATGTCCGCCCTGTACCGGATGGCTTTTTCCACCCACAAGCAGGTGGAAATCACCTCCGGTGACCGAATCATCATTTCCGCCTCCGCCATTCCCGGCAACGAAAAGGCCGTTTCCCGGATCATCAATGAGCTGTACCGCAAGGGCGCCGAGGTGGTCTACGAAAAGAGCGAGGGCCTCCATGTCTCCGGCCACGCCTGTCAGGAGGAGCTGAAAATCGTTCACGCCCTGGTCAAGCCCCGGTTCTTTATCCCCGTCCACGGCGAGCAGCGGCACCTGCAGCTGCACAGCAAGCTGGCCCAGGCCATGGGCATGAATCCCAGAAACATTCATATCGGCGAGATCGGCACCGTGTTTGAGCTCACCGGCAAGACCTGCAAGGTTGGTACCCCTGTCACCGCAGGCAAGGTCTTCGTGGACGGCACCGGTGTGGGAGATGTGGGCAGTGTGGTGCTCCGGGACCGGAAGCACCTGGCCCAGGACGGCATGATCGTGGTCTGTGTAAACCTGTCCAGCCAGGACGGCTCCGTGATCTCCGGCCCGGACATTATCACCCGGGGCTTCATCTATGTGAAGGAGTCCGAGGATCTTATGACCGAGCTGCGGCAGGTGGCTTTGGAAGCTATCGACCGCTGCCAGCGCAAGCGGGTGCGGGACTGGGCTGCCATCAAATCCGCCATTAAAAATGACATCAGCGGGTATCTCTTTAAGACCACCAAGCGCAATCCCATGATCCTGCCCGTTATCATGGAAATCTGATGTTCTGCCCGGCAGGAAATCCTGCCGGGCGTCTTTTCTGTAACGGACAAACAGTGGATTCGGCTATTCGCTTTGGGCAGCGAACAGATAAATTGGAATGTGCTTATCGGCTTTTGTCAGCTAAACGACAAATTGGAATTTGGCGGCGAGTCGCCGCTGACAAGTCGTGACGAACCTGGT
>CAMCCS010000141.1 GCA_945873295.1 uncultured Clostridia bacterium
GCCGCCCGGGTGCCCCGGACATCCCGGGAAATGGTGTCGCCCACATAGGCAAGCTCTTCCGGGGCAAGGCCCATTTTTCTTTCCGCCACCCGGAAAATTTCCGGGTCCGGCTTCCGGATGCCGGTGCCGCAGGAGGTGATTACGCAGTCCATGTAGCCGTCGATGCCGTACTCTGCCAGGAAGTGGGGCACCACGGAATGGGAAATGATGTTGCTGATGACGCCCATACGGATACCCATATCCCGCAGGCGCTCCATAGTTTCTGCCAGGTGGGGACGGCGCATGACCCGCACCCGCTCGTAGTCGTACAGGAAGCTCAGCTCCTCCGACATAGGGGAAAGCTGCTCCGGGGTCAGATTCTGCTCCCGCAGAAACCAGCGGCTCCAGATTTCAGCGGTAGGAAGCTCCCGCAGGTCCTGCTCCGAATGGTGCTTGTATTCCTCGGCGTTCACCGCAAGCTGGGCTGTCAGCGCCTCGGGAGATATCTCCAGGTGGATACCGTAATCTCCCAATCGCTCTATTACCCGCCGGGAAAACCAGATATCCCGGCCCGGTGGAGAATCATTGACATGCAGCGTGCCTCCCAGGTCAAATAAAACTCCGCGGATCATCCAACCCCTCCTTTTCCGGTACCGCCAAAACAGCGGCGCACATTGTCTCAAACGTTTACGGTCTTTCTAGCCTGATTCTATCGCATTACATCTGGTTTGTCAACCTCTTTTTGAACTTTTTTTGTTATTATTTTCAAGAAAAATATATTTCTAACGCTTTATCGTAACTTTTTCGGTAATTTGCGAAAACAGGGCGCAAACAATGGCGCAAATCCAAGGCTCTTTCCGAAAAGAATTTGAACTGTTCCGTACCGCGCCCCTGCCTTTGGAGATAATTTACAACGTTATTTCGCATTTAAAAAGGTTTTTTTAAGAAGTACACAATTAGTACTTGCTTTTTTCGTCAAACGCCTTTACAATAGAGTTACGCAAACAAATCGCACATTTCCGTAACGGGGTGAGAATATGAAAAACGTTACCATTAAGGATGTAGCCAGAACCGCTGGGGTCTCCTACTCCACCGTATCCCGTGCGCTGTCGGGCAGCCCGGAGATCAGTGAGGAAACCCGGGGACGAATCCTGGAAATCTGTAAGGAAATGCACTATACGCCCAATACCGTCGCCCGGTCCATGGTGATGAAAAGTACCAAGCTCCTGGGCCTGATTCTCACGGGCATCAATAACCCTTTCATGTCGGAGCTTTCCTATCACATTGACCGTCAGGCCCGGGCCAGGGGCTACAATATTATTCTGTGCAATTCCTCCCGGGACATCGAGCAGGAGCGGGAGCTTTTTGAGCTGATGATCGGCCGCCAGGTGGACGGCGTGATCCTCCTGCCCGCCGGGCCGGAAAGCTACGACAGTCTCCAACCCTTCTTTTCCCGGCTTCCCACGGTGTTCGTGGGAGAAAACCTCCGGGACGCCCAGGAGAGCTATGTCTCCGTGGACAATTTCCGGGGAACCTATATGGGCGTTGAGTACCTGTACAAGCTGGGCCACCGGAACATTCTCTATTTCGGCAAGCGCCAGGGAAGCACCACCCACCAGCTGCGCAGCGACGGCTACGCCGCGGCCTGCCAGGACTTAGGGCTCACCCCCCAGTACTGCAACAACACCTTTTCCAATACCTCCATTAAATATGGCTACCAGCTTGCCAAGCAGCTGCTGGTCCAGGAGCGAAAATTTACCGCCATCTTCGCCTCCACCGATACCAACGCCCTGGGTATCATGCAGGCGGCGGAGGAAATGGGTCTCAGGATTCCCCAGGACTTTTCCCTGCTGGGCTTTGACAATATCCGCGACAGCGGCCTGCCCCGCATCGAGCTGACCACCATTGAGCAGCCCATGAAAATGCTGGCCTCCGTGGCGGTGCACACGCTGCTTGAAAAGGTGCAGAACGAGCTGGCGGGCTACACCCACCGGATCCTCACCCCCACCCTCATTGAGCGTTCCTCCTGCCGGCAGATTTAACTGCCGGAGGAAAGGATAAGGGGAAATTGGAATTTATCGGTGTGACAAATGCATCGTCAGAACGTGTCATTGCGAACCAGCGCGCACGCTGGTGTGGCAATCTCAATCGTATTTTGGGCGGCCCATCGTCATACAGATTGTTCTATCCTGCTGTTTCCCGGAATTTATTCACGAGAAGTGGTACTTCTATTCAGGGGATTGCCACACCAGTCTGCGGACTGGTTCGCAATGACCGGGAATTCGATAGCTCTACAAATTCCAATTTATCTTTCTCCCAAAACCTCATATGCATTTTTGATTTGCCGCCGGGCAGCAAAGCTGCCCGGCGGCAAATTATCCTTGTGTTTTCCAAGGTTTTCGGGTACAATAAGCAAAAGCACTCGCAAAGGGGATACACTATGAAAAAATCCACCCTTTATGCCGCCTGGGGCGGCATGTTTGTTTTGTGCGCCGGACTGGGCTTTCTGCAGGAGCCGAAAGGCGCCGCCCGGGCCGCGCTGACGGTCATCTCCCTGCTGTTCTTCTGCCCGCCAGCGCTGCTTCTGTGGCAGGCCTGTGGAGAAGGGGACCGGCGCACCGCCGCCATTGTCCGAAACCTCTCCGCCCTGTCTCTGGGGATGACGGCGGTGCTGGTCATTGTGAATATTCTCTCCGCCTTTGGCTCCGATGCTCTGGGTCTTTTCCTCCACGGGATGCTCACCATCGTCTCCGCCCCCATGCTGTGCAGCGGCTATTGGGCGCTGAGCCTGTTTTTATGGGCATGCCTGCTGATTGCCTCCCTGGCTTTCCTGCGGAAGAGATAAGGAATTCTCCTGCCCGGAGGGCGATTCTACCGCCGGGAGGGTGACTTTTTCCCCGGAAAACGGTATACTGGCGACAGATACCGGTTTCCTCAATAAATTGGAATTTGCCCGCAGGGCGGGCGGCCAAGTCGTGCGCAAGATATGTGTAGTCGTTTTTGCCCTGCGCCGCTCGGTATCGTTCTATAGCAGTTTAGTAAATTGGAATTTGTAGAGGGAAGTGCGCACCCCGAACAACACTGTCATTCCGAACCAGTCCTCAGACTGGTGTGGGAATCTCCATCGAATTCCGGGCTACTTATCGTCATGCAGACCGTTCTTTTGTACCGTTTCCCGGAATTCATCCACGAGAAATTGTACTCTTATCCAGGAGATTGCCACGCCAGTTTGCGAACTGGCTCGCAATGACCGGGAAGTCGCCAAATTCCTAATTTGCGTACCACAGAACGATACCGAGCGGGTCAGGCAGGGAACGAAAATAGACCACGTTCGTCACGACTTGGCCGCCCGCCCTGCGGGCAAATTCCCAATTTGTCGCTTTATGAAAATACAACTGAAAGGATGGTGGCTTTCATGGCTTCCTATCAGATCATAACCGACTCCTGCTGTGACTTCCGGCCGGAGAAATATACCGAGCTGGGACTGACCGTCCAGCCCCTGATGCTCACCTACCAGGGTCAGACCAAGCCCGACCGCAGCGACGACAGTATCCGGGCGCTTTACGCCGGTCTGCGCGCAGGAGAAGCGGCTTCCACCGCCGCCGTAAATCCTGAGGGGTGGGCCGCCCTGATCCGGGGTGCCCTGGACGCGGGGCAGGACGTTCTCGTCCTGGCCTTTTCCTCGGGCCTGTCCACCACCTACCAGTCCGCGGTGATCGCCGCCCAGGAGTTGGCGGAAAGCTACCCTGCCCAGAAAATTCTGGTGTGCGACACTCTCAGCGCCAGCCTGGGCCAGGGACTGCTGGTGTGGTACGCCTGCAAAAAGCGGGACGAGGGAATGACGCTGGAGGAACTGTACGCCTGGGTGGAGGAAAACAAGTTCCATCTGTGCCACTGGTTCACCGTGGATGACCTCATGTACCTCAAGCGGGGCGGCCGGATCAGCGCCGCCACGGCAGTGCTGGGCACCATGCTCAGCGTCAAGCCCGTGCTCCATATGGATGACGAAGGACACCTTATCAATATGAGCAAGGCCCGGGGGCGGAAAGCCTCCATTCAGGCCCTGGCCCAGAAAATGGCAGAGTTGGGGGACGGCTACGACAACAGCACCGTGTTCATCTGCCACGGCGACTGCATCGAGGACGCGAAGTATCTGGAACAGCTGGTCCGGGAAAAATGCGGCGTCAAAGAGGTATACATCAATTACACCGGCGCCGTCATCGGCTCCCACTCCGGCCCCGGCACCCTGGCCCTGTTCTTCCTGGGCAAGCACCGGTAAACAGACTTTAAGGTTATCCGCTTTCGTAAGCACAGTGACAAATTGGAATTTGTAGGGGCAAGGAACGGCCTCGAACAACACGGTCATTCCGAACCAGCGCGCACGCTGGTGTGGGAATCTCCATCGAATTCCAGGCATCCCATCGTCATACAGACTGTTTTTTCTGCATCTTCCCGGAACTCATACGAGAAATTGTACTCCTATCCAGGAGATTGCCACGCCAGTGTGATCACTGGCTCGCAATGACCTGGAATTCGATAGCCCGCCAAATTCCCAATTTCACGATCCGCTTATAAACGCCAATCGCCTGAACAAGCCTTCCTTCCCCCGTCTCCCGGCGGGGGGATTTTTTTGCCCGGGGGAATGTTAACGAATAATTCAAATTCTGCCCCTTGACAATTCTGGCACTCTCTGGTATA
>CAMCCS010000142.1 GCA_945873295.1 uncultured Clostridia bacterium
CCCTCAGTCGCTTCGCGACAGCTCCCTTTACACAAGGGAGCCCTTGCCGCGTCCCATTTTCCACCCGCGTGCCTTAACTGCCCTACAAATTCCAATTTGTCGCGCTGATCCGATATAAGCACACCATAAAACCACCAGGAGGCGCTCTATGGAAAGAACCTATGTAGCCATCGATTTAAAATCCTTTTATGCCTCCGTGGAGTGCGTGGAGCGGGGGCTGGACCCCCTGACCACCCATCTCGTAGTAGCCGATGCCAGCCGGACGGAGAAAACCATCTGCCTGGCGGTGACCCCCGCCCTGAAAGCCTACGGCGTTCCCGGGCGGGCCAGACTCTTTGAGGTGGTGCAGAAGGTGTCGGAGGTCAACGCCCACCGCCGCCTGCTGGCCCCGGGCAAAACCCTCACCGGGAAATCCACGGACGCGGAAGCCCTCCGGCAGGATCCCTCCCTGGCCCTGGATTACCTGGCAGCGCCCCCCAGAATGGCCCTGTATATGCAGACCAGCGCCAAAATCTACGGCATCTATCTCCGGTACGTCGCCCCCGAGGACATTCACGTCTACTCCATCGACGAGGTGTTCATCGATGCCACGCCCTATCTTCGCACCTACGGCGTGGACGGGCCTGGTTTTGCCCGAATGCTGATCCGGGAGGTCCTCCGGGAAACCGGCATCACCGCCACCGCCGGCATCGGCACCAACCTGTACCTGTGCAAGGTGGCCATGGACATTGTGGCGAAGAAAATGCCCCCGGATGAAAGCGGGGTGCGGATAGCCGTCCTGGATGAAATGACCTACCGGCAGCTTCTGTGGGATCACCAGCCCCTGACGGACTTCTGGCGGGTGGGCAGCGGTATCGCCAAACGGCTTGCCCGGTACGGGATGTATACCATGGGGGATGTAGCCCGGTGCTCCCTGGGCAGGCCCGGAGAGTGTCAGAACGAGGACCTTTTATACCGGTTGTTCGGGGTGAATGCGGAGCTGCTCATTGACCACGCCTGGGGGGTGGAGCCCTGCACCATGGCGGACATCAAGGCCTACCGCCCGGAAAACAACAGTATCAGCTCCGGTCAGGTTCTCACCTGCCCCTATACCTGGGAAAAGGCGGGCCTGGTGCTCCGGGAGATGGCGGACAGCCTGTCCCTGACCCTGGTGGAGCGGGGCATGGTTACCGGCCAGCTCACCGTCACCGTTGGCTACGATGTGGAAAGTCTGGCAGGGAATTCCGGCTACCGGGGCCCGGTGACTGTGGACCGGTACGGACGGAAAATTCCCAAGCACGCCCACGGCACCGTAAACCTTCCCAGGAAGACCGCCTCCACCCGGCTCATCACCCAGGCAGTGATGGAGCTGTACGCCGGAATCACAGACCGGGAACTTCTCATCCGGCGGCTGACCATCGGCTGCGGCCTGACTCCCGAGGAAGAGGCCGCCGATCCCTGCCCACAGCTGGATCTGTTTGCGGACATAGAGTCCCAGCAGCTGGAGGAAGAAAGCCTTGCCCGGGAGAAGCGGCGGCAGCAGGCCATGCTGGGCATCAAGCGCCGGTTCGGAAAAAACGCGATTCTGCGGGGCATGGATCTGGAGGAGGGGGCCACTACCCTGGCAAGGAACGCCCAAATCGGCGGACACCGGGCATGATCCGGCATTGACAGACAGGTTTACCGGAAGTACAATAACTCCGGCCCCAGGAGGCACCATGAAACAATGCAGTGAAAACTATGCCGATATGCTCCGGCTCCACCGTCCGGTGTCCGGACGGCATGCCCGGATGGACAAGGTAGCCCGGGGCGCCCAGTTTGCCCCCTTTGCCGCCCTCACGGGCTACGACGCGGTGATCCGGGAGACAGGACGGCTGACTGAGGGGGAGCCCTGGCTGGAAGCGGACGAGATCGCCCGGCTGGACGCACTTCTGCGTGCGCTGGCGGAGGACCCGGACCGAGAGGCGGTATTTGTGTGCTTCCTGCCGGACCGGGAGAAAACGGGAGGCAGCTTCGTTTCCTACCGGGGGCGGGTAGCCCGGGTGGACCCCATCCAAAAGACCGTCCTGCTGGATACCGCGCAGACGTTTCCCATTTCCGCTATCTATGATATTGAACAAGGAGATTAGCCCATGGACATTCCCCAGGTCAAAATCCTCCGCAGCAGGCGGCGCACCGCCGCCATTCAAATCACCCCACAGGGGGAAGTGATTTTTCGTGCACCCCTGAACATGCCCCGGCGGGAGATAGAAAGAATATTGACGGAACGCCGGGACTGGATTGACAGGAAACTTTCCGCCGTCCGGGAAGACGCGGCGGCGGGCCGGGCCGCTCCCCTGTCCCAGGAGGACTTGGCCGCTCTGGCCCGGCAGGCAAAGCAGTTCCTGATGCCACTCGTAGAACAGTATGCCGCCCGGATGGAGGTGACCTATGGCAAAATCACCATCCGCTGTCAGCAGACCCGGTGGGGAAGCTGCTCGTCCAAGGGAAACCTGAACTTCAACTGTCTTCTGATGCTGGCACCCCGGCAGGTAGTTACCTATGTTGTGGTGCATGAGCTGGCCCACCGGAAGCACATGGACCACTCCCCCGCTTTCTGGGCGGAGGTGGAGGCCATTCTGCCGGATTACCGGGAAAGCGTCCGGTGGCTGAAGACCAACGGCGGAAAGCTTCTCGCCCGCGCCCGGCAGGAGATATAAGATAGGAGATATGAGATATAAGATACGAGATAATTTGCGTATCGGATTATCTCAGGAAATATACAAATTGGAATTTGCAGAGGTGAGCGCGCACCCCGAACAACATTGTCATTCCGAACCAGTGCGCACACTGGTGTGGGAATCTCCATCGAATTTCGGGCAGTCTATCGTCATACAGACCGTTCTTTCGCACCGTTTTCCGGAATTTGTCCACGAGGAATGGTACGTCTATCCAGGAGATTGCCACGCCAGTTTGAGAACTGGCTCGCAATGACAGGGAATTCGCCAAATTCCAATTTATCGAACCATAGAACGATACCGAGCGGGTGGTGCTGCACGCAGTAAATCAAAATCCCAATGATTGCCGGGGGCAATCATACCTAGCGCAATCATTCCGAACCGAAAATTCCCCCTGCCGGGTTCCGGCAGGGGGAAAAGCTATTTCAGAATGCGGAACTTAAAAAGTTCTCTTCTTCCGCAGCACCTGGATGACAACCAGCGCGGCAGCGGCCACGATCATGACAGCGGAAGCAGCGTAGATCAGCATGCTGTCACCGGTCTTGGGGTTATCCTTATCCGCAGGCTTAGTGGCCGCGGTGGTGGAGGTGGTGCTGGTGCTGCTGTTGGGCTTGTTGGTGGCGTTCTTCACGACCACATGGACATTGGTGGTCTTGGCATCCTCCTGAATGGTCACATTGGGCGTTCCTTCGGTAATGCTGCCGGCCTTGTAGCTGGTCCAGGTTGCATCGCTGAACAGGCCAACCAGCTTCATGTTGGAGCCGGAGTAGTACTTGGTCACAATGGCCTCAACCTCGGTACGGCTGACACTGTTGCCCACGACCTTGCCGGTGATATCCACAATCCGGTCGGGGGTGGTGGTGTTGGGATCCAGGTAGATCCGCAGAAGTACGGAGGACTCACTCTGCCAGCGGGCAGTCAGCGTGGTGTTGCCGTTGACCTTGTAAACGGTCTCAGAGGTATACTGCACACCGTTTGCGTCAAACCAGCCCAGGAACACATCGCCCGTACGGGTGGGGGTGGGCAGGGTGCCGACCTTGGAATCAAAGGTCACGGTCTTGCTGGTGGGATCGACCTTGCCGCCGTCCACCTGGAAGTACAGGGTGAAGGTCTTGGGCTCGTACTTCACCAGAACCTCCTGCGCGGCATTGGTGACCTGTTCCTGGCCGGACAGGGTGGTACTGCCGTTATAGTTATACCACAGGATGGCGCCGCCGCTGGTCTTCAGCTGATAGCCGGTGGGCGTGTTGCTCTGCACGGCAGAAGTAGCATTGTTTCTCAGGAAATCCAGCAGGTTCTGATCGGGGGTCGCGTTGAACTCGGTAATCAGCCATGCATTCTCCACGCTCTGGGTGGTCTTCATGCCCTTGACCTTGATATTCTTGGTGATCAGTTCAAACTTTGCGGTAGCAGTGGTGTCCTCAGTCAGCTTCGCTCCATTTTCCAGCTGATTGCTGCCGACAAACCAGCCCTTAAATGTATAACCGCTCTTGGAAGCAGTGGGCAGGGTGGGAACAATATACTTACCATCGGAATCTTTCTCCGTAATGGTAATCGCCCTAGTGGAACCGGAAGAACCGATGGAAGCGCCGGCGCCGGCATCCAGGGTCAGGGTGATGTAGTCAGCAGGAGTGGGGATAGTGTTGGTCTTAACCTTAACAGTAATCGCGGTTACATCGCCGGGAAGCACTTCCCAATCGGTAAGAAGCGGAGAACCTGCAGTAGCTGTGTAAGAAACGATGGAGTAACCATCCGGATACTTGTCTGTATTGAGTGCCATTCTTTTTGCAACCTCGTCATTGATCTGAGTCTTGGTTGCAGGACTCTCGGTAGAAACCGCAAGCGTTTGTACACCGATCTCCGTTCCGGTGTCTTCGTCGCAGACCGTGATCTCAACATTATAATCCTCCGCGAATGCCTGGAACGGGACTGCGGCTGCCAGCAGGAGCACCACCAGCAG
>CAMCCS010000143.1 GCA_945873295.1 uncultured Clostridia bacterium
GAATACATCCAGCAGAAATTCCATATGCACTACACCCAGGACGAAAGCTACTACATCCTGGATGCCCAGGGGGAGGATCCCTGCGTTTATCTGGGCATCAAAACCGGCACGCAGCCGGAGGAAATGCTTGGGGCGCTGCAGGAGGCCCAGTCCGGCGGCGCGCCTTTCCCGGCAGAACAGTATGTGAACCGGATCCCTGTAAAAAAGCATGACCACCTGCTGATTCCCGCCGGAACGGTCCACTGCTCCGGAGCCAATACCATGGTGCTGGAAATCAGCGCCACACCCTACATTTTTACCTTCAAGCTCTGGGACTGGGGCCGTCTGGATCTGGACGGCAAGCCCCGCCCCATCCACCTGGAACACGGCGCTGCCAATATCCAGTGGGACCGGAATACCCAGTGGGTTCATGAGAACCTGGTGAACGCGGTGACCCCCGTCCATCGGGATGACCGGGGAGTAGTGGAGCGCACCGGACTGCACCGGCGGGAATTCTTAGATACCTTCCGCATTGCCACACAAAGCGGACTTCCCATCCGGCGCAATGGCAGCGTCCATGTGATAAATCTGGTGGAGGGTGAGCATGCGCTGATCGTCAGCCCACAGGGTAAATTCCCGCCGTATCCTCTCCATTACGCGGAAACCTGCATCCTGCCGGAAGCGGCGGGAGAATATGAAATCACTTCCTCCGATGGGCAGCCCATTCAAGTCATTCTTGCCTGCGTACGCGGCTAATTAAAAAGAGGTATTCTCTATGGCACATTCCATTCAAACCGTCTATGTCATCCACCATTCCCACACCGACATTGGCTACACCGATTTGCAGGAGCGGGTGATCGACACCCAGGTTGACTATATCCGCACGGTGCTGTCCATGATGGAAAAGGAAGAAAACGCCGATTTTCGCTGGAACTGCGAGACCCTCTTCTGCGTGGAGGAATTTTTCAAAACGGCCTCCCAGGCGGAAAAGGAAGCCTTCTGCGCCCTGGCAGCCCAGGGAAAGATCGGCTTGTCCGCCAATTATCTGAACTTCACCGATCTGGTGGACTGCTCCGTCTACCGGGAGCGGCTGCACAGCTGGCAGCAGAAGCTGCCTATGAAGACCGCCATGATGGCGGACATCAACGGCATCTCCATGGGCTACCGGGACGTGATGCTCGCCGAAGGCGTGAAATTCCTGTTTATGAACATCCACTGCCACCATGGTATGTATCCTTTGTATCAGAATCAGAACGCTTTCTGGTGGGAAAATGCTGCCGGACAGCGGCTGCTGGTATGGAACGGCGAGCATTATAACCTGGGAAATGTGCTGGGACTGAAGCCCAACCGGGCATCAAACTTTATGATACAGAACCATTTCGGCAGCCGGGACCAGGAAGGCGACAGCGTGGATACCCTCTACCGAAATCTAACACAGTACCTGACTCTGTGCGAAACCAACGGCTACGGTTATGACTTCATTGTCACCGCTGTTTCCGGCGTTTTCAGTGACAACGCACCCCCGGAGCGGGAGATCCTGGAAACCATTCAGGAGCACAACCGCCGCTATGGAAGCCGGGTTCAGATCCGGATGGTCTCCCTCCAGGAGCTCTATGCCGCCATTGGCCCCAAGCTCACGGATGCTCCTGTCTACCACGGCGATCTCACCGACTGGTGGGCGAACGGCGTGGGCAGCACCCCCTACGCGGTGAAGCACTATCTGGATGCCCGGCACCGTTACCACCTGTGCCGCCGGCTGGACGGGAAAGCGCCGGAAAAGTATCCCGCGCTTACCGCCGTCGCCCAGGACAATCTCCTGCTCTACGCGGAGCATACCTGGGGCCATTCCTCCACCATCACCAACCCCTATGACACCATGGTTCTGAACCTGGATATGCGCAAGAACAGCTATGCCTCCAAGGCCCATGAGGCAGCCTCCCGGATGCTGGACCGGATCTGCCATGAAAAGGGGGACATTCTGCGCTATTACAATACCAACGGCAAAATAAAGGCCTGCTCTGTGAATGCGCTTGCCGGGCAGCAGCTGGTGGAATTCTACATTGAAAGCCCTTATCTTGCCCGGGCGGAAATTGTGGACGGGAACGGAAAGATCATTCCCTGCCAGGTATCCCCCCATCCCCGTGGACGGAAGATCAGCTTCGTGGACAGCTTTGCCCCCTACGAGGAAAAATACTATACCTACCGGGAGCTGCCCCCGGAGAATGAGACCCTGAACAGCCGCAAGTGCTATGTGGGCGCGGAGCGGATCCGGGACATCGTCAATGACTACGATCCCATTACCTACCGGCTTCCCTACGAGTTTGAAAACCGGTGGTTTAAGCTCTGCTACCGTCCCCAGGCGGGGATCACCGGGTTCATCGACAAGACAACGGGCCGGGATATGCTGGGCAAGGGAGAGGCGCCTTTCTTTACCCCCATGTACGAGGTCACGCCCATTGCCATTGAGAATCCGGAGTTCCCCTGCCGGGAAGAGCAGGAGCGGCGGATCCTTGGGCGGAACATCCGGGGAAAGCACGCAAAGCTTTCCGTGGGCAATCTGGAAGAGGTCACCTGCCTGGAGCACGGCGTTGTCTTCACCCAGCTCCGGTTCCGGTTCCGCCTGCCGGGAACGGTGCGGGCGGACGTGTTTGTGAAGCTCTATGAGGCTTTGCCCCGGATCGACTTCCATCTCCAGCTGGGCAAAACCCTTTCTTCCGATATTGAAAGCGTGTTCCTGCCCCTGAGCCTGAACATTCCCGAGAGCAAACTGTACCTGCGCAAGGGAGCGGAGGCTTTCCGCCCCGGTGTGGATCAGCTCCCCGGCACCTGTATGGAGTACTATATGTCCGATGATGGCATCGGCTGCCTGTCGGAAGACGGCGGCGCGCTGATCGCCACGCGGGATACGCCGCTTGTGTACATGGGGCAGATGGAGCACCATCCCATCCGCCTGTGTGACGGCAAGGAAGAAAACAATGCCCGGCCCGTTTATTCCTGGATTATGAACAACACCTGGGAAACCAATTTCAAGATGGACCTTTCCGGCTTCTCGGAGTACTGCTACAGCCTGTGGCTTACGAAGGAGCAGGACCCCGAAAAGGCCATGGATACGCTCCGGGAGCAGTGCTTTGACCCCCAGGTGCTGGTGGTGGGATAATCCCTGGAGAGGAAAGAAATTCCATGGAAAATTATAAAAATCCAAGCCTGGATATTGACATCCGGGTTTCCGATCTGCTGGACAGAATGACTCTGGAGGAAATGATCCTGCAGACCGACCAGTACTACGGCTACGATTTTACCCGACGGAACGAAAACGGCGACGTGGAGTTTGTGGACATGCAGAAGCTGGATGATCTTCTGCATGGCAACAGCGTCGGCAGCATCCAGCCCCGGGGCATGACGCCCGGGCAGGTTAACCAGGTGCAGCGCTACGCCGTGGAGCACACCCGGCTGGGGATCCCGTTCCTGTTCAGTGAGGAAGCGCTTCATGGGTTTTATAACCGGCACGCTACCAGCTTTCCCCAGCAGATTGGGCTTGCTGCTACCTTTCACCCGGAGCTGGGCCGCCGGATGGGCCATGCCATTGCCACGGAGGCCCGGGCTATGGGCATCCAGGAAACCTACAGCCCCGTCATGGACCTGATCCGGGATCCACGCTACGGCCGGACGGAGGAATCCTACGGGGAGGACACCTGCCTGTGCGCGGCCTTTGCCCGGGAGACAGTGGCGGGGATGCAGGGGGAGCGCCTTACTGATCCCGATGCCGTGGCGGCGGAGCCGAAGCATTACGTGGGCTATGGCGCGCCGGTGGGCGGCCTCAACTGCGCCCCCTCCGCAATGGGCCGGCACCAGGTCTTTTCTGAGTGCCTGCCGGTTTTCGAGGCGGCGTTTCTGGAAAGCGGCGCGGTGGATGCCATGTGCTCCTATAATTCCATTGACGATGTCCCTGTATCGGCAGATCACGAGCTGCTCACCGAAGTCCTGCGGAACCAGTGGGGCATGCGGGGTTTTGTCCGCTCCGACCTCACCGCCGTCAGCCGGCTGTATGACTGGCATTTTGTGGCGGATACTCCCCAGGAGGCTATGGCTGTGGGACTGGAATCCGGTGTGGATTTGCAGCTCTATGACTACCCCCACGACCAATGGCAGGATGGTCTCCGGGAGCTGGTGCGCGGCGGGCGGCTGTCGGAGGATACCATCCGCCGGGCCTGCGGCCGGGTACTGCGGGTCAAATTCCTGCTGGGCCTGTTTGAAAACCCCTATACCGATGAATCCCGCTTCCCCGCCTTTGTGCATACACCGGAGCATCTGGCCCTGGCAAGGGACATTGCCCGGGAGAGCATTACCCTCCTGAAAAATGCGGGCGGTCTGCTTCCTCTGAAAAAGAACGTTGGTACCATCGCCGTTCTCGGCCCCGGCGCGGAAAACGCCATACTGGGCGACTATACCCCGGAGGGCAAAACCGGGGTGTCCATCCTGGAGGGAATCCGCAGCGCCGTTTCTCCCCAAACCCGGGTCCTCCACGATCCGGGGTGTACCTTCCTGGGAGATGCCGCGACTCCGTTCCACCCCGGAATGCTTACCGATGAGGACGGAAACCCGGGGCTTACCGGGCGGTACTATAACGGCAGGACTCCCCAGGGTGAGCCGGTGGCGGTGCGCA
>CAMCCS010000144.1 GCA_945873295.1 uncultured Clostridia bacterium
ACCGCCGGGTTGGGATGCCGGAACCACCGGGGCAGCACCGCCGCCACATAGCATAGTGCAATGGCCCCCATCACATATCCGGACCAGGTGACCCGGGCATTGATCCCCAGATCACAGATCAGGGTGATGAGCACCGGGATCAGCAGCAGGATGGTCACTGCCCCGCAGATCCCCTTTCGCCGGACCTGCTGCCGGGGGTAACGGCCGCCGGGGTACAGGGGCTGCCCCGCCTCCCGCCGGATGTCGGGATGGAAGGGAACCGTGCCGCACAGAGGGCATCTTTTTTCACTGTCGGCAAGCTTTACGCCGCAATTAATACAATACATTGTGTTTCCTCACTCCCTGGCATTGGTCTGAACCTCCGCCTCCAGACCCAGGTCCCGGAGCACGCGGAAGAAACTGGCTTCCAGCTCCGGTTCCCGGATATTGCGGATGAAATTGATATAGAGGCTGTCTCCGAAGGACAGGATCCCGCAGTTCTGGGGTGCCGTCGCCTGAACCCCCAGGATAAAATCCATTCGCTCCACATAGTCCATCATTTCCCGGGGCAGCGTCACCTGGCCCAGATTGGACATGGCAAGGCAGGATTTCTTTTCTCCCACCTCATTGAAAACCGCTTTCATCACCATGTTCTTGATAAACAGGGGCATCAGCCGGACAGCCATACTCTTTTCACTGTTTACATTGGCGGCAATGCGGCTGCTCATGACCTTGGGATTCACATCCAGACCAATCCGGTGGCGCACCGCCTGGCAGATCTCCCCGAAGCTGTAGCTTCCCAGCCGGGGGTCGATCTCCGGGGTGGTGTACAGCACAAAGTTCCGCAGGCTCTTGCTGGGAAAGAGCTTTCTCAGATTCACCGGTACCACCACCCGGATGGGCTTCCGGTGCCTGCGCACGCTCACCCATTCCTCCTGCATCTGCTGCAGGGCCATCATCATGGCGGCGCAGAGAAACGCCGTGAGGCTGACCCCGTATTCGTGGGCTTTTTCCAGGGCCCGGGCGGTATTGACCCGGAAGCAGGTCAGATTCAGGAACCCTTCCGGTTCCGGCGTGCCCCGGGGATGCCAGGCATTGTTCTCCCGGCGGCTGGCGTTGACGCTGCCGGCAAACTTGGAAAAGCTGTCCTCCAGCTCCTCCGGCCGGGGCGCCTCCAACCGCTCCAGAACACCGTCCTCCGCGGGGATGGAAATGCCGTATTTCTGCTGCAAATACTCCGCTGTCAGGGTCTTGAGAAATACCAGCCCCCCGTTTCCGTCGGTCACGGCGTGGTAAAACTCCACAGCGATCCGGTTTTCAAAAACGATTACCCGGATGGCGCACTGCCGCACCTCCCACCGGGACATGAGCGTCAGGGGATAGCTGTTTTCCTCCCGGATCTCGGGGGCCTGGCTGCGCTGCTGAAGGTAGTACCAGAACAGCCCCCGCCGCAGCCGGACACACATGGAAGGAAACCGGCGGACCGTCACATCCAGGGCGGACCGGAGAACCTGCCGGTCCACTTTCTCCCGCAGGGTAACGGACAGCCGGAACACATTGCTCCAGCTCTGCCGCTGGGCGGCGGGATAGATCTTTGCCGCGTTATCCAGCCGCATCCACCGCAGCTTCTGTTCCCGGGAGAGGTAACGGCTGAGAAAACCATTGATGGCAGCCAGGTCCTCCCGGTCTTCCTCCAGGCCGTAGAGCACATAGGCGTGCCAGCGGTCCGGGCGGACAATCAGACGGGAAACGCACCCCCTGTCACGAAGAACCCCGTACAGACTTTGGGCATCACTGAGCAGCAGCTCGTCCCCGCCCGCGAAAATCAGGGAGGGCGGCATCCCGGACAGGTCCCCCAGCAGAGGAGACGCCAGCGGATCCTCCGGGGTGTCCGTGTAGCACCGGGCAAAAAATGCCAGCTGGTCTTCTGACATGGACACATCCCGGTCCCGATTGGTTTCATAGCTCTCCCCGGAGCCGGTCAGATCCGTCCAGGGAGAGATCGCCACAATGCTCCCGGGCAGGGGCAGACCCTGCTGGCGCAGATACAGGCACAGGCTGAAGCACAGCCCGCCCCCCGCGCTCTCTCCGCAGAGGCTGATCTGCTCCGGCGGATAGCCGCTTTCCAGCAGACACTGGTAAGCAGCGGCGGCGTCCTCCACCGCAGCCGGGAACCGATTCTCCGGGGCCAGGCGGTAGGCGGCGCAGAAAACCCGCACCCCGCATTTGTCCGCCAGAACGCTGCCGAAGCCCAGGGCATATTCCAGCCCGCCACAGGTATAGCCCCCGCCGTGGAGGTACAGCACAACGCCCTCCCGCCGCAGGTCCTCCGGCAGCACCCAGGCGGCGGAAAACGTGGGAAAATCATGGCGCTTCACCCACACCCGGGCATGCTCCGCCGCCCGCATCAGCTCCCCCAGAGCGTTCTGCCCCTTCCGGAGCGCTTCCAGGGAACAGTTTGTCAGAAGCGGCTTCATATGGGCCAGCTGCCCATGCACCAGTTTCGCGGATAATTGCATAGCGATCCTTTCCGGCCCATTTCCCCTGCTGGCAGCAAGGGAAAACCGCCGCATAGATTCTTTTATAGTTATGTACTGATCGGGTTAACTGAAAAAGAGCGGAAAATTGGAATTTGACGGGCTGTCAGAACGTGTCATTGCGAACCAGCGCACCGGCTTCAGTGGCAATCTCCATCGAATTACGGGCAGCCTATCGTCATCCGTTCGTAGGGGCGGTCATTGACCGCCCGTGAAAATATACCGAATTCCAGCATAAATTCACGTCAAATGGCACCTTTTCGCCGAAAGAAACACGAATATGGAAACTTTCCCTGCCGGGCGCTCAATGAGCGCCCCTACGGAGTATGACGATCGTCATTCGAAAATTTGATGGAGATTCCCACACCAGTTTGAGAACTGGTTCGGAATGACAGTGTTGTTCGATACCCTGCTTTTCTCTACAAATTCCCAATTTATCTGTTTGCCGCGGGAAGCCGATTTTCATTTCAAATTATACCATCTTTTTTTCTCTCCGGCAACCTACCGGATCTTCGTCCCTCTCTACTTTCAGGAGAATTTTCCCCGTAGCCGCACTTTTTCCCGTTTTCCGGGGAGTCCATCCCATATCCCCGGCGCTCTGTCCGGCCCCGGTCTTGACTTTTCCGTGCTGCTTTTATATAGTATTGAGTAGTATTGAGGAAGCGCGAGTACAGCCGGCAAGGGCTTCGGGACAATTGGGCAGGAATGGAAGCAGAAAACCGAGAAATACTGTATATATATTTCGGTTATTCCCGAAGAAGGCTTGCCGTATACAGCCCCCGGCACATACATACAGGATTTTTCAAGATAGAGGTGATCACAATGACGGCTGGAATCCGTCGGATGCTGTGTCTTCTGCTCTGCCTTTGCACGCTGGGGCTCCTTGTGCCCCCTGCCGGCGCGGAAGAAACCGGCACAGCCCGTGACATTACGAACGACGCAGCCATTGACGCGCACCAGGGCTTTGACCAGCGTTCCAGGCTCTTTGACCATGTGCACACCATCCCCGCCAATTATCCCGACCACGCCTGGCTGACGGTAAGCTATCCGGAAGGGATCGGCTCCGTTTATCTGATTTTCCACAATGCCTACGGCATCTATACCGTAACCGACAACGGTACCGGGCAGGTCGCGGAACTGGGCCAGAATGGTTTTCAGCATGATTTTGTTGACCTGGAGGCGCTTTTCGGCAGCGCGCCTACCTCCATCACCCTTTCTTTTGACAACGGCCCCCTCTGTCTCAACGAGCTGTACCTGTTCAGCCCCGGACAGGCTCCGGATTTTGTCCAGCGGTGGGAGCCTCCGGCAGAAGGGAACGCCGATCTTCTGCTGTTTTCCGCCCACGGGGATGACGAGCAGTTGTTCTTCGCCGGGATTTTTCCCTATTACGCCGGGGAGCTGGGCCGCAAGGTGCAGGTCGTCTACCTGACGAACCACGAAAACACCATGCCTGAGCGGCGCCACGAAATGCTGGACGGTCTCTATGCCTGCGGTGTCACCACATATCCGGTATTCGGCACATTCCGGGATCTGAAATCCCAATCCCTGCAAGGCGCATACAGCCATATGGCGTATTTCGATATTTCCCCGGAGGACCTGCTGGGCTTTGTGGTGGAGCAGCTACGGCGGTTCAAGCCCAAGGTTGCCGTGACCCATGATGTAAACGGCGAGTACGGCCATGGTCAGCATATGCTCCTGGCCGATCTTCTGATGCAAGCCTGTCAGATCAGCCAGGATCCCCAGCAATATCCGGCGCTTGCCGAGCAGTACGGCGTGTGGGATGTTCCCAAAACCTATCTGCACCTGTACCCGGAAAATGAGATTGTACTGGACTGGGACGTGCCCTTAAGCCGTTTTGACGGAATGACCGCTTTCGAAGTGAGCCGGGATCTGGGCTTTGCCTGTCACAAGAGCCAGGTGGATTATTTCCGGTGGTACTATTCCCAGGGAACGTGCGCAAAGGATATCAAGCAATACAGCCCCTGCTATTACGGCCTGTACCGTTCCACCGTGGGACCGGATATACAGAAGAACGACTTCTTTGAAAACACCGATGCCCACGCCCGGGCACAGCGGAATTGGGCCCTGCCCCGGCG
>CAMCCS010000145.1 GCA_945873295.1 uncultured Clostridia bacterium
TTTACAATTTCACGATCAGCTTATTAAAGCCGATAACCTGAATTCCAATTTATCGGTTTTCTGCGGAAAACCGATAGCTTGAGCCCGGCTTATTTGGCATTTCCGGCCCGCTGGCCCCGGCGGTACTGCTGGGGGGATGTGCCGGTGGCGGCGTGGAAGAGCCGGTTGAAGTGGCTTACGCTGCTGTAGCCCAGGCGGCCGGCAATGTCCAGAACGGTCAGATCCGTGGAGGTGAGCAGCCGCTTGGCGGAGTCCATTTTGGCCCGGGTGAGGTAGGACACCACCGTTTCTCCGGTGTACTTCCGGAAGCCGCGGATGACCACCGGCGGGGAATACCCGGCCAGGCGGTAGATGTCCGAGGCCTGACAGGCGATGTATTCGGGGGAGTGGATCCTCCGGAGAACCTGGTTCAGCCACTCCGGCGCACCGGAAGCGATACCGGCGCACTTTTTTTTCAGAATGACCAGGGCATTAATGAGCATCTGGCAGATGATCATGGTAACGTAGGTTTCCGGCGAACCGTTCTCCCGAAGCAGATTGATCTCCCGGGCACTTTGCTTGAACTGAGCAAAGTCATTATCCTCCAGCAGGAGCTGCCGCTGGGGGACCTGGAGAATATCCTGCAGCTGCGTGCCGATGGCGGCGCAGAGCTGCTCCAGCTTTTCCCGGGTCACCGGCAGGTTGATGTGGATGCACCGCCCGCCGGGCAGGGGTGTAAACTGGTGCCGGTCCTGGGGACGGATCAGACAGAGGGTCTTTTCCCCCAGCTCCTGGCAGGCTCCGTTGAGAACGTGGTTGGTCCTGCCGGAGGTGATGATAAAAAATTCATAGTAGTCGTGGTCGTGGAGGGAGGTGTAGGCGGCATCCCACCAGTGAAAGGCCGCACCCTGGGACAGCAGCCCCGGATTATTGTGATAGTATACAGTTGTTTTTCCCTGCGATGGGCTCTCCATCTGCGTTTTATCCACAGCAGACACCTCCTGCCGGATTGATGTATGAACCATTTTACCATAGCTATTTACGGAAAGCAACGGTTTAGTTGACTGCGTAAAAGCAGAATGTTAAAAAAATCACAGCTTTCTTAAATAAAATCCGCAGACAGGAGCCGGGGGTAATGCTATACTGTTAACGTAGCCGAAATGCCCCCCCGGGGGCAAAGAGAAAGGAGCATTCCAATGGAAGAGCTGAAAACCAATTCCATGAAACCAACCCGCCCCCTGCGCTACGCAGTGGGCATGTTCGGAACGTCCATTCCGGTAAACATGTTTAAGACCTATGCCGCGTTCTTTTATGTGGACAGGCTGGGCCTTATCACCACGCCCCAATACTCCCTGATTCTGTTCCTGTACACCTTTCTGGATGCCATTGACAATCCGGTGTACGGCTTCCTGTCCGACCGCACCCGGACCAAATGGGGCCGCCGCCGTCCCTGGCTGCTGATCGGCGCGCCGCTGCTGGTGCTGTGTTTCATCCTGTTTTTCAATCCTCCCGCTTTCCTGACCCCGGGTTCCGCCTTTTCCTATGTGCTCATTATGTACATGCTCACCGGTACCCTGGACTCCCTGATCAATGTGAACTACGGCGCTCTGTTCCCGGAACTGTTCCCCACGGAAGCCTCCCGGGCTAAGACCAACGCCATGCGCCAGGTGTTCCAGTTTGTTGCCATGATTATCAGCATCGCCCTGACCCCCATCATCACCGATGCCATCGGCTTTGTGACTACCGCCTATATCTACGGCGCGCTGGCTATCGTGGTGATCTGGTTCATGGCATCTGGCTGCCATGAGAATCCCCAGGCCATGGAGCAGCCGAAGCCAGAGCTGTTCAAAACCATTCTGGATATTGCTTCCAATCCCAAGTTCTGGATTTACGGCGCCACCAATGCTGCTTACTACGGCGGCCTGGCGCTGGTCCAGTCCGGCGTCGCGTTCTACACCAAGTATCATCTGGGCGTGGGCGGCATGGGCTCCACCATTCTGCTTGGCGTTGTGATCCTTTCCGCCATTGCCTTTATCCCGGTGTGGGTAAAGATCATGAAGAAAATTACCCTGATGAAAGCCTGGCGTTTGGCCCTTGCTGTCTGCGCGCTGGGCGTGCTGCCGCTGTACTTTGTCAGGAGTCTGCCCCTTGCCGCCGTGTGCGTGGTGGTGTTCGGCTTTGCCATGGGCGGTGTCTCCGTCACCATGGACATTGTCGGCGCCCGGATCCTGGATGAGGACCGGATCAAGAACGGCATTCCCCGGGAGGGCACCTATTCCAGCCTCATCGGCATCCTGAACAAGGCCAGCGGCCTGGTCACTTCTCTGGCCTTCCTGCTGGTATTCCAGCTGTACGGCTTTGAAAGCGGCGAGAATCCCGGTGCCGCGCCGGACGCGGCTGCCCGGTTCCTCATGGTACTGTTCCCGGTGGTGGTGTTCGCGGTGTGCGTGGTGATTTCCCGGTTCCTGAAATTCCGGCAGGACGGGGAGAAGACGGAGGGCTGATATGGCACTGGTATCCGTTCATTACCGCTCCGACCAGCTGAAAAAGACCGTGGAAATACTGCTTGCGGTGCCGGATTGCAATGGGGAATTTCAAAAGCCCCTTTCGGAGTACCCGGTTGTGTATCTGCTCCACGGACTGTCGGAGGATGCCAGCTCCTGGATCCGCAAATCCAACGCGGAGCGCTATGCCCTGGAGCGGGGGCTTGTGTTGGTGATGCCCTCGGTGGACCGGAGCATGTACTGTGATGGGGTGCTTGGGCAGAACTATTTCACCTACCTGACCCAGGAGCTTCCTGGGTACCTGGAAAAGGTCTTCGGCCTGTCCCGGAAGCGGGAACAGAACTTCATCATGGGCTTTTCCATGGGGGGGTTCGGTGCTGCCCGGGCGGCCCTGACCTACCCGGAGCAATACGCCGCCTGGGGAAGCCTGTCGGGAATGGTGGACCTTATGCCCATGCTGTTCCGGCTGGATGACTCCGTCCGGGAGGAATTTCCCTTCCTGGCCGCGGAGGCAGGCCGGATAGATACCACGCCGCTGAATCCCGTCAACCTGATTGACGGGGAAAAGCAGAAGCAGCTGCGGGGGTATTTAAGCTGCGGCCTCCAGGATGATCTTCTGATCTGCACCCGTCGGTTCCAGGAGGCGTCCGAGAGGGCGGGGCTTCCCAACCGATTCACCTATGTTCCAGACCGGGGACACAACTGGACCTTCTGGGAAGAGCAGATCCCCCTCTTCTTTGACTTCATAACCGAGGGATGACCATGGAAAAGCTGGTAATTGACCACCTGGTGGAAAAAAGCCGGGAGGGAAGCTACTACACCGTACCATTTTCCGTGCCCGAGGGGGTTCGCTCCCTAACCGTCCGTTACAGCTACCCCAGGCAGGGAAATACCATTGACCTGGGGCTGGAGGATGGGCAGGGACAATTCCTGGGCTGGTCGGGAAGCAGCCGGGAAGCCGTCACAGTGGGGGAATTCGACGCCACTCCGGGGTATCTGATGGAGCCGGTGCTCCCCGGCACCTGGAATATCCTGGTGGGAGCGTATCATGTTCGCGACGGCGGCGTGCCGGTCCGGTACGAGATTTCCTTTGATGCCGGCGGCCCCCGGTGGCTCGTTGGGGACCTGCATGTCCACTCCGACGCGTCCGACGGACAGCACGATATCCCCACCCTGGCCTCGATGGCAAAGAAGCGGGGCCTGGACTTTCTCGCGGTGACCAACCACAATAACTATTCGGAGAATTTTTCTCTGCCGAAGATCCCGGGGCTTACCCTGATCCCCGGGACGGAATGGACCCATTACCGGGGACATATGAATTTCCTGGGCATTGAACAGCCTTTTACCGGCTCCTTTGTTGCCAATAGCCTGGAAGAGATGCGCGCCATCACCCGGCAGGCCCGGGAGCGGGGGGCGCTGGTGTCCGTAAACCATCCCAAATGCAATCTTTGTCCCTACCTGTGGGAGGACGAAGACAGCTTCCAGCTGGTGGAGGTATGGAATGGACCCATGCGGGGGGTAAACCGCCGGGGAATCGCTTGGTGGACCCAGCTTCTGCGGCAGGGGCGCAGACTTCCCGCTGTGGGCGGCAGCGATTTTCACCGGGACCGCAGTCCCGTCAGCCTGGGAAATCCGGTGACGGCGGTCTACGCGGATTCACCCAAAGCGGAGGATATTCTGTCCGCCCTGGCCCGGGGACGGTGCTATGTTACAAGCGGTGTCCGGGGCGTCCGGCTGGGAATGACCTGCGGGGAAGAAACCTTCGGCGGCGTTGTGGCTGACGGAGAAAAATCCCACACCCTGACCGTGTCCGCCGGGAACATGCCCATGGGATCGGTGCTTCAGATCGTGGGAAGCGCCGGGGAGCTGGGAAGGCTTCGGCCCAGGGACGGCGCTGTACGGCAGACCGTGACGGTTTCCGATACCGCCTTTGCCTACCTGCTGGCGGGAATCCCCCTTCCCTGCGGGGAACTCTGGCCCCTGGCAGTATCCAATCCCATCTATTTTGCGTAGTGGGGGCTTGCCAGCCTTTCGCAGGAAACAGACAAATTGGGAATTTGGCGAATTCCCGGTCATTGCGAACCAGTCCGCAGACTGGTGTGGCAAT
>CAMCCS010000146.1 GCA_945873295.1 uncultured Clostridia bacterium
CATGGGCAAATAAGCAATCTGTTTTCAGATCCGTTGACAGCACCTGGACGGTTAAGGTGATTGTGCCGTCGGGATTGACCTGATACGCGGTCACCTCCGGGTCAATGGAATAGAAGTCCAGAAACACATAATCATTGGTTTCCACCGGGCGCCAGGGGTAATAGTCTTCGGCGGCGTTATACTGTGCCAGCTCCCGAAGGAGAAGTGGGTCTATATCAAAATAGGGCAGGACGGTATTTTCGAACAGTGCTCCGGGTATTTTGCAGCAGGACCGCTCCGGAATATAGGCGTATCCGTCGGGACGGAAGGGCTCCCCGCGGGAATTCAAATAGAGGTACTCCCACAGGTCGTTGAAGCTGAGGGCCCCAAAGTCGTTTTCCGTCCAGTCTGTCAGAAAAAGGTTGGAGGCCGTATAGCTGCCCGCCGGGATATACGTCCTGTTGAGATCCCATAATTCTGGGTCCGGCGGGGTCAGGCGAAGCATGGTATAGTCGGCGTAGTGCTTATCCCCTGCCGGATAGATCCGGTAATAGAAATTTCCCCGGTCCGTCAGCGCCCAGTCCAGTACCTCGTGCTTTTCGTAATAAAGCTCCGAACTGCCGTCCGGCGGATAAAGCATGCTGTAAACCTGTGTCACACCATCCCGGCAGGAAAACAGCTGATAGGAAAGTGTCCCGGAGCTTCTCACCATGATGACCTCCTGTTCAGCAGCCTCCTGATGCTGGGCAGCGTCCCAAAACCCATAGAAGTTTTCCGCCGTTTCCAGATAATCCGGGTATTTTTCACTGGTATCCACCATATCCAGCCCCGCATCCGTTAAAAGGCCTTCTATGGCGTCGATGCTGCTCTGCGCCAGAACCGGGGTATCCCAACGGGCCTGCGGTTCCGACTTATCCGCCTGCTGATACAGGCCGTAATACAGGGAAACAATTTCTTGGCACCTTTGTTCCAAACGCTTTTGCATGGGGTCACTGGACATACTATCCTCGCAATCGGCGGTTTCGCTTATTACAGCGGTTTCTTCACTGCCGGTATCCGGCGCGGCTTCCCCGCAGGGGACTGCGCAGGCCGTTAGCAGGATGAATACTGTGAGACATAAGGCTGTCAGTTTATTGTATTTCATGAATTTCCACACCTTTCTGTTTAAATTCCGCAACTGTTTCTTCCGTAACCGGGATGATGCACAGATGTTCCCAGTCCCCAATAGCGAAGTAGGGATAAATACCAATCCCATCCTTGTAGAACAGTGCATAGGGCACAGCGCCGCTGCCGTACCACGCGTCGCTGGAAAACACATTCTGATTGCCCAGGGTGATGATTTCCGTGCAGAGGTCATAAATTGTTTCATAGGTCAGCTCCGGAAAGAATACCTTCAGCGTGTAATAGCACATTTCCTTATACAGCGCATACCCCGGTTCCGAATAGCTATGCTCGTCATAATTGACGGTGATTTCCTGGATATAGTCCCCGTTGGTCGGTACATATACCGTGATCGTAGGCAGCGAATGCACATTCTCGTCTTCTGTAAAGAAATAGTATTTTGTTTCGTGATCGGAATGGATTGCAGAATCGTAGGTGTAGCACTGCCACTGGGATGCCGGGGTTAAGTAGTTGCGGCAATAGCAGCTGTTATAGCTTCTGATATAGTCGCTGATGGAGATGGTGAAAACCAGCTCATTTTCCCGGTTCTCCATGACCCGAATATCCAGAGCATCGATTTTTGTCTGCGCTAAGGTCGGCTCGGTTTCGTTGCCCAAAGTCCGGCGCTGTGCTGTGCCATCAAAATACAACAGGATCTGCTCGTCAAACTGCTCTTCCCCGGATAAAATCACTTCCGCGCAATCCTCTGTCCAGGTTACCCTCCAGCAGTCGCTGTGGATTCTGCCGCCGTCGTTTTTCAGTTCAAAATCCGCTTGATTGATTTGGGTATCCCCCTCTTTCAGAGTCAGCCGTCCGGAGGCAGACCCAAAGGGCCAGTCCGGTTCCCCGATCGCCAGGAGGGTCAAGGTATATCTTCCCTCCGGAGAAACCGATGTATCGCACACTGTCTTTTTGAAGCAGGTCTCGTAACGCAGGCACAGATAAAGCAGGGCCAGCAGAAGCGGGATCACCCCGGCAATGAACAGCGCAAGTTTCCATTTTTTCATGGTTGTGTACGCCTTTCTCTTACATTTGTAAGAATTAAAGATATAAAGTAAAGCCGCGAAAGCGGCCTTACTTTATTATGTGCAGGTTTTCCAAAATTCGTATTGCGGTTTCGTATGCCATGCGCCCGTCCGCGCCGTTTTCGGGGCTGAGATAAACGGCAAAAAGGTAGGTATTATCGGGCTTTTCGGCAAAGCCGATGAACCAGCCCGCTATATTTTTGCCGTCCAGCCGTCCGGTACCGGTTTTGCCGTACAGTCCTTCCTCATTCAAAGCCATGGAATCTTTCACAGCGGCAATGTTCTTGTCCGTAAACCCAAAATCGTTGCGGTACAGCTTTACCAGCAGCTCCACCTGCTCCAAAGCGGAGATCTTCACACCGGAGCCGTTCCAGTAACTATCCGGATCGTCCCCCAAGCTGCCGTCACCGTAGCCGATTTCCCGGAAGAATGCTTCCAGCTGAGCCATACCTGCCGCCTGATCCAGGGCCGCAAAATACCAGTTTACAGACTCCCCCATAGCGGAGCGCAGAGTCTGGTCCCGGTTCCATGCTTCAAAACCGTAAGCGGTCCCGTCCCAGCAGATGGTATTTGCTTCGGGCGTGATGATCCCCTGCTCCAGCGCATTGAGGGCGCTGTAAATCTTATAGGTGGAACAGGGCGGCACACGACGGGTGACCTCCGGTTTGTTATAGACAGTGTAAAGACCGGTATTCAGATGATAAACCACGGCACAGCCATCTTTTCCCTCGAAGGCATTTCCCCAATCGGCTTCTGCCATCATCAGCGGATCAGAGGGTGTGTAATACGCTTCGTTGTTTTCTGCGCAATAGGCCAATAGCGGAATTTGCCCAATCGCAGCCAAAGCCAAAGATAGGGCAAAGCAGCGGCCCAGGAACCGCTTCCGTTTGGTTTCTTTCCGAAAGCTGACAATCTGTTCCAGACGGTATTTCAGCGTCTTTGTGCTTTGACATAGCCCGTTGGCCGTGGAAAAGCGGGGATTGGAACCGGAGGCAAAACGCAGGATCGTCTGACCGTATTGGGTTCGCTCCGCTTCATCGGTCATCAAATTCAAAACTGCCCAATCGCAGTAGGCCTCCCGATCCCGGCGCATCTGCCGGAAAGCCAGCCACACCAGCGGATTGTACCAGAAGAGTGCCTGAATGCCGCAGAAGATCGGATTGGTCACCAGGTCTCCATGCCGGATATGGGTCAGCTCATGGAGAAAAATATGGTCCAGCGATTCCGGAGGGAAATCATCGGCTCCCTCCGTGGGCAAGACGACAACGGGCTTTATCCCGCCGAAGCTGACCGGAGCGGAAAGAAAACGGGATTGCCGCAGTTGGGCATTGGGTTTCATGCCCAGCCTGCGGCGGCAGGTCTCAAACCGTTCCCGGATTCTCCGGGGCGGTTCCGAGGAGAACTGTTTTATCCTTTTGAGGCGGCGGCTTCCCCACCAGTATACCCCGGCAAGGAACAATGCGCCCGCTGCCCAAATCATCAGAACAAGGAAAGCAAACCGGTCATTGTCCGGACTGCGAAGCAGCTCCGTTGTGTCCTGGAGCCAACCGTCTCCCACTGCGGCTGCCGGGGAAGAACTGCCTGCCGCGGGGGAAACGGCAAAGGCCTGCCGCCCTGCCGATCCCGTAAAACCCCATTGCGGCCATATCCCAACGGGAAGCAGGGAAAGAAACAGGGAAATGAGCAGAATATACCAGCTGAAATAGTGGAACCGCAGGGACAGCCGATTGCGAAGCAGCCATTTCAAACCAAGCATCACACAAATGAGGCCTGCGTTCCACAGGTTACCTATCAAGAATTGTGCAAAGAACATAGTAATCGCCTCATTGCCGGCGTTTTTTGTCCAGAATGCTCTGTAGTTCCGCCAGATCCTCCGGGGTCAGATTCTTCTGGTCCAGGAAGCTGACCACCATCTGCTTCATGGCGCCGTCGAAGAAACGGTCGGCCAGAGTGCGGCTTTCCGCAGCCAGATAAGCTTCCTTTTTTACACAGGGCGTATAGACAAAAACCCGGCTTTCTTTTTCGTGGGCGATCACGCCCTTTTTTTCCAGGCGGGACAGCATGGTGAAAATTGTTTTGGGGCTCCAATCCGTTGTTGCCGTCAGCCGATCCGTGATCTCGCTGGTACTGACTGGCGCGTACTTCCAGATAACGTCCATGACTTCAAATTCGGCATCGGAAATCTGGGGCAGTTTTTTCATACCATCGCTCCTAATTCTTACGAATGTAAGAGATATTATACGCTATGCGGGATCCTTTGTCAACCGTATTTCCGGCTGCCCGGGCGGGGCGGTTATGGGAAGAAATGCTTTCCAAGGCCGGATTAAAGGCTTCTTAATAAAACAGGGCCTTTTATCTTAAAGAATCCGGTGAT
>CAMCCS010000147.1 GCA_945873295.1 uncultured Clostridia bacterium
GCGGTTTTTTGCCAGAAAAAGGCGGAATACTATTGAGGGACCTGAATTCTTCCGGCAGAAAGCTTAGTTTTCTTTTAATAATTTTCAAAAAGTCTTTGCAAAGTGAAAGATATGTGATATACTATTGTGACCAAGCTATGGTATTTACAAAATAACCATCAAAGAGGAAGAAAAATGGAAGATTTATCCAAAGTTTCTGTTGTACTGCCCTCCCTGGACCCCGACGAAAAGCTCACCGCTGTAATCGATGGGCTCCTGGAATACGGTTTCCAGGATATTATCCTTGTCAATGATGGCAGCCGGGAAGAAAATCTGCACTACTTTACCGACGCGGTGAAGGCCCATTCGGAGATCACCCTGCTTACCCACGAGGTAAACCGGGGCAAGGGTGCCGCCCTGAAAACCGCTTTTACCTGGTTCCTTGCCAACCGCCCCCAGGGGCTGGGGGTTGTCACCGTGGACGGGGATAACCAGCACCACCCGGAAGATACCCGGGCCTGTGCCCTGCATATGCTGGAAACCGGCCGTGTTACCCTGGGCTGCCGGGATTTTTCCCTGCCGGATGTGCCCCCCAGAAGCCGGTTCGGCAACCGCACCACCTCCCTGGTATTCAAGCTGTTCTGCGGCATAACCCTTTCCGATACCCAGACGGGTCTGCGGGCCATCCCCCGCAGCGCGGTGGAGGTATTCACCCAGGTATACGGAGACCGGTTTGAATACGAGACCAATATGCTCCTGGCTATGAAGACCAATGGGATCCCCTTTGACGAGGTGAAGATCCGCACCGTCTACATAGAGGAAAACAAGAGTTCCCATTTCCATTGGCTCCGGGACTCCTGGCGAATCTACAAGCTGATCCTTGCCCACTTCTTCCGCTACACCCTCAGCTCCTTGGTCTGCGCGGGTGTGGACACCGTGAGCTACTGGCTGCTTTCCCTGCTTCTGTCGGGATTTCTCGGGGGTTTTTCCCTCACCGCAGCCGCGGGCGTCACCGCGAGGGTCATTTCCTCCCTTGTAAACTTCTTCCTGAACAAAAATGTGGTGTTCCGCACCCACGTCAGCACCCGCCGGGCGATAGGGCGCTACTATGCCCTGGCAATCCCTCAGATGGCTGCGCAGGTTCTGCTGACCCAGGGCCTGTATACCCTTTTCCAAATCAGCGACCGGGCAGGCGGCCTCAGAACTTTGTGGTATGTGGTCGTGATGGTAGTCCTGTATTTCGTAAGCTATACGATCCAGCAGCGCTGGGTCTTTGCACCGCAAAAATCTGAATCCGCGAGGTAACGAAGTATGCGTGAAAAAAATCAGAATCAGCCCCCCCGCAGCAGCCGGGAGGCGCAGAACAATGTTACGGTGAAGCCCCAGAAGAAAAAGAAAGGCGGTCTTCTCGGCAGACTGGTCCGCCGGTTCTTCCTGCTGCTGTTTACCCTGATCTTCCTGGTGGTGGGCGCTCTGGTGGCAATCATGTACACCGTTTTCAACGGTCCCTCCCCTGCCGCCCGGGATGTGCTTACCATGTCCTTGCTGGAGCCCAGCGCCACCAAATGGATCCCGGGACTGTTCCTGGGGGACGAGCTGGTAGAGCAGATCCGGGCGGACCAGGGTACGGAGCTTGCCGATGATGTGTCGGACATCTCCCAGGTGGTTATCAACCGGGGCGACGCCCTGTCCACCGGCGGTGACGAGTGGGCCAACTACCCCGACGGCATCCGCATTGAATCCTACGGCGGCAAGACCTTCAACGCCCATATCATGATCGTGCGGGATCCGTCCCGGGTTTACATGGCCATGTCCACCGAAAAGTGGTCCACCAGCATTCCCGGCACCCGGATCAATCACCAGATCGAGACCGAGGGCGCCATTGCCGCCATCAACGCCGGCGCGTTCCTGGATAACGGCACCGCCGGTCCCGAAGTCGGCAGCGTACCCAGCGGCATCGTCTATGCCCAGGGCGAGTTCCGCTCCAACAGCTACCGGGAGTACCTCCAGGAATCCGGCTTCGCGGGCTTCAACCAGGACGATGTTCTGATCGTCGCCAAGAACATGACCGTGGAGCAGGCCAATGAGCTGGGCATCCGGGACGGCTGTGAGTTCGGCCCCGTGCTCATTATGAACGGCGAGGTCAACGATGTGGCCTACAACAGCAATTCCGGCTATAACCCCCGTACCGCCATCGGCCAGCGGGCCGACGGCGCGGTGATCTTCCTGTGCATTGACGGTCGGCAGCCCGGCTCCGTAGGCGGCACCTATAAGGACTGCATCGATATTATGGTGGAGTACGGTGCCGTGAACGCCTGCAATATGGACGGCGGATCCTCCTCCGTTATGATGTACCGGGATACCTACGGCAAATACGGAGAGCCCGGCGAGGTTCAGATGATCAACAGCTACTCTCTGCTTCAGGCAGAGCCCAGAAAGATGCCGGACTTCTGGATGGTCCGGCCCGAATGAGAGGTGAAGACGATGTACCGTGGAAAATTTCAATCGGATAAGCGGGAGGGCACACCCGTCTACCGGGAGCCTTCCCCTGTAAAGAATACCCGGACCTCCGTCCAGCAGCCATCTTCCCGGCAGACTGCCTCTCAGCGGACCGCCCAGCCCCAGCGCTCCGCCCAGGTCCAGCGGACTGCCCAGGCCCAGCGCACTGCCCAGCAGCGGGAGGTTCCCCAGGCCGCGCCCCAGCGCCGGGGGCCCCGGGTAGGCGGCATCATCTTCTACACCCTGTATTTCCTGCTTATTTTCGTCTTCTGCGCCGGCACCTGGCTGGCTACCAAGTGGCTCCAGGGGTGGCTGGTGGACTATGAGGCCTCTCAGCCCACCATCAAGAGCCAGGAGGTTTTCGACCAGCTCTTCGCGAATCCCGACTGGGCCGCTCTCTATAAGTCCGCCGGGATCCAGGACACCCCCTATGAGGGTGTGGACGCCTATGTTGCCTATATGCAGGAAAAAGCCGCCGGCAAGACCCTGACCTATACCGAGACCTCTGCCGGTACCTCCGGCGACAAGAAATATCTTGTCAAGCTGGATGATGAAAAAGTCGCCTCTTTCACCCTGTCCGGCGGTACGGAGCATGTCACCGACATTCCTGACTGGACCCTGGGCACCGTGGAGCTGTTCTTTGACCGGGCCGAGGGCTATAAGATCCAGAAGATGGACGGCCATACCGCCTACGTCAACGGCGCGCCCCTGGACGACAGCTTTACCATTCAGATCGCCACCACCAAGGCAGACCAGTACCTGCCCATCGGCACCACGGGTGTCAAGACCTGCATCCAGCAGATTGACGGCCTGATGGCCCGTCCCACGGTCACCATCAATGACCAGGCGGGAAATCCCATGGAGGTCAGCTACGACGAGGAAGCCGGTATGTTCATCGAACAGACCGAGGCAAACACCATCTCCGACGCTCTGCGCCAGCGGTCCATTGAGGCCATGGAGTCCTATGGTAAGTTCCTGCTGAACATCGGCAACCGGGCCACCGTCGCTACCTACTTTGATCCCTCGGGAGATGCCTACAAGTATATCATGAGCGCTGACCGCAGCTGGACGAAATCCGGTTCCGGCCAGAAGTTCATGAATGAGGAGGTCTCCGAGTACGTCCGGTATTCCGATACCCTGTTCTCCGTCCGGGTCTCCATGACCATGACCGCCACCCGTGACGACGGCACGGTCAAGGAGTTCCCCATTGACTACACGTTGTTCTTTACCCTGAAAAATGACAAGTGGATGATTTACGACATGATCGCCGGTTCCATCCAGATCCCGGTGGGACAGGTGCGGCTGACCTTTATGGACGGCGACACCCAGCTGAGCACCGGCTTCTATGACACCGAAACCGAGGAACTGCTGACCCCCGTGGTTTCCGTGCCCGAGGGCAAGCGCCTGTCCTGGGTCCGGAAGGACCGGGATGCCAATGGCCGCCAGCAGCTGACTGTGGTATTCACCCCTGATGAAACCGGTCTTGTACAGCTGGCCTCCGGCACCATCCTGGAACCCATGACTCTGTACACCTATATTGAAGACGCGGCAGCCGCCGCTGTGGAAGGAGGAGAATCCTGATGCTGGAAGCTGTGCGACAGCTCCTTGCCTCCCTGGCAGTTTCCTTTGATCTTCCCATTCTGGAATGGATCCAGGCACACCTGCAGTGTACGTTCCTGGACAAATCCATGCCCATTATTACCCTGTTCGGCGACGGCGGCATCTTCTGGATCGCCGTTGCGGTGGTGCTCCTGTTCTTCCCCAAATACCGGAAGGTGGGCTTCTCCATGGGAGCGGCCCTCATCCTGGGCGTTCTGGTGTGCAATGTCACGCTGAAACCCCTGATCGCCCGTATCCGCCCCTATGACCTGCAGGAAACCCTGGGAAATCACATCAATTTGCTCATTTCCGCCCAGCACGACTACTCTTTCCCCTCCGGACATACCATTGCTTCCTTTGAGGCCTGCGTTGTCCTGCTGATCCACGACAAGCGCATGGGCATCCCCGCCACCATTCTGGCCTGCCTGATCGCCTTTTCCCGGCTGTACCTGTA